>CAYZJW010000099.1:0-5902 GCA_964478985.1 uncultured Actinomycetota bacterium
CCGGTCACTTCATTTATGACAGACGCTATTATAGCTGAATTAACCGATTTATTAAGGTGGTCTTTGTGCCATTGCTTGTTTTCCTCCAGGTAAAAATAAAGTATGCCGTCTTCTATGCGCCCCGGGCCCGCCTCTACAAACATGGCATGTACCGCTATCCTGGTTTTTTTAAGTTTTTCCAGTATCCTGTCCATATTGCTTTCAACCAGTGCCAGTTCATCTGTGTCTTTTACCTTCTTTCCGGCACCATTATTATCTATGACATGGCTTTCTTCGATCTCCCTGGCAGCATCCTCGTCCCTTATGATGCCTGCCGGACTATCCTGGACCGGCTCCTCCATATCATTTCTGCTTATTATGTCCAGGCCTCTTCCTGTTTCCGGTACCGGCGGGGCCGTACGGGAAAGGCTGCCGTTTACTTTTCTTTCAATAGCGTCCAGCCGGCTGTCCCATGCCCTGGCCTTTTTTTCCAGCCTACTGTCATCAAGGACAATAAAATTGAGAGCCCTTATCACTGAGGACTTAAAGAAAGTCCTGGAGCTTTCACCCCATTTTATCTGTTTGAGGAGTTCGGTGAAATGTTCCATATAATAATCAATTTCCTCATTCTGCAGTTTCTCTGCCTGCCTGCGGTACCTTTCCAGGTAATCCCGGCTGAGGTCGATAAGCTTGCCGGGGCTGTCATAGTTCTTTGCTGTATAGAGATTGTACAGGTGGTCGATAAGCTCGACAGTAAAATCTTTAAGTCCCTGGTTTCCCCTTATTATCCGGTCAGTTATCATAAGTCCCTTTTTGATATCCCTGGAAGCCAGTATGTCCACAAACTCGAATAATACTTCTATATCTACTACGCCCAGGAGTTTTACCACTTCCGCAGGCCCGATCTTCTCATCACTATAGGCGGCCAGCTGTTCCAGTATCCCGTCTGCATCCCTCAGGCTGCCTTCAGCATTCTTTGCCACCAGGTCCAGGGCGGCAGGCGTGATGGATATATTTTCGGCTCCGGCAATATGCGAAAGCCTTTCTTTTATAAGATCCGGGGGTATGGGATAAAAGTCAAACCTCTGGCACCTGGACATTATAGTGGGTATTACTTTATTAGGTTCGGTGGTGGCCATTATGAATATAACATGCTCCGGCGGCTCCTCCAGGACTTTAAGCAGTGCATTGAAGGCTTCGGTGGTAAGCATATGGATCTCGTCGATTATATATACTTTCTTTTTCAGCTCATTGGGCAGGTACTTGACCTTTTCCCTTAGCTCCCTTATCTCATTTATGCCCCGGTTGGAAGCCGCGTCGATCTCGATAACGTCCATATTGCTTCCTTCAGAAATACTCCTGCAGCTGTCACACTTATTGCAGGGGGAAGAAGATATTCCCTCCCTGCAGTTGATTGCTTTGGCAAGTATCCTGGCCGTCGATGTCTTGCCCGTGCCCCTGGGCCCGCAGAAGATATATGAATGGGAAAGCCTGTTGCCGTCCAGTACATTCTTCAGGGTCTGTATATTATATTCCTGGCCTATTATCTCATCAAAGGTCTGCGGCCGCCATTTGCGGTAAAATGAAATATATCCCATTTAAAAGTTCCCAGGCTTTAAGATTTATAATCAAACCGTGCCCCAGGATCGTAATGGGACAACAGGTGCTTACTGTGCAGCCAGCTCCAGCCAGGCATCCCTGTGGCGCCCGGAGAATGTTACTTACCGCTGCTTCCTCTCGGACCTGACGGGGTTCATAACCCTCCGCCGCACAGGACCCGGCTTTCATCACCGCTTTCACAGTAGCAAAACCCCACTATTCCATTCCTCAGCCTGTTGATCGGTCTCACTGGAGCGGATTGTGAGTTACAGGGCACCGCTAGCTCCCCACCTAGCACGGTAACCTGATTATATAAGAATAATGGAAAAAATTAAATAAATGCCGTCCCAAAAATCTGTCCTGCCGTATAATTTCCCATAATTATTGATTATTTGATTTAAAAGAGTAGAATCTTAAAAATGGCCAGGAAAGGAGAAAAAAGCATAATATTTCTGGGCGCCGGCACCCATATGGTGACTGATATCTACGCCAGCTTCATAGTGGGCATGATACCGGTGCTTACGGCAAAACTTGGCCTGTCGCTTTTCCTGGTGAGCACGCTTACAGCCGTAAATTTCATATCGGCAAATCTGAGCCAGCCTCTTTTTGGATATCTTTCCGATAAGTACGGGATGAAAAAGTTTCTGGTCCTGGGACCGCTTATGGCATCAGTGTTTATAAGCCTCCTGGGCCTGGCGCCTTCATACTGGGTCATACTTATCTGTCTTTTCCTGGGAAACCTGGGAGTAGCAGCCATCCATCCCCCCAGCGCAGCCACTGCCGCCTATTTCGGGGGCAGCCGGAGAGGTCTTGCCAATTCTGTGATATCATTCGGGGGTTCGCTGGGTTTTTCAGTTGGCTCCATATTTATTATATTCATCATAGAAAAGCTGGGGCTGGCCTTTACCCCGCTGGCGTCCCTGCCGGGAATAATAACTGCTGCCATTGTGATGAAGTATGCCAGGGAAACAGGTGTTTCCCGGGAGCGCCAGGATTCTCCCGGATTCTTTTCCAAACTGAAAACAGTAAAAAAGCAAAAACTGATACTGCTTCTGCTGGTTATCCTGGTAGCTTATTTCCGTGAACTTATGAATGTGACCCTTATAACCTTTATGCCCCTGTACCTGACCGGCCGGGGAGTAGGGCTCTTGGACTTTGGGTTTATCTTTATGGCTTTCGTTATGATAGGGGGGCTGGGAGGACTGGCTGCCGGGTACTATTCTGACCGTATGACAAAAAGGCATGTCTTTATCCAGGTGCTGTTATTTTTATCTATTCCATGCGTATATGCCATATTCCTGGTACCTGTCAATGCCGGTATTGCGCTTTTTCTGTTATACGGACTGCTGTCAATACCCACGCTTCCGCTGTGCAACCGGCTGGCTCAGGACATATTCCCCCGCAATGCGGGCCTGGCTGCTTCCTTCACCATAGGAGTGGCGGCCGGGAGCGCTGCCGCCAGCCTGCTCCTGGTGGGCAAGGCAGCCGATATTATCGGCCTGGTTAACACTATAAGGTATGTCTCTATCCTGCCTCTTATAGGGGTGGTCCTATTATTCCTTTTCCCTTCCGTTATCTCAAGGAACGGCAAAGAATGAATGCCGGGAAGGAGTGCTGTTGGTAAATACCGTAAATAACAGGCGGCTGCAGGTGGGTCTTTCGGCCGGAAGCCATTTCATAACTGATATCTACCAGAGCGCCTATATAGGCCTCATACCTTTCCTGACAGCCAAATTCGGCCTGTCTCTTTTCCAGGTGAGCCTGATGGCTGCATCAACTATCCTGGCAAACAGCCTTTTCTCCCCTGTTTTCGGCATCCTTTCTGACAGGCACGGCCTGAAATATTACCTGGTGGTAGGTCCGCTTTTTACTTCAATATTTTTAAGCCTTCTGGGAATACTGCCGGGTTTTTACCTGATACTGGTATTCCTGTTCCTGGGCAACCTTAGCATAGCTGCCTACCATCCTGCCAGCGCCGCCGTTGCCGGGCATTTTGGAGGCAGAAGGAAGGGTATCGCCAGTTCCCTGATAAACCTGGGAGGAAACCTGGGAAATGCCCTGGGCTCGCTTATAATGATACTTATCCTGGAAAAACTGGGAATAGAGTACACGCCCCTGGCCATGGTGCCGGGAATAATAATGGCATTGGTGCTCCTGAGATATGCGCCTTCGAAGGACGAAATAACTGCAGGAAAAAAGTTCACATTCTCATGGGAAAGACTTGCCGGGGCCAACAGGTACAAACTTGCCCTGCTGGCGATCATAATTTTTATGGTCTATTCACTTTATGTCATATGGATAACCATGGTAAACTATATGCCTCTGTATTATACCCAAAAAAATGTCAGCCTTATAAATATTGGCAATATCCTGCTTGTCTTTGGTGCCCTGGGGGGCGCATCAGGCCTTTTTTCGGGTTTCCTTTATGACCATTTCAAAAAGGGAAATATAGTCCTGCAGGCAGCAATAATCCTGGCAGTACCGCTTTTCTACCTTACATTCAGGACCGAAGGCCTTCTGTCCATTACCTTTTTTATCCTGGGAGGGTTCTTTATGATCTCCGCCCAGCCGGTATGCATAAGGATGGCCCAGGACCTTCTCCCCGGCAATATGAGCCTGGCTTCCTCCCTGATACTGGGGCTGAGTCCGGGCATAGCCGGCATAACCATGATATTTTTGGGAAAAGCTGCTGACCGTATAGGTATAGTAAACCTGGTATATTATGAATTTTCCGGGCTGGGACTGGCCTTTGTCCTTCTCTTATTCTTCCCTTTGATACAGAGGAGGCTCAGACTGCATCCCTGATGGAAAGCTGTATTCTCTTCCGCTCCATATCCACGTCCAGCACCTTTACCTTCACTTCCTGGTGAAGCGAAACCACATCATTGGGGTCCTTTACGAAGTCATGGGCCAGGTGCGATATATGTACCAGCCCGTCCTGTTTTACCCCCACATCTACAAAAGCCCCGAAATTGGTTATATTGGTGACAATACCCGGCAATATCATGCCTGTCTCCAGGTCTTCCATGGACCTTACACCTTTTTTAAACTCAAATAATGATATCTTCTCCCTGGGATCGCGCCCCGGTTTTGCCAGCTCTGCCATTATATCATTAAGGGTGGGAAGCCCGTTATCCTCATCAATATAATGGTCGAGGCGTATCTTTCCCTGCAGGGTCTTATCTGTTATCAGTGCCGAAATATCCGCATCCGTGTCGGATGCCATCTTTTCCACTATATAATAGCTTTCCGGATGAACAGATGTATTATCCAGGGGATTTCTGCCTTCCCGGATCCTCAAAAATCCGGCACACTGCTGGAATGCTTTTTTCCCCAGCCTGGCTACTTTCATTAGTTCCTGCCTGCTGGCAAAGGGACCGTTTTCCTTCCTGTGCTCCACGATATTTGAGGCCAGCACCGGCCCCAGTCCCGAAACATAATTCAGAAGATGCCTGCTGGCCGTATTAAGGTTGACTCCTACCATATTCACACAGCTTTCCACCACCCGGTCCAGGCTTTTCTTCAGTTCTGCCTGGTCCACATCATGCTGGTACTGGCCCACCCCCAGGTTCTTGGGGTCTATTTTTACCAGTTCCGCCAGCGGGTCCATAAGCCTCCTGCCGATAGATACCGCTCCCCTTACAGTCACATCATGATCAGGAAATTCTTCCCTGGCTGTTTTGGAAGCCGAATATATGGAGGCGCCGTTTTCGCTTACCACAAATACGGATACATCTCTTCCAAAATCGATATTATCCACAAACTCCCTGGTCTCCCTGCTGGCGGTACCGTTTCCTATGGCTATGGCATCTATGCTGTACTCCCTTACCAGGCCTGCCAGTTTCTTCTCCGAACCCTCAAGATCCTTCTGCGGAGGGTTTGGGTATATGGTATCATTTTTTAACAGGTCCCCCTGCTCATCCAGCACCGCCGCCTTGCAGCCGGTCCTGAACCCGGGATCAAGGGCTATGACCCTTTTCTGGCCCAGTATGGGAGCCATAAGAAGCTGCCTCAGGTTGGCAGTAAATACTTTTATGGCATCTCTTTCCGCTTTTCCTCTGGACTCCCTGGCAAACTCATTCTCCATGGAAGGGCAAAGAAGCCGCCTGTAGCTGTCTCCGGCAGCATTTCTCACCTCTTCCGAGGACCTGCCGGAGCCGGTTATATATATATTTTCCAGTCTGCTTACTGCTTCCGCGTCATCTATTATTATTGATACCTTGAGGTATTCTTCCTTCTCCCCGCGCCTCATGGCCAGAAGTCTGTGCGAGGGGCATTCCTTAAGCTCCTCCTGGAATTCGAAGTAATCCCGGTATTTGGCTCC
>CAYZJW010000100.1:0-5877 GCA_964478985.1 uncultured Actinomycetota bacterium
AGGAAGTGCTTAACCGCATAGAAGATGCAGTGGGCGAGATGGAGACTATATATTAGATATGGGACAATATCTTCTGGGTATAGATATAGGAGGGACAGGCATAAAAGCCGGATTATTCCATGCTGGCGGCGAGATGCTGGCCATGGCCCGCAGGGATATGGAAATACTGACACCGGCATCCGGTTATGCAGAATTATCTCCCCTTAAGATATGGGAAGATATTGTCTCACTTATAGATGAATGCAGCAGGGAAGCCGGGGTCGGAAAGAATAAAATTAGTTCCATTGCCTGTTCATCTACCTGTCCCGCAGTAGCGGCCCTGGATAAGAACGGAATACCCTTAAGGGATGTAATAATGAATTTTGACTGCAGGAGCAAAGCCCAGGTGGAAGAAGTGCTGGAAAGGGCCGGTCCGGATAAGATTTTTGCCGCCACCGGGAACAGGCTTCTTGCCGGAGCGGTTTCTGCGTCAAGCATAATGTGGATCAGGGACAATGAGCCGGATATATACAGGAAGACTTTTTGTTTTGGCCATCTTACCACATATATAATGCACAGGCTCACAGGAAGGTTCGTGCTGGATAATACCCAGGCATCGTTTACCGGTTTTTTCAGGACCAGGGAAATGTCGGGCTGGGATGTGGAATTATTAGATATTTACGGCATTGACAGCGAAAAACTTCCTCTGCTGCTCCAGCCCTGGGAACCTGCCGGAAACATTGCAGGCAGGGCTGCTGCCGATACCGGACTGAAGAAAAATACGGCTGTAGCTGCCGGTGCTGCCGATACCGTTTGCTCCGCTCTGGGGATAGGCATAACGGGACCCGGAGAAGTGTTTATATCGTCGGGCACTTCGGAAATACTTTCGGGGGTTCTGGAAGAGCCTGATTTCGAGAAAAGGTTTCTAAACCGCACCTATATCGGGGGCAAATGGATATACCACGCCCCGACATCTACTTCCGGAGCCGCATTAAACTGGCTAAAAAGGGCTTTTTCCCCGGAAGATATGGAAATCGGGGATTTCTATGATCATATTTCCCGGCTTTCAGCAGGTTCCCCCGCCGGTTCCGGGGGACTATTTTTTCTTCCCTATCTGCAGGGCGAGAGGAGCCCCTGGTGGGATTCGGATGCCAGGGGGGTATTTGCCGGTATAACACTGGGGACGTCCAGAGCTGATATGTTCCGTTCAGTGCTGGAGAGCATAGGATTTGCCCTGAAACAAAACCTTGATATTGCAGAAAAGCATGCAGGGACTGACTACAGGGAAGTGCTTCTTACGGGAGGCGGCAGCAAAAACAGGATATGGTCGCAGATAAAAAGCGATATAACCGGCAGGGTCTTAAAAATACCGGGTTTCAAGGAAACTGCTATACAGGGAGCAGCTATGCTGGGAGGAATATGTTCCGGGATATACAGGGATGCGGAGGATGCAGTAAAAAGAAATAAGAAGGATGTTTTTACCGTCATCGAACCGGATATGAAAAAACATAGGGATTATTGCAGGCTGGCGGAAAACTTCCAGTCCCTATACCAGGCGCTTATACCTGAATTCAAGAAACTGGGTACAGCTGTCTGATTATTTTTTAATTATTGTAAAATAGGATCAAGGAGCGAAGTATGAAATACGGTTTAAATACAGTATTATGGGTATATCCGTTTTCCTCAGGCCACGTCCATATCCTGAAGAAGATCGCCGATATCGGCTATGATACTGTGGAGATGTCTATTGAAGACCATTCCGCCGAAAACATAGATGCCATAAAAGATGCACTTGAACTGTATGGCCTGGAAAGCGTGATCGTGGGTATACCCGGTCCGGAACAGAGTGTTTTCAGCGAAGATGAAGATGTCCAGGAGAAGGGAAGGGAATATATAAGAAACCTTATAGACCTCTGCGGCAGACTGGGTTCCAAAATGCTTATCGGGCCCGAATATTCCGCAGGCATACATCCGGAGATGGTTTCACCTGATGTAAAAAAGAAAGCCTGGGATATATGCGTGGATAATTTTACCCGTCTGGGAAAATATGCTGCCGATAATGGCATAAGGATAGCCCTGGAGCCGCTGAACAGGTATGAGACCAGTTTTATAAATACCGCTGATGATGGCATAGCCCTGGTAAAGGACATAGGTCTTGACAGTATCGGGGTGCAGCTGGATGTATATCATATGAATATTGAAGAAAAGGATCTTAAGGAAGCTATCTTAAGGGCCGGGAAATATCTATACCATATGCATGTGCCGGAACATGACAGGGGAACACCAGGGACCGGGCATACCGACTGGCAGGGAGTGGCCAGCGGTCTTAAGGAGATCTCCTATCAGGGAGCAGTGGTAATAGAGAGCTGCGATCCCAAAATAGGAAGTCCCCTGGCAGAGATGGGGGCCATCTGGCGTACATATGATGAGGGCCAGGAAGCAATAGCGGTAAAGGGATATGAATTTATTAAAAAGACTTTTTCATAAGATCGTTTACATGAGGAGGATGATTTGAAAGCTGCATTATACAAAGGTCCCAATAATATATCCATAGGGGATATCGATATACCCGAACCGGCGGAAGGCGAGATACAGGTAAAGGTCCATTCTACCGGTATTTGCGGGACCGATCTTCATCTTTATCAGGGTTACAAGGTCGGACCCTGGAATATAGAAAAGGACAGGGTATTCGGTCATGAGTTCGGAGGTATCATAACCGGGATAGGCCGGGGGGTACCGGATAACTTCAAGACGGGCGACCGGGTAGTGGTCGAGCCCAATATAGGGTGCGGAAAATGCAAGACCTGCCTGGCAGGAGGATATGTGCAGTGCGAAAAAGGCCAGAGCATAATAGGGATACACAGGAACGGCGGTTTTGCAGAATATACCGTGGCCCCCCATGAAAAGGTATTTAAGATACCCCCGGGATTTTCGTTTAAAGCCGCATCAGTTTTTGAACCCTTTGCCATCTGTGTATATGGCTTGATGAGGGCTCCCATAATAGCCGGCGATACGGTAGCGGTGCTGGGACCGGGAGTAGCCGGCCATCATTTCACCATGCTGGCCCGGGCCAGCGGAGCATCAAAAGTAATACTTGCCGGACCCAATCAGGCAAGACTGGACCTGGGGAAGGATATCGGCGCCGATGTCATAATAAATACCAGGGAAAAAGATATGGTAAAAGAAATAATGGATGAGACAGGAGGCAGGGGGGCTGATTATGTGTTTGAAGCCGCAGGAGTCCAGGAGTCTCTGGAGAATATGGGAAAAGTAGTCGCCAATAAGGGCACCCTAAACATATACAGCGTTCCCGTTGAACCGGTAAATAATATTGATTTTTCAGAATATCTTTTTAAGGATATAACCCTGGTCACGGCATCCGGAGCCCAGAATTCCTTCGAGAGGGGGATAAAGATAGTAGCCAGCGGCATAGTGGATATAGAGAAAGTCATCACCCATACATTCCCCCTGGACGATATCGAGAAGGCATTTGAAGTCGTGGAAAAGAGGCTTGACGGCGTAGGGAAAGCCGTAGTCATGGTAGATCCGGAACTTAAGTGATCTTTAATAATTATAAAAGACAATAAAGAAAGAGGAGGAAAATATGAGTGCCAAAGACAAGCCGGCAGGACTGCCGGATTGGGCGGAAAACCATCCGTTCCCGCCTGATAAAAAAAGACCAGCAGTGCTGGACCCCAAAGATGACGTGGTAACTGTCTATGGGGCCGGAAGGGAAAAGATGTCCCCCAGGATATTTGCCAGCACAGACAAGATACTTATGTCCATGTGGACAGTCCCCCCGGGCCAGACCTTCCAGCCTCCGGATATACATTCGGGAGATGAACCGTATTATGTGCTGGAAGGCACAGCAACACTGGTAAATCCCGAGACAGGGCAGTGCACCCAGGCAGAAGCCGGGGATGCGGTGCTTATACCGGCAAAATGCTGGCATACCGTATATAATTTCACCACTGGACCGGTTACCATAGTTGCCATAATCGAAGGGCCCATGTGGGATGAGAGCGATATAGAGCTGGTGTCGAATTATAAATTGGAAGCTGTAAAATATAAAGAAAATCCGGAAGATTAGGGGAAAAAGATGAAGACAATAAAAGATTTTATTGGCAACTGGCCTGCCGGAACCGAAGAAGCCAGAAAAGAAAAAAGGCATATACTTATAAAACCTGAAGATGCGCTTACAGTGATACACGGCAAAGACCATGAATCAAAGTTCATGTTTTATATCAGCAATGAAAGGTGCCATGTGGGCAAAGTAGAGATCTGTCCCGGAAAACATACAGACCCTGAAGTCCATAAAGGTGATGAGATCCTTATGGTGCTTAAGGGAAAGCTGCAGGTAGTGGTACTCAGCGAGCTGGAAGATGAAAAGGCAGTATCCAGGAAAGCTTATGAACTGGAAGAAGGCGGAAGGATGCTGATACCCGAAGGATATAAACACCAGTACTTTAACCTGGGCGTAGGCATGGCAGAAGTGCTGTTTACCGTAGCTCCCGGGCTTTAAGGACCGGGAAGGTTTTATATATGAAACTGGGAATAAATACCGTACTCTGGTTCTGGCCTTTTGATGCTGCCAGGATAGATATACTGGACAGGATTGCCGAAACCGGTTTTGAGACAGTGGAATTTGCCCTGGTGGACCGGTCTCCGGAGACTATTGAAAAGATAAGGAAGGGACTGGAAAAAACAGGTCTTGGATGTGTAATAGACGGAGTAGTGGGCGGTGAAAAAGACATCCTTTCTCCCCATTCGGATGTGACGAAGGCGGGGAGGGATCATATTCTGGAGACAATAGACCTATGTTCCCGGCTGGGAAGCAATTATCTCATAGGACCCATTTATTCTACCGGAATAAAACAATACCTGTTTGATGAAGTCCAGAGAAAGAGGTCTGCCGGGCAGGCAGTTCATATATTGAGGGAGGCGGCAGAATATGCCGCAGAAAAAGGCATAAAAATAGCCATAGAGCCCCTGAACCGTTATGAGACCAATTTTGTCAATACCATAGCCGGACTTAAGGCCCTGGTAGATGAAATAGATATGGAAAACCTGGGATACCAGATCGACACTTTTCATGCGAATATAGAGGAAAAAAGCATATATGACGCTATAATAATGGCAGGAAAAAAACTATTCCATATGCATGTCCCGGAAAGCGACAGGGGAACGCCCGGGACCGGACTGGTAAAGTGGCAGGATGCGGCAGCCGGGCTCAGGGAAATAGGCTATGCCCATAATATAGACATGGAAATAGCCCATCCCCATGTAGCCAATATCAGGGTTCCGGGCGCCATATGGAGGTCATATGACCATATGCCGGATGACATGGCTGTACAGGGATACCGTTTTTTGGAAAACCTTTTGAAAAGCGTATAATAATAAACTTAAACTGATAAGGAAGGGATCTTGATGCCGGTCAAAAGAATAGTGCTGGGCCAGCTCTGGCAGGAGCAGAACACATTCTCACCGGTAAAGACCGTGCTGGAGGACTTTGAGCAATTTGGTCTTTACTATGGAGATGAGATCATTGAGAGGTTCTCCGGGGTTAATGAGCTGGGGGGCTTTATTACCGCTTTAAACGCCAGAAAAGACACCAGGATAATACCCTCTATAAGGGCCTGGTCCTGGCCAAAGGGCAATGTGTCGCCGGTGACATATAAATTTCTTAAGGATGAAATAACCGGACGCATCAGGAAGGCAATGCCCCTTGAGGGCGTATTATTCTCATTTCACGGAGCTATGGTATCCGACTCGCAGTTCGATGTGGAGGGCGATATCCTTAAAAGCATAAGGGAAGAGACGGGGATGGATATTCCTGTCGCCATATCCTGTGACCTCCATGCCAATATTACACATGACATGCTTAAATATGCAGATTAT
>CAYZJW010000101.1:0-5817 GCA_964478985.1 uncultured Actinomycetota bacterium
CACCCAGAGCTGAAGGCTTCTTATAGCATATTTGGGACTTTTTACCCATATAATTATCCCAGAATTGGGAATTATTGTAGGGGTAGTTTTTGAACATGGCAGCAAAAATAATCGAACTCATATATTTTTAAAAAGATAGATTGCCTTTGTCTGCTTTATTGTTTATCATATTTCAATCCTGATCTGTGTTTGACAGTATCCTGGATTGAATATTATGAATCTCAGACCCTAAGGGAGGCTTCTCGATGGACCTGGTATTAGAGCAGATACAGAATTTGCAGATCCTTAATCAATTCTGGCTTTCGCTTTTTTTGCTGATCCCGATCGTCCTGGTAGCCAGGACCGTAGTGGCCGGGACTAAATTTTCACCCATATTAATAATTGTTGTTTTTGGACTTGCAATGGGCTATGTGCTGGTTGTAAGCCGTGTCGCGACTCAGGGCCTGCCGGAGTTTCCCATTATTGAACTGATCAGCAAAACCACAACAGTTGCGCTTTCTGTCTCTTTTTTTGTGGGCGGGCAGGAAATACGCAAGATCTTTGGGGGGCAGAAAATAAATGTAGAAGATATGGTAGTGCCTTCCAAAGAAGAAGTTATGCTGGGGACCAGCAGGACACAGGTTGTCTATATTGTAAGATCTTTCTTTTTGTTGCTGGGAATAGAATCATTGTACCGCATTATTACAGGCTCATATTTGAGCGAAATAAGCCGCTACCATTCGCTGGTGGCATATATCGGTATAATAGGGTCTATAATACTGCTGGATTATAAGGCGACTATTACCAATAAACCGCTTTACATCAAAAAAGGTATTGTAGAGATCATTATTTTTACTTCAATTCTTGTAGCAACTCACTATATTTCGGTCGCCATAAGGCCATTGATCGCACTGCCGCAGATATTTTTCGCTGTACTGCTGGGTTCCGGGCTGGGAGCCATTATGTATAAATGGAGGTTTGGCCCCACTATCAAGGCCCTGCTGTTTGCCGGCATACCCATAGTGCTGGCTGCAAATTTTATGGTCGGCGGTTCAAGGATAGTACAGGCCTTTTCCATAAAGGGCATGACATCGGTTATGGCTTATGGTTTTTTTGGCCAGATGTTCTGGATGTTTGGCGGTATTGCACTTTTGATGTTATTGGGAAGAACATCAAATGTGAGAAACCTCGCGCCGGGAATGGCTGGTTCGCTTTCACACTCAGGTTTGACAGGAGCCTGCACTGCCGGTGACCTGGGAGAAATGGCTGCCTTGAGAGCGCCTATAATGATAAATATACCTTTTGCAGGCCATATTTTCGTATTTTCCATACTTGCGATCAGTGCAGGGCGCGGTTCTTTGCTGATGGTCCCCTCAATAGTCGTTGTGGCTATAGGCCTGGCGCTTACCATCGTTGCGCTTCTGACATTAAGGAATTCCCGCGGCCGGGAGACTGTCGAAGTAAAAGGACTGATGCAGTTCTCCCTTGGTTTCCAGCTTTTGGCCGTATTCGGCGGGTTTATTTTGCTTTCCGCGGCGGGAATGCCTATAGGCTACTCTGCTATGGCAAAATCATCGGCTATTTCCCATTTCGGTTTATTTGCGGCAACACAGGGAGGCATGTTTGGATCAGAAGAGGCGACTATGATACCCTTTATATTTGCCATGCCTTTCCTTATCCATCCCTTTGTATTCTATATGTTTGGAAAGGCAATGGAGAGGGACGGCGAAATGCCAAAAATACCTGTATTCGTGCTGGCAGCTCTGGGCCTTATGGGCGTAATATTTTCTCTGATAACTATATAAAAACCGGCCATTATTTTATCTTAAAATCGAGCACCCGCCCCTCAGGGCCGGTGACATCTATAAGTACGGTATCGCCTTCCTTTACTTCACCGTTTAAAAGCTTCATAGCCAGTACATTCTGCACTTCATTCTGGATCACCCTTTTCAGGGGCCTGGCTCCGTATACCGGGTCGAACCCCTCCTTTGCCAGGAGCTGTCTGGCTTTGCCTGATACCTCTACAGAAAGCTTCCTGGAAGACAATATCTTTGCCAGCCCCTCTATCTGTATGTCCACGATCTTTTCTATCTCCTTCATGCCCAGCCTGTGGAATATTATAGTGTCGTCTACCCGGTTTAAAAACTCGGGCTTGAAATTATTCTTCATGGCCTCGTCTATCCTTCTCTTCATCTCTTCCTCGTCCTTATCCCCCAGGCCGGTTATCCACTGGCTCCCGATATTGGAAGTCATTATGATGACCGTGTTCTTGAAGTCCACCGTCCGGCCGTGGCCGTCGGTAAGCCTTCCGTCATCCATTATCTGCAGAAGGATATTAAACACATCATTATGGGCTTTTTCTATCTCATCCAAAAGCAGCACGCTGTAGGGCCGTCTTCTTACAGCCTCTGTTAGGTATCCCCCTTCTTCATATCCCACATATCCGGGAGGCGCGCCTATGAGGCGGGAGACGGTATGCTTTTCCATATACTCGGACATGTCGATCCTTACCATGGCCCTTTCGTCATCAAACATGAACTGGGCCAGCGCCTTGGAAAGCTCGGTCTTTCCTACCCCGGTGGGACCCAGGAATATAAAAGAACCGATGGGGCGGTTGGGATCCTGCAGTCCGGCCCTGGCCCTCCTTATGGCATTGGAGACAGCGGTTATGGCCTCGTCCTGGCCTACCACCCTCTGCCTCAGCCTGTCTTCCATATGTATAAGCTTCTCTATCTCGGCCTCCATCAGCCTGGTCACGGGGATCCCGGTCCACCTGGACACAGTATCGGCTATGTCTTCCTCATCAACTTCTTCCTTCAGCATCTTTTTTTCTTCCTGGAGTTTTGCCAGTTTTTTATTCTCCTCTTCCAGCTTTTTGGCAAGCTCCATGCTCTTTCCGTATTTAAGCTCGGCAGCCCGGGCCAGGTCGGCATCCCTTTCGGCCTGCTCGGCTTCACTCCTGGTCTTTTCCAGCTCTTCCTTGAGGCTCCTTATGCGGGCTATTATTTCCTTCTCCTGCTGCCAGTGGGCTTTCATGGACCCGCTTTTTTCCTTAAGGTCTGCCAGCTGCTTTTTTATCTTTTCCAGCCTTTCCTTTGATGCCTTGTCCTTTTCCTTCTTAAGGGCCTGGGCCTCTATCTCGGCTTGCTTTATCTTCCTTTCCACCTCATCTATCTCGGATGGCATGCTGTCTATCTCTATCCTCAGTTTGGAGGCGGCTTCGTCCACCAGGTCTATGGCCTTATCAGGCAGGAAACGGTCGGCTATATAGCGGTCCGAGAGGACAGCTGCCGATACCAGGGCAGCATCCTGTATCCTCACTCCGTGGTGTACTTCATATTTTTCCCTGAGCCCCCTAAGTATGGATATGGTGTCTTCTACGGAAGGCTCGCTTATCTGCACCGGCTGGAACCTTCTTTCCAGCGCAGCATCTTTTTCTATGTATTTTCTGTATTCATCCAGGGTGGTAGCCCCGATAGCATGGAGTTCCCCCCTGGCCAGCATAGGTTTTAGCATATTGGATGCATCCACCGCACCTTCTGCCGCACCGGCTCCTACCACTGTATGGAGCTCGTCCAGGAAAAGTATTATCCTGCCTTCTGCCTTTGATACTTCCTTAAGCACCGCTTTCAGCCTGTCTTCGAATTCGCCCCTGTATTTGGCGCCGGCTATGAGGGCCCCCATATCCAGGGCCACTACTTTCTTATCCTTCAGCCCTTCCGGTATGTCCCCGGATACTATGCGGTTGGCAAGACCCTCCACTATGGCCGTCTTCCCCACTCCCGGCTCACCTATAAGCACGGGATTGTTTTTTGTCCTCCGGGAAAGCACCTGGATGACACGCCTTATTTCTTCGTCCCTGCCTATGACCGGGTCAAGTTTCTGCTTCCGGGCAAGATCGGTCAGGTCTTTTCCGAACCTTTTTAATGCCTGGTATTTATCCTCCGGGTTCTGGTCAGTTATCCTCTGGCTGCCCCTGATCTCCACCAGCACCTGGTAGATCCTGTCTCTGGTCGCTCCGGAGGACCTCAGGAGTTCACCCGCTTTGCCGGGACTCTGGGCTATGGCCACCAGTATATGCTCCGTAGACACATATTCGTCCTTTAACTGCCTGGCTTCACTGAAAGCCTGGTCCAGTATATTCTTAAGGCCGCTTCCCATATATATCTGGGCGCCGCCTGATACTTTGGGAGCATTGCTTACGGCTTCATCTATCCGTGACCTTAAATCATCTATATTTACTTCAAGTTTCTGCAACACAGGTATTATTATGCCCCCGCCGGGTTCCAGCATGGCCGACATCATATGGATATCCTCCACGCTCTGGTGCCCGTTCCCGGAGGCGATGGCCTGCGCTCTTGTAAGCGCCTCCTGGGATTTTATGGTAAACTTATCAAACTGCATTTATATGATCACCTCTTTTATTATTAACTAAACTGCTATATTATCCCTGGGGTTCTCGTCATACCCTTTAAGGAATTCTTCAAACTGCTTCCTTTTAGCCCTGTCCATCTTTTCCGGAAATACTATTTTTATCCTTACATACAGGTCTCCCGGCTTTTTCCCTTTCAGTCCGGGCATCCCTTTTCCTTTGAGCCTGAGCGTCCTGCCTGACTGGGTCCTGGGGGGAAGCTTCATGTCTACCTTACCGTCAAATGTAGGGACGTCTATCCTGCCTCCCTCATATGCCTCCTTTACGGTAACAGGCACATCTATATATAGGTCGTTTCCCTTCCTGGTAAAGAGTTTATGGCCGGATATATTTATGGTGATATACAGATCCCCGGATGCCCCTCCCATGGGTGAAGCACCGCCTTCGCCGGCAAGCCTTATCTTTCCCCCGTCTTTTATGCCGGCCGGGATCCTGACATCTACCGTCCTTGCCTTTCCGTCCTTCTGCAGTCTCAGTGACCTGCGGGTGCCGCTATATGCCTCCCTGAGCGATATCTCCATGGAAGACTCCAGGTCCTGTCCCTTCCGGGGCGCCCCGGCGCCTCTGCCGGTAAAGTCCCGGCCGCCGAAATTAAATCCCTGGCTTTTCTGGCCGGCACCGGACCCGAAGAACATCTCGAAGAAGTCGGAAAAGCCGCCGCCCATATCCCCGAAACTGAAGCCCTTGCCGCCGCCGAAATCATAGCTGTATGACTGGCCTCCCCCGCCGGGGGGCCATCCGGCATTGGCATACTGTTTCCAGTTAGAGCCCAGCTGGTCATACCGCTGTTTTTTCTGGGGGTCCTTTAATACCTCATAGGCCTCCCCTATCTCCTTAAACTTCTCTTCAGCTCCCGGATTATCAGCATTGGCATCAGGATGGTATTTCCGGGCCAGTTTCCTGTATGCTTTTTTTATCTCATCGGCTGTGGCCTTTTTGTCCACTCCCAGTATCTTGTAATAGTCTTTGTAATCTACCATATATTTTTCACCGTTTCGGTCTATAAATATGTCTGCCCATAACTGTTGATGAGCTATGGGCAGTACTTTCCCTGATTGTCTTTTGAGGCCTTTTTTCTATTCTTCTACCTTGACCTCTATCTTCTTGGGCTTCTTCACTTCAGCTTTTGGTATCACTATGGCCAGGACGCCATCCTTGTAGGAAGCCTTTATCTTGTCTGCTTTTACCGGGACTCCGATATTGAAGGACCTGTAGAAGGAACCATAGCTTCTTTCTATCCTGACAAAATCCTTGTCTTTTTCTTCCTTCTCATACTTCCTCTCCCCTTTGATGATAAGCTGGTCATCATCCACGGATATGTCTATGTCTTCCTTCTTCATACCGGGAAGGTCAGCTTTCAGCTGGACATCATGGTCTGTCTCCTTGATATCCACATCGGGAGCCCA
>CAYZJW010000102.1:0-5808 GCA_964478985.1 uncultured Actinomycetota bacterium
AGAATAAATATATTATTTTGGTGGCCTGTAAGCAGCATCATGGGGGCCGAAAGCTATAAACCTTATTGTATCATCTTTTATTTTATGGCAATCATGGCATGATACTATTTCATCAGCCCCTTTCTTCCGGCAAAGCCTGCAGTACTGAAAAATAATTATGAAATTCCTCCTGACAGGAAAACTATAATAACCTCTTAAATTCCCTTTAAGCGGCTCTCCCAGAGCCACCGGGTTTTCTGCTATCATATCTACTTTTTGTCTGATGGCAGGTTTTAACGAAGAATATTTTTTTAAGGACTTATGGAAGGTATCGCTGAATAATAGATCCATTAAAAGACTTCTTTATAGTCATACCATTTAATATCGCCGGTCTTGATTCTTTCAATCGTGTCCAGGACAGTCTTCTTAAACTCTGGATCAGACATGATCAAATCAGTAGGATCGTTTTCCTGGCTGCGTTTAAGGCTCAGTATAAACTGGGTAAAGATCTCCGAAACTGAAGTACGCTGCAGGCTGGCATATTCCTTGGCAAACTCTATAAGGTCCTTATCCATGGATATATTGATTTTTTCTTTATTCATGAGCATAATATACGCCTTTTATGCGCTTCTGTCAAATATCACAGCATCTGCTTCTGCTTGAAGCTAAAGTAATCCCGGTAACCGATAATTATATGGTCCAGGACATTTATCCCTACTATCTTAAATGATTTACATAATCTCTGTGTTATCTGTATATCGTCAAGCGATGGTTCCGGATCTCCGCTGGGGTGGTTGTGTATAAAGATAACTGATGCGGCAGAATTCCTGATTGCCGGGTTTATAACCTCCCGGGGGTGGACTATGCTGGAGTTCAGCGATCCCTGGGAGATAAGCTCTTCCTTTATCATCCTGTTTTTCATGTCCAGAAGTATCAGCCTGAACTGTTCTTTCTTGAGGTCCCTTAACAGCGGGGTATAGTATGAGGCTACTTCCTCGCTGCATCTAAAGCTGCTGTTTTGTCCATTGGCCTCGGCATTTGACCTTTTCCCCAGTTCCAGAGCCGCTGCCAGTTTGGAAGCCTTTGCCTTCCCGATCCCCTTAAAATCCATAAGTTCGGAAGGTATCGTGCCGGCAAGACCCTTCAGGTCCCCATACTTTATAAGTATCTCCTGGGCCAGGTCCACTGCTGAAAAGGTGCTTCCCCGCGAACCCTGCCCCGTCTGGAGAAGGATTGCCAGGAGCTCACAGGTGGAAAGCCTGTCTGCCCCCAGGCTGAGCAGTTTCTCCCTGGGCCTTTCGCCTAACGGCCATTTATTTATTGCTGATCTTTTCATAAGTCCCCGGGTCTATTTATAATAATTTACATAATAGCACAAATGAATAATTTTAATCAACTGCTTTACAATGTTTAAATGTCGCTGCGAGGCACTCGAATTGACAACTGCAGGCAGAAAGTTATAGATTATACTTTTAGTAAGGGTAAAAAAATATAGGAGATGATCATGAAAATACTGGTCGCATTTGCCACAAGGTATGGTACTACCGAAAAATGTGCCGGGATGCTTGGCGGGATCTTGAAGGAAAAAGGGCATGATGCAGATGTCGTCGATCTCAGGAAAAATAAAAGGATAGATCCGGGAGAATATGACATTGCAGCTGTGGGCGGGTCTTTTATGATGTTCAGGATGAATTCCATTGTAAAAAAGTTTGTAAACAGGAATCTTGATAAATTATTAAAGATGAGGACAGGAGTCTTTATGTGCGGGGCTGATGAAGAATGGGAAAAAGAGATAAAGAAGGGTTTCCCGGAAGAACTTCTCCAAAGTGCGGCTGCAAAAGGATATTTTGGATTTGAGATGCTGTGGGGCAGGATGGCGCCATTTTTCAGGAACATGCTTCAGAAGGAATATAAGACTACTGAAGATGTTTCAAGGATAAAGGAAGAAAATATTAAAAAGTTTGCGGATGAGTTGACAAAAGCCTGATCATATAATGGCATCGACTATAAACCTTATACCCAGGTAGAAAAGGAAGATGCTGCAGGCTATGAGTATCCCGTTATATACTTTCTGGTTCAAGAATCTTCTTCCGGTGCTGATAAGGAAGCCTATAAACAGATACCATATGAAATCAGCGCTTATATGCCCGGTGAAGAATGCAGTTACTCCGCCTGCATCGAATTTGACGCTTTTTATGATAAAGGCGGCTCCGATGCTTATCCACCATATATACCAGTAGGGATTCATGAGGCTGACCAGGATACCCTTCATTATTATGATGCCGGTGGACCTGGCATTGATGGTCCTTTTTTCTATCATTGATTTGAAATCTATCCGGAATTTCTTCCTGGCCACCGATACCAGGATATCCACTCCCAGATAAAGCAGGAATAATCCTCCCACCACTCCGATCATCCTGGCTATAAGGGGATTTTCCAGGTACCGTATCAGTCCCAGGAAAAATGCAGCCACTACCAAAAGCTCCAGCAGAGCATGGCCCACTACAATAAAAAAGGATGTCCAGAAACCTTTCTCGGCAGTACTGGATATGACCAGGGTAAGCATGGGTCCAGGCGTAAGGGCACCCGAAAACCCCACTACCATAGCACCAAAGAATATTTCAACAAGTTCCCCCATATTAAAAGACCTACAGTTGCACTACTTTATTAGTTATCTTTCCGATACCTTCGATCTCGCAGGCGACTACATCACCTGGATTCAGGAGCTTCTTGTCTTTACTAAAAATACCGACCCCCGATGGAGTCCCGGTAGACACCAGATCACCGGGTAAAAGGGTTATGGAGCGGGATATGTATGATATAAGGTCATAGACCCCGAATATCATATCTGAAGTATTGCCATCCTGCCTGAGTTCTCCGTTCACATAGGATTTTAGATTTACATCCCCGGGATCACCCAGCATCCCCTGCTTTATAACCGCCGGTCCCAGAGGCCCGAAAGTATCAAAACTTTTTGCCCGGTACCACTGGCCCTCGCTTTTCTGAAGGTCCCTGGCAGTGATATCATTAAAAACCGTATATCCGTAAATATACTTTGAGACATCTTCCGGGTCTACATCTTTCATCTGTTTCCCTATTACTGCAGCCAGCTCCACTTCATAGTCCAGCTGTTTTACTTCCATGGGATAGATGATGTCATCGCCATCTTTTATGACGCAGCTGTTGGCCTTGGCAAAAAGTATGGGACTGGCGGGAAACCTTCCGTCCTGCTCATCTACATGTGACCTGTAGTTCATGCCCACGCATATTATCTTTCCGGGTATATATGTCTTCATGTCTATAACATCCATTGCCATCTCCTCATCGTACATTATTCTGAGCCTTTCAATTATGTTTTTATATATTGTATTTATTTATGCAGTTTTGAAAAGACATATTAAGAACCGGGAGTTTATCTATCTTATTATTAACCTATTTTCCCTGTTTCTTCTAAGCAGTTCTGCGGGTATGGCACTTTTTTCCAGGGGATTGCCGCTAATATATAGCTCTTTCAGGTTTTCCAGGTTTTCCATTGATGCCGGGAGCGATGAGACCTGGTTATCATTAATATACAGACGCACCAGGTTTTTTAGCCGGCCCATATTTTCAGGAAGGCTTTTGATCCTGTTATTTCCAAGATACAGCCCTTTGAGGTTTATCAACCCGCCTATTGTATCCGGAATGTCTTTGAGGATATTATTGCTCAGATCGAGTCCTTCAAGCCTGTGCAGCTCACCCAGGGAGCCAGGAACAGATATAAGCCGGTTGCTGTTAAGATGCATTATCCTCAATCCTTTCAGACAGGACAGGTCCCCGGGAAGAAGGCTGATCTGGTTATTGTAGAGATCTAGTCTCTTAAGACAGCCCAGGCCGGCAATGGATCCAGGGATCTCCCCCATCTCATTATCACCAGCATAAATATATTCAAGTTTTTCCAGTTCACCTATTTCATCGGGGAGCGACCTTAACCTGTTCCCGGCTACCGATAACCTGGCCAGGCTGGTAAGCCCCGATAATGGGCCTGGAAGCATTTCCAATGCATTATTGCTCAGGTCCAGATCCCTAAGTCTTTTAAGGCTTCCAAGTGAATCCGGGATACGGCCAAGCTTATTATTTGCAAGGTTGAGCACTTCAAGGCTGGTAAGATCTCCCAGGGACCAGGGTATTTCCTTCAGCTCATTGCTGTCAGCCCTCAGGCGTTTAAGCTTTTTCAAGTTTCCCATGGAAGGACAAAGGACAGCTATATTATTCTGTTTCAGGTCCAGGTATTGAAGGCCGGTAATCCGGCCTATATCCGCAGGCACAGAAGACATCCGGTTGCGGCTCAGATCGAGCAGCTCCAGCGAGGATAATCCGGAGATAGTTTTGGGAAAATCCTCAAAATCATTCAGGTAGAGATACAGATACTTCAGGTGTGCCAGGTCACTGAAAGATATCGGCAGGTCTTTGAGCCGGTTGCAATTAAGCCTCAAATACTCCAGCTGTCCAAGCCTTCCAAAAGATTCGGGGAGTGAGACTATGCTGTTGCGGTGAAGATCAAGTCTCTTGAGTGCCCCGAGATCTCCAAATCTTTCAGGAATGGAAGAGATCCTGTTTATACCCAGGTCAAGGTGTATAAGCTCTGTCATCTCCAATACTCTTTCAGGCACTTCTTCCAGCCTGCTTACCGATAGATTAAGTTTTGTCAGTACAAGGGCATGACTGGTCACCTCAAGCAGCTTTTTTAATTCCTTTTCATCCATCTGACTAAATGAACACTCATGGTCTTTTTCTTATACAATATTATCATTATCTTGACAAAAAAAGGACAGGAAGTATAATATTAAATGAAAATGATTATCATTAAGATTTATAATTTTTCGTCAATACCGATCTGACAGGAGGGGGAAATGCTTAAGAAAATGACACCAAACCTGATAGTGGATGATGTAAATGCTACTATCGAATGGTATCAGGACGTACTTGGCTGCTTTGAGATAGTACTTACAGATCCGGAATCGGGTAAATATGACTGGGCCATGATGGCATGCGAAGATGTGGAGATCATGTTCCAGTCAAAGGAAAGCATAAAGAAGTCTATAGAGGATTTCGACTGCAGCGATAAGGGCTGTACCGCAGTGATGTATATCGAGATGGAATATCTCAAGGGTTTAAGGACCAGGATAAAAGACAAGGTTGAGATAATACAGGATCTGCATACCACATCATATGGTATACAGGAAATGGCCATAAAAGACTGTAACGGGTATGTCCTGGTGTTTGCCGAGTGGTAAAGAAGGTAATAGCAGTGGGCAGTGAAGTAAAAGGCAGGATGGAAAGGGCCGGGATAAAGCAGGCATGGCTGAAGGCCCTAAAGGAAAACGGATATAAGCTGACCGGCCAGAGGAAAAAGATAATAGATTTCCTTAGCAAGGAAAGATTTCCCAGAAGCACCGATGATATTTACCTGGAGCTGAAACAGACATATCCAGAGATAGGTCTTGCCACCCTTTACCGGACACTTGACCTGCTTTCAGGGCTAAAACTTATCAACAGGGTAAATATAGCCGGAAGCAAGTCTTTTTATCTTTTTCCAGGAAGCTCTGGAGAGGCTATAGCCATATACCTTGTATGCGATAACTGCGGAAAACTGGTGTCTAATAACCGGTGTCTTAATAATTCCGTCAAAGTCAGGCTGGTAGACAATGCTGCCAAAAACATCTTTAATAACTGCCGGCTGTGGGTAAATCATTTCCAGATATTTTTTTCAGGACTCTGTCAGGAATGTGCAAAAGAGATGGACAATACCCGGTAGATATCCAATATTAATAGGCATGCCGGGAGTCCCAT
>CAYZJW010000103.1:0-5637 GCA_964478985.1 uncultured Actinomycetota bacterium
CCCCTTAGGATCTCACACCACTGCTTTCTCCAGGCCATATACATATTTACCAGCCTCTGTTCCACATATTCTTCTGATATCATATTGCCCAGTTCGGGATCAGTTGATGCTATGCCCCTGGCACAGCCCCTGCCGCTCTCGCAGTTTCCGCACCTGACGCATTCGACTGCGACCAGGTCTGCCGTGCCTATCACGCAGCCGTCGGCTCCCAGGGCAATGGCCTTGGCCACATCCATGGCATTTCTTATCCCCCCGCTGGCAATAAGGCATATCTTATCCCTTACCCCTTCCTTTCGCAGGAAATCATGGACTCTGGGTATGGCATATTCTATAGGCATGGCTATGTTCTTCTTGGCTACATCAGGCGCGGCGCCGGTCCCTCCATAGCTGCCGTCTATATGGATGATATGTGCTCCGGCATAATATGCTCCCACAGCCACCATATCCACATCGGTAGGAGTCGATACTTTTACGGAGCAGAGCACTTCATTGTTTATCTCCTTTACCCAGTCCACATGTTTCTTATGGTCTTCTACCGAATACACGCTATGGAATGGGAACGGCGAGAACAGTGAACTACCCACAACAGTCTCCCGCATGTCAGCTACAGCCTGGGTCACCTTCTCTCCCAAAAGATGTCCGCCCAGACCGGGCTTTGCCCCCTGGGCATATTTGAATTCCATTACCGGGCAGTTCTTTATGGTCTCCTCCCTTACCCCGAAAAGACCGGTGGCCACCTGGGTTATGACATGATCTTTATATGGTAAAAACTCCGGAGGATATCCCCCCTCGCCGGTACTGGTAAGGGAGCCGAGCTTCTTCCAGGCCCGGGCCCGGCCTATTATGACCGAAAGAGCGGTTGACCCGTAAGACATCCCCCCGCCGTAACAGGGTATCAGTATCTGTCTTTCCGGCCTCTCGTCACCGGTCTTGTTAAGCTCTATGCTGGTATCTATATCTTCATCACTTATATCCAGCCTGTCATCCGGGTCAGGATGCCTGAACCTGATCTTATCGAAACCTCCTCCCGAATTTCCCAGACTGTATTCCAGGTCGACATGGGGCAGGTCTCCGGTCTCAGCCATGGCAAAATGCCCCAAAAGCATTTCCGAGGTCCAGCGGTAGTCCCCCAGGGTCTCGGTCAGTGGGTTTTCCTTAAGGGTAAGGGCATTCTCGGGACAGTTTTCAATACAGAAATGATCGGTCTGGCTGCATTTAAACCCTATGCATTTATGCTCTATGGGCCTCAGGGGCCGGGAATATCCATCCGGCTTTATATGCACGCCATAAGGGCATATCTCCGCGCACCTGCCGCAGGCTTTGCACCCGGAACTCCTTTTTATTATATATTTGCCTATGGTATTGCGGAATCTTGAGGGAGTCTCCACTACTTCCGGCAATCTGTTTTTCTTTTGTATCATATATTATCCTGCATCAAAAAATACTTTTCTTTCCCCGAATATGGGGGCAAAATTTTCCTTTTCCAGGTCTTCAAACCACATGGATCTCCCCACTTCGCCGCGGAGCCTCCTGGCTTCCCTTATCCCCATGGCTCCCAGCATCTCCAGCATCTGGTTCCTCCAGGCAGCCATAAGGTTGACTATCCTGTCCCTTCCGTATCCGTCATCAATATCTTCAAACTTTACAGGGCAGGAAAGGCCTTTCCGGCACCGGCCGCACAGGCGGCATTCCATGGCAATAAGGAGGGGAAGGTCTATGGTGACACCGTCGGC
This sequence comes from uncultured Actinomycetota bacterium, assembly GCA_964478985.1. Classification (GTDB taxonomy): domain Bacteria; phylum Actinomycetota; class Humimicrobiia; order Humimicrobiales; family Humimicrobiaceae; genus M55B120. Next base: position 1,734 of record CAYZJW010000103.1, read on the forward strand.
ACCGCATATTATGGACTTATTGACATGCTCGGCCAGGGCGATCCCCCCGCTGGCAAGTATATTTATGCGCTGCCTTGCTGATTCTTTTACAAGCCTCAAGTGTATATCCCTTAAGATGTCTTTTATGAACCGTTTGCTTTCTGTGCCGTATTCCCTGCCATTATCATCGGCGATGACCCTTACGGCATCCACATGAGGGGACATGGAAAGCTTTAAAACCTCTTCTGCATAGTCAATACCGGCCTTAAGAGGCAGCCCCGCGCAGATGCATATACCACTGTTTATCTTCTTTATCTGGCTGACGGCGTCTTCCATATCATCTCCAAAGGAAAGCTCTGCCATCCGGACCCTGGAAATAAGGGGGGCATAGTCTCTGTAGTTTTTCCGGTCAAGTACGGGGATAATAGTCTTTTCATATTTTTCTATCCCATTGTCAATATCCCCGGCATCTACAAACATCATGGTGCCGATACTTTCCGCAGCTTTGAGCATCGATGTCAGGACACTGCGGCTGAGTATCCCGAAAACAGGCTGCCTGAAAAGTATGGGAAGGGGTATCTCAAGTATTGATTTGGTCTCTACTGCCAGGGAACCGTCTTTATTGAAAGCCAGGCAGTCCGGCCTCCTGGAAAGCTCTATACAGGTATTTATATACTCCCTGCCGTGTATGCCGTCCCTGGTAGGTCTTACGATCTCGGACATGTCGGTCCACATGGAATCAAATCCCCTGCCCGCAAAGGGCCCCCTGTATCCGGAGCCTGATACCGGGATATTCCCGGTATGAGCCTGGTACCAGGTACGGTTTATGATATCCGGAGTCCAGTAATCATCGCCCAGCTCTTTGTATCCGGGGTTTAACGCCCGGGAGAATATACCCTTAGTACATTCCTGGACACACCTGAAGCAGCTGTTGCAGGTATAAAGGTATTCCGGCTCTTCCATGGTGCTCATATGAAAGTAGTTTTCCTTGAATATGTCATATACGCAATTCTTCTTTACGCATTCCCTGCAGCTTCCGGCACAGTTTTCCCGGAATTCCACCGTGGTATATTTCCCCACGGGGTAGAACCTGGGAAGGGCTGTCTTTGTCTCTATATGATATTTTTCCGGCATATTGTTTACCTTTTCATATTATTTAAGTCCTGATTCCCTTAACGATCCTCTCCACTATGGCTTCCCATTCGATTGCCATTATATGGATGCCGCTTACGCCTTCCATCTCCCGGAGCACGCTTATATCCTCCATGCACATCTTAAGCCCTTCTTCGACCTGTTTTTCTTTGGGAAAAGAATCCAGCCTGTTTATGATATCCTCAGGCACGTCTATCCCGGCTACATTATTATTCATATATCTGGCCATCCCGGATGATTTTAGGGGGGTCACTCCGGCAAGTATATACACTTTATCTGCCAGACCCGCATCCACCGCCCTCTTCATCCATTCCCTGAACCTGTCCATATTATATATGCACTGGGTCTGGATAAAATCCGCACCGGCCTCTATCTTTTTGGCAAGCCTCAGTATTCGGTATTCAAAGGGATCGGCAAAAGGGTTGGCTGCCGCCCCTATAAACATCCGGGGGGCCACATCAAGTTCATATCCGCTCATATCTTTTCCCTCATCCCGCATATCCCTTACCGTTTTGATAAGGTTTATGGAATCTATATCGAATACATTGGCTGCATCCGGCTGGCTCCCGAATTTCTGATGGTCTCCGGTAAGGCACAGTATATTCCTTACACCCAGCGCATATGCACCCATTATATCGGACTGTATGGCTATCCTGTTACGGTCTCTTACCACCATCTGCATGACCGGCTCCAGCCCGGCCTCCACCAGCTGGGCCGATGCCGCGATGCTCGACATCCTGACTATAGCTGTCTGGTTATCCGTGACATTTACAGCATCGACTACATCCCTTAACAGTTCCAGCTTTTTGGCTATTACTTCGCGGTTTGCCCCCCTGGGAGGACCGCATTCGGCGGTCACTGCAAATCTTTTCTGTGACAGTGCCTGGTGAAGCCTGCTTAAGGTTAAGTCTTTCATATCATGTGATCCTCTCTTACCAGTTTCCTGGGCCCTCCGGACAGGCTGGTATTCCAGTTCTTAGGCGGTATTATCTTTTTGAGATTATCCATCTGGCCCAGTCTTGTGAGCCTGTCTATTATCTGGGCCCAGGCACAGTCTGTACCGGGATCGATCTCGCATTTCCCATCCTGGGATCCGCCGCAGGGGCCGTTCATAAGTCTCTTGGCGCACCTGGTTACAGGGCATATGCCACCGAAAACAGCCAGTTCGCAGTCGCCGCAGCCGGAGCATTCTTCCGTGAAGATGCCTTCCGTTTCCTGTATTCCGATAAAAGTGGTGTTCACCCCCGGAAGTATGGGGATATCCTTGAATCTTTTTGCCATAGCCTGTACCCCGGCACCGCATGCCAGGGACAATACGGCATCACTTCGTGCTGCCTCACCGGCAGATTCCTGGATAAACTCATTCTCGCACTGGCGCTCTATGGTCAGCTCCCGTATATCTATCTTCCTGCCGTCTTTTTTGTATGCCAGCCTCACTGCTGATGCCATCACTGCAACCTCGTCCTCGCCGCCGGCAAAGCAGGTCTTCACACAAGTCCCGCAGCCCAGTATGAGAAGGTTTTTATATGGCCTTATTATCCCCAGTATCTCCTGTAACGGTTTTTGTTCACCTGTAATCATCTATATCGACTCCATCATCATGATAATCCTTTGATCTATTTTATGGACTTTCCTTTATATGCTTCAGTCCTGAAAGTATGTCCTTGATAATTCCTTTTACCGCCTTCTCGCCGGCGGCAGCTGTATTATATATGAAAAGCCGCTTCTGGCCGTCCATCCCTATCTGGTCAAGAATAGCCCTTACCCACTGGATCCTTTTCCTGGCTCTTTTACCCCCCTCTGCATAACGGCAGTTTTCTTCAGGACAGGCCAGCACCAAAACTGCATCGGCTCCGGCTTCAAAAGCCCGCAGGAGATATACATCTTTGGTCATGCTGGAGCAGGGCATCTTGATATATTTTATATTGCAGCCTTCAAGCAGGGGCTCTTCTGGCTGCTTAAAAGAATTGATGCAATAAAATATTGTAATCTCCGGACTATTTTTTTCTGCCATCTTTTATTTTTTCCCAACAAAAAAGGCATCCCCGCCATCACGCTAGCGGAAACGCCTTTGTTTCAAATAAATTATTCTGCTATATTTTACTAACACTGTATAAATAAGCTGGAATAAATATATTCAGCCAGAAGTCAAATGTCAAGGATTTTTTTCAAAAGCCCTGGCTATCTTTTCCATATCTGATATATAATCTACCGGCAGGGGACTTAGCAGCACTACCTCCCCGCCTATTTCAGAGGCTATGACCTCTGCGCTTTTGGTGTCAAATTCGGGAGAGGCAAATATTACCCTTATGTCATTATCCACTGCCTGCCTGATCAGGGCTTCCATGCTTTTTAAGGTCGGTTCTTTGCCTTCTTCCTGGACGGCTACCTGCTCCAGCCCGTATTCACTGGCAAAATAAGCCCATGCAGGATGAAAGACAAGTATCTTCCGGTTTTGCATGCCGGAAAGTATTTCACTTATCCTGCTGTCAAGAGCATCAAGTTCTGCAAGCAATCCAGACAGGTTCTGTTTGTAATATTCTTCATTGTCCGGGTCAATCCCTACAAGGCCATCATATATGTTGCGGGAGATGACCCCGGCATTTACAGGAGAAAGCCATATATGGGGATCAGTTCCATGACCTTCATTTCCGTTCCCGTCCGGACTCAGGAGCTGGATATCCCGGCTGCAGTCGACAACCGTCATCCCGGTGTTAAGGCCGGTGATCTTTTCGGCCCATTCCAGTTCGAATTCCAGGCCGGACCCCACCAT
>CAYZJW010000104.1:0-5544 GCA_964478985.1 uncultured Actinomycetota bacterium
GTCATCATTTATCTTGAACCTATCTACCTGGGACTTTTCTTTTTGGACCTTATCCCTGAATTCCTTCTGCAGGGCCACTATTTTCTTTATCTCATCATGTGCCTTGCCGATTGCCTCTATGGCCAGCTCCTCGGGAGCCTCTCTTCCTCCGGCTTCCACCATCAGGATGGCATCCTCAGTACCAGCCACCACTATGTCTATTATGCTTTCCTTAAGTTCTTCATATGTGGGATTTATTATCCAGCTGTCCTCTATCTTGCCCATTCTCACCGCACCGACCGGATCCTCAAAGGGTATATCAGATATGCAAAGGGCCATGGAGGCTCCGTTGATTACTGATATGTCATAAAGGTTTACTTTGTCTACGGAGAGGACAGTAGCGATTATCTGGACTTCATTACGCATATTCTTATCGAATAACGGCCTGAGCGGCCTGTCGGTAAGCCTGGAGATCAGGACAGCTTTATCTGATGCCCTTCCTTCCCTTTTTAAAAAACCGCCCGGGATCTTGCCGGCTGCATACATCCTCTCTTCCACATCTACGGTAAGGGGGAAAAAATCCAGGTTTTCTGAAGCCCTCTTGTTCATAACTGCTGTTACCAGCACGCCATTGCCTGCAAATTTGACCAAAACGGAATTTGCCTGCATGGCTATCTTGCCGGTGGAAAACTCCATAGTCTTTCCGCCAATATCTATTTCACATTTAGTTTCCATACTAAAATATCTAACTCCTTAAAATTAATTAAAAATGAATTGAAAAATGAAGCCAATAGGAAGGGCGTCTATTTCCTTAATCCCAGTTCCTTTATAATTTTCTTATACTTATCTACTTCGGTATTCTTCAGGTATTCCAGCAGTCTTTTTCTCCTGCCGACCATCATCACCAGGCCTCTTCTGGAATGATGATCTTTTTTATTAGCCTTAAGATGCTCATTGAGCTTGTTTATCTTGGTAGTAAGAATGGCTATCTGCACTTCGGCCGAGCCGGTATCACTATCATGCGTCTTAAATTTTTCAATAATCTTCTGTTTCTCTTCTTTAACCAGTGTCAATTCTACTTACACCTCCTTCATTCATCCGCACTATAATTTATCATAAGTATTTTATAATTACAATTGAATCAATACCATATTTTTTTAAACTGAATATCTCTGGAAGTACCGCCTCGTCATTATTATATCTTTAGCAACCTGTTTTTTCAGCTCATCCGGATTATTAAACTTTATTTCCCTTCTTAATCTCTCCAGGAAATCTACCCTTATTTCACACCCGTTTATATTTTTATCAAAATCCAGTATATGGCTCTCTATCCTCCTTTTGCTGTCCCCAAAGGTCGGATTATCGCCTATATTTATTACTGACGGCATTTTTTCTTCCGGGCTTTTTGAACGGGATACTGTACCTGCATATACTCCGTCTTCGGGCAGTACCAGCCTATTGCCGGGTTCCATATTTGCTGTGGGTATGCCCAGTTTGCTTCCCCTTCCGGCGCCCTTTACCACTTTTCCCCTGATGAAGGGATCCCTCCCCAGAAGCTGCCTTATCCTTTTTATATTCCCGCTTGAATAATATTTCCTTATCATGGTGCTGGAAATAACTTTCCCCCGGCTGTATACCAGGCCGACTTCATTTACTATTATATCCCTGTCTCCCAGATATCTTCTCAAAAAAGCCGTATCGCCTGAGGCGCCTCTTCCAAACCTGAAACCGCGGCCTATATAAAGATGCTTTATGTCAAATAAGCCTACCAGTATGTCCCGGCAGAAATCCTCAGGCGCAAGATCCAGAAAGTCCTCATCTATTTCTACGGTGATGATCTTATCTATGCCCAGGCCTCCTATGATATTTATTTTATCTTCATATGCCAGTATCAGTTTTTTATGTATCCCGTTTTTGATTATATTTACCGGAGGCCTGTCAAAAGTAAGGGCAACACTTATTCCGCCTGTTTCTGCCGCTTTTTTTATGCACCTGCCGATTATTTCCTGATGACCCCGGTGTACGCCGTCAAAAAATCCTATTACCATGGCTGCACCGGCCCCGGCAAATTCGGCTTTCCTTATATCATTTATTTTAATATTCTCTGCCAAGCCAATTTCCCTTATAAAATAAGAACTTCTTGATTTTAGTTAATTATTAGAAAATTACAACACTTTTAGTAAAAAGTTTATCCAGGTCCGGTTTTTGGTCTTTGTCACACCATTCTTCTATCCTGTGTATGGCCAGGAGTTCTCCGCCGGCTGACTTTACTGAGACCATGCCGGCAAAAGGGCTTCCATTTCCTTCCGGCTCTTTTTCCAGCATCACGGCAGAGATAGGGCTGCCGTTTTTTACCTGCCCGGCATAGCGGTCTTTTATATACAGTACCGGAGCCTTGCTGAAAAGCTCCTCCAGGCCTATTATCCATCCCCCTGCCCCTGTCAGCATACCGGTTTTTGAAAGCCCGGCAATATCCTCCGTTGAAGCAGCCTTTTCCACATCCATATCCCCTATCCTGGTGCGCCTTAATGCTGAAAGGACAGCGCCTGTACCATAAGCCTGGCCAATATCATGGGCCAGGGCCCTGATATATGTACCCGAGCTGCAGCCTATCCTTATAGTCAGGATCTCCTGTCTCAATTCCAGTATTTCCAGATCCAGTATGTCTATGGTCCTGGCCTTCCTGGGAACTTCCCTGCCTTTCCTGGCCAGCCTGTATAAAGGCTGTCCCCTGTGTTTTAAGGCGGAAAACATGGGCGGCACCTGTTCTATGGTGCCTTTAAAGCTGCATAATATGCGGATCAGCTTTTCATATTCCAGCTTTTCGATATGGGAGCTTGCCGTGATCCTGCCTTCCATATCCATGGTGTCGGTCTCTATCCCGAACCTTATTTCCGCTATATACTCCTTGGGAAGCTTTAGGAAATTGTCAGAAAGCCTGGTTGCCTTATTGATAAGGAGGATCATCAGACCTGAAGCCATGGGATCAAGCGTGCCTGAATGGCCGATTTTATCTAAAAAAAAACTTTTTTTATTTTCCTGATAAGGTCATAGGAAGTCATTCCGCTTTTTTTATCAGCCATTATTATGCCGTGAAATTGTTTAAGGATCCCGGACCTGGGTATTTGCGTCATCTGCCCGACTCCCTTTCTACGGCCTGTATGAGCCTTTCTATTACCTGCTTAAGCCTGCCGGTGTCTTTATAGGCGGATGCTGTCCTGTGTCCTCCTCCTCCAAAACCGGAAGCTATCCTGGAAAGGTCTATATTCCTGTCAGATGTCCTCAGGCTTATCCTGTAGGAATGATCCCCTATCTCTTTTATAAGAGCGGTGACCGAGGCTCCCCTGGCGCTCCTTAAAAGCTCTATTATCCCGTCCTGGGAATAATAGGGGATCTTGAGCCTTCTAAAATCTTTTTCCAGCACATAGGAATATATCAGGCCCAGCGGCTCTATAAATTCTATCCTGTTAAATACTGCCTGTATGAGCCTGAACCTTCCCAGAGGATCGTTTTCATAAATATGTCCATATACCTCAGCCGGGTATATGCCGTATTCCAGCAGTTTTCCTGCAATATAGTGGACATGGGAAGTGGTGTTGCTGTACTGGAACCTGCCGGTATCAGTCAGTATGCCCACATATATGCCCATGGCTGTCTCATAATCCATTATGGGGCCGAAAAACTTATCCATAAAATCAAACAGCATCTCGGCGGTTGCCGCTTTTTGGCTGTCTACAATATTCATATCACCGAAAAGTACATTGCTTTTGTGGTGGTCTATATTGATGATAAAACTGCCTGCTGCCCTGAGGCTTCCCAGATCCATCCCTGTCCTCTCCTCATCGGCGCAGTCCAGCACTATGCATGTATATTTCTTTTTATCTATGTCTTCTATCCGGCCGGAACACTTTATTTCCCCATACCCGGGAAGGAAACTGTACTGGTAGGGAAGTTCGCTATTGCAGACCATCTGTGAATTCTTTCCCAGGGACACCATCAGCCTGTGGAATGCTGTCAATGAGCCTATGGCATCTCCGTCCGGAAATATATGGGTGATAATGAGGAAGTCAGTTTCCTGCCTTATCCTGCCGGCCAGTTCCAGGCCGAAAGCAGTTCTATTATTATTCTCAGTCAATCCTTGTTCTCATCATCCTGTTTTATGTTTTCCAGTATGGTGGTTATCCTTATTCCCTTATCAATAGAATCATCATGAATAAACTTCAGCTCAGGGATATTTCTCAGCCTCATCCGTGCGGACAGGTTTTTCTTTATAAATCCGCTGGATCTTTTCAAAGCATCCAGGCTTATGTCTGCATCACGGGGCTTCCCCATAGTACTGAAATAAATATCCAGGTATTTGCCGTCAACTGAAAGCCTGACATCAGTTACGGTCACAAACCCGATCCTGGGGTCTTTTATCCTGGTGTTTATTATAAAGCTGATCTCTCTCTTGATATCGGTAGCGAGTTTTTTTATCCTGTCCACTGGTAACCCGATCTGCTATTTTATCTCGAAGAACTCCAGTATATCATCCTTCTTTATATCCTGGTAATTGTCCAGCCTTATGCCGCATTCATATCCTGAAGCAACTTTTTTGACATCATCCTTGAACCTCTGGAGGGTTGATACTTTTCCTTCGTAGACTATGCTTCCATCCCTGACCACCCGGGCCATGTCGCCCCGCTCCGCTTCACCCTCGGTTATATAGGAACCGGCTACCTTTCCTATTTTGGTGATCTTGAATACTTCCCGGACTTCTGCCCTGCCCTTTTCCACTACCTGTGTCTCAGGTTCAAGCATTCCTTCAAATGCAAGTTTTATATCATCTATGAGCTTATATATGATGGTATATGTCCTTATATCGACTTTTTCCCGTTCGTTCAGGACCAGGGCATTGGAAGTGGTGACCACTCCAAAACCTATTATTATTGCATTGGCAGCAGAAGCCAGCAGTATATCACTCTCAGTTATAGCCCCTATGCCTTTATGTATTATCTCGATCTTTATCTCTTCAGTCTCTATTTTGGCCAGGGATTTCAGGACCGCATCTACTGACCCCTCCGATTCTGCCTTAAGTATTATCTTGAGCTTCTTTAACTGGCCTTCGGCTGATATCTCTGCCAGATTTTCCAGTGTTACTATCTTTTTGGATTCCTCCATCTGCATCATCTTCTGGTCATATTCCTTCTTTGCCAGAAGCTCCTTGGCAACCTTCTCGTTTTTGACCACAAACATCCTGTCTCCAGCCCGGGGTACAGAGGAAAAACCGGTTATCATCACCGGCTGGGACAATACTGCTTCGCTGAGGTCTTTCCCTTTTTCGTCTTTTATGGACCTTATCCTGCCATAAGAATCTCCGGTCACAAAGGAGTCCCCCACTTTTATTTTACCCCTCTTGATTATAACGGAACCGACGGCACCCATGCCTTTTTTCATCCTTGACTCTATGATGACGCCTGTCCCTACCGCTGTGGGATTTCCCTTTATCTCATTAATGTCGGCTACCAGGAGTATCATCTCCAGAAGACCCTCCAGGTTTTTATTATTCTTGGCCGATATCTCTAC
>CAYZJW010000105.1:0-5393 GCA_964478985.1 uncultured Actinomycetota bacterium
AATCTGATAGATTTTGAAGTAAATAATATTATTTTTGAAGTTGGCGGGAAAAATAAAAAAGCAGGACAGATAAAAGATCATTCAGGAAAGGCATACCTTGTAAAGGACAATATGCTTTATGGAAGCAAAAATGAGATACCGCTATATCTGTTCGGGTTTCTTTATTGATTATTGTTAAAAATCCATAAAACCATTTAAAAATAATGAGCAAAGGGTAAAATAATAGTAGAAACCAACTATTCATAAAGGGGAGAAAATTGAATACAAAAGAGAATCTTGCCATAGGTTATGCGCCCACCAGAAGAACGGTATTTTCAAGGGAAGATGCCTTAAAGTACAAGAAGCTTGCTGCAGATAAGATAAGGTCCATGGGCTACAGGCTGATAGATATAGAAGACATAAATGAAGACGGCCTGCTTGTAGGGGAGGCTGATATAGCCGCTGCCGTAAAAAAGTTCAAGCATAATGAGGTGGACTGTTTAATAGCACCCCACTGCAATTTCGGCACCGAAGACATTGTAGCCAGGGTAGCCAGGGAGATGGCCCTGCCCCTTCTTCTCTGGGGACCCAGGGATGAGGCTCCACAGCCTGACGGCTCCCGGCTCCGGGACTCCCAGTGCGGGCTTTTTGCCACCTCCAAGATACTGGCCAGGTATTCGGTACCATTCAGCTATATCACAAACTGCCGCCTGGACGATCCCATATTTTCCCGGGGCATAGACAACTTTGCCGCCGCCGCCAATGTGGTAAAGGCATTTAAGGATATAAGGATAGGCCAGATAGGGGTAAGGCCTACTCCCTTCTGGTCGGTGATCGCCAATGAGGGAGAACTCCTGGAAAGATTCGGCATAGAGATAGTCCCCTATAATCTTATAGATGTTATAAACATGGCAAAGGAAGTAAAGGATAAGGGAGGGCATAAGCATACCGTAGACTATATTAAAGAAAACCTCACATCAGATATAGATGAAGACAAGCTTGAAAATATAGCCTCATTAAAGGAAGCGGTAAAGATATTGAGCAAAAGAGACGGCATAAATGCCTTCGCCATACAGTGCTGGACAGCGCTGGGGGACATTCTGGGAATAGTCCCCTGCCTGGCAAACTCCCTTCTTTTTGACGAAGGCATACCGGTAGCCTGCGAGACAGATATACACGGGGCAGTTTCGTCTGTCATCGCCCAGGCAGCCACATTCGGCCAGTCAAAGGTAATATTTGCCGATGTCACAAACAGGCATCCTGAAGATGAGAACAGCGAACTTCTGTGGCACTGCGGGCCCTTTCCCCTGTCACTAAAAAAACAGGGTATTGAGGGAAGGATAGGGACGCACGGCATACTTGATAATGAGCCCCGGGGGATATGCGACTTTGAGGTTAAAGGCGGGGATATAACTGTGGTAAGGTTTGACGGCGTAAAAGGTTCTTACAGCCTGTTTGCGGGCCAGGCAGTGGGAACAGACGGGCCAAAGACTACCGGCACCTATCTCTGGATAAAGACAAAAGACTGGGCCAGATGGGAAGAAAAGCTTATATACGGACCGTATATCCACCATGTGGCTGCGGTACACGGGAAAGTATCGCCGGTGCTATATGAAGCAGCCAGGTATATTGACGAACTAAAACTGGATGCCATAGATCCCGGTGAAGACGAGATAAGGAAGTGGCTGAGAGGCAGGGAATGATAATACCTGCCGTAAACTTTTTGCCAATAATTTTAAATAGCAGGCAATAATATTCAAATAATGAATAAAATAGCCTTGTATTTTATGCAATAATTGGATCTTCTAGACATTCAGGCTGTAAACCCTCCAGGTCATGGCGGTTTTTCCCAGCCTGAATATGGGGTTTATGATATCCATATTTATATCGGCCAGCTGGGATGCCGAGCCGCCGTTTATGCCGAGTCCCAGGGCCTTTTCCTTTATCTCCCAGAAAAGTTTTGAGTCTATGCCGTTTTTGCGGTGCTTTTCCTGCACCCCCAGTATGAAAAACCTCATCCTGGAAAAGTCCTTTTTTTTCAGCCTTTTCTTTATTTTTATAAATATCCTCAGGTCCCTTAATATATCCCTGGGGCTGTAAAACCTGTTCGAAGGCATATGGTAAGCAGGGCCATCCATCTCCGATATGACCTCATTGATATCAGGAAGGTTTACCGATATTCCCACCGGGACCCCCTCCTTTTCTACTATGAATATAAGTTCCTCCAGGGCTATCTCCTTTATGCCCAGGGCCAGGGTCCTGAATTCCTCATCAGTCATCTTTACCTGCTGGGGATGGGTTCCCTCATTCCATATGGGATTATATAATTCCCTTATTATCCCGATCTCCCTGTCAAGGTGTGAGAAATCAACATTCCTGATATTATATCCGTTAAATTTTTCCGACCTCCGGTGGCCCAGCAGGCGGTCAAATATCCTGGCTATCTTTTCCATATATGTCTTTGACATTATGCTGTCTATATTTACGCTGTACCAGTCATTTTCCTTCCTGAAACCGTAATCCTCAAAGAACCTCCTGTAATAGGGGGCATTATAGGGTTCCATAAAATAGGGCTTGTTCTCAAAGCCCTTTACCAGGAGGCCTATCTCGCCTCCGGCATGGAATTTGGCGGGCCCTATTATCTTGCGGCAGCCATTTTCCTTAAGATAGTCCAGGGCATTGCCAATAAGCAGGTCTGCAGTGCTTTTATCATCTTCCGACTCAAACAGCCCGAACCAGCCTATCTTTCCGGCGCTTTCTTCCCTGTAGTTATAATCTATGAAAGCAGCTATCCGCCCTACCGGTCTCCTTTCCCGGTAAGCTGCAAGATACTTTATCTGTGCGTGGTCAAAATATGGATTACGGGTTATGAGCCCCGGTATCCTGTGGGAGGTGGGATTAAGGTCGGAAAGCTCCTGAAGGAAAAGAGGAAATACCTTCCTGGAATCCGGGCTCCGGTACCATTCTATATGATAGGGGATGGAGGCAAACTCCTTTATCCTGTTCAGGCTCAGGGTGTTTAGATGTCCGGGGACATATTCTCCCAGGGTTTTTATTACGGCAGGTCTAATATTCTCAGCTCACAGATAAGTTTGTAAAATCCAGTTCATAATACTGTTATCCAGCATTTATTACAATATAAAGAAATAAATGTCAGTTTAAGATAGTACTATAAATAAATTGACAACAAGTCCGGAATATGAATATAATTGATTTAATTAGAATACAATGTATTCAGGAGGACAATATGTCAAAAACGGTCACTCTTCGCATAAAAGAAGGATCATATGAAAAGATCAAAGATCACGCCATAAGCGAGAACAGGACTCTTTCAAATTTTATTGAGACAGCTACCTTGAAATATATTGATGAAGTCGACATGGTTGACGAGTTTGAGATGGAAGAAATAGCCAGTAATGCAGACCTTTTAAAAAGGCTGAAAAAGGCCAGCCAGGACTCCAGGCAGAAGAAGGGACGATTTGTTTAGGATGTTCGAGACGGATCAGTTCCTGAAAGACATGCAAAAGCTCGATGCATCAATAAAGGACAGGATATATAAGAAAATCATAAAGAAAACATACACACAGATAAGAGCTAATCCCTATTATGGTAAAAATATCAAAAAACTTAAATCTTACAGGCCAGAGACATGGAGGCATAAGCTGGGCGGCTTAAGGATCTTTTATGAAATAGATAAAAATGAAAAAATAATCAGCATATTGACCATTGATTACAGGGGAAATATATATAAATAGGTTAAAATATTATATACTGTACATTCTTTTTAAGACGGCAATTATAATATATTAGGAGTGATAGGCAATGGCAGGGAAAAACCTGGAAAACATACTTTCAAAAAAAGTGCTTAAGCTGGAGCCAAGCCCCACTTTTGCCCTGGATGCCAAGGCAAATGAGATCGATGCGGAGCTTAAGAAACAGGGCGATTATGTGGTTAGGTTCGGAATAGGGCAGCCTGATTTCAATACCCCGGAAAATATAAAGGAAGCCGGGAAAAAAGCCATAGATGACAATAAGACCAGGTATACTCCAGCTGCAGGAGTGCCGGAACTCAAGCAAGCTATAGTCAATAAGTTAAAAAAAGACAACGGCCTGGACTATGAACCGGCTAATATAATGGCAGGGATAGGGGCCAAGCAGGTACTGGATACCATTGTCAGGGCATTTATTGATCCCGGGGACGGGGTACTGGTGCCAAAGCCTTACTGGGTGAGCTATACCCAGCAGGTAATACTATCAGACGGCATCCCCCTGGAGGTAGATTTTAAGGACGACCTGAAGATGGATACGGACCATCTAAGAAAGACCATAAAAGAATTCAGAAGCCCCATCAAACTTATAATAATAAACAGCCCCAACAATCCCACCGGGGCGGTATACAGCCGGCAGGAGCTGGAAGAGATAGCCAAGATATGCCTTGATAACAATATATATATAATTGCAGATGAAGTATATGAGAAATTCATATATGGAGATGCATCCCACCACAGCATAGCCGGCTTCAGCCGGGAGCTAAAAGACATAACCATCACCGTAAATGCAGTTTCCAAGACTTATGCCATGACCGGCTGGAGGATAGGCTACTGCGCTGCCGACCAGGCGGTGATAAAGCAGATGTCAAAGATACAGGGACAGTCTCCCTCGAATCCATGCTCCATAGCCCAGTGGGCAGCCATAGAAGCCATGAACGGCGGCCAGGGAAGCGTGGAGCTTATGAGGAATGAATATGAGAAAAGGCGCGACTATGTCTACAAGAGGCTGACAGCCATAAACGGCATAGAATGCGGGCTGCCTGAAGGCGCTTTCTATGCATTTCCCAGGATATCGGGACTTTTCGGCGGAAGGATAAAGTCATCTGATGACTTTTCCAGCCAGCTGCTGGAAGAGGCCAGGGTAGCTGTGGTGCCCGGATCTGCATTTGGCGATGACAACTATATCCGGATAAGCTATGCCGCTTCCATGGATAAGATAGTGGACGGGATGGACAGGATAGAAAAGTTCTGCAGCAGCCTTTAGGGACCTAATAGAGTATTCTCAGAAAGGCAAGAATTATGATCTACACCCTTTCATTAAATCCTGCACTGGACATCACCCTGGCAGCGGGCAGCATTAATAAAGACAGCATAAATATCACAGAAGCCAGGTCGGTATCTGCAGGCGGAAAGGGTTTTAATTCCTCAAGGGCTCTTAACTGTCTTGATATCCCTAATACTGCCGTATCATTCTGCGGCGGTCCTTTTGGGGGCAATATAAAGGCAATACTTGATGGGGAAAACATAATCTCAAGACTGGTACCCATTGCAGGGAGTGCAAGGGTAAACATAAAGGTGGTGGAGGAAAGCAGCGGCAGGGTGGTGGAATTTAATGAGAGGGGACCCCATATACTGGATGATGAA
>CAYZJW010000106.1:0-5186 GCA_964478985.1 uncultured Actinomycetota bacterium
CCAGGGATCTGTTTCATGCAGAAACAGAAGGGTATATATTGGGCATACGGGGTTACGACTTCAATGAATTTGGAGAACATCTTTCTAAGAAAGCAGAAGAGAATCTTTGTCAGGCCGCAGACTTTATTGCTGCAGCATTAAAGAAAAAAGATTTTTCGGAAATATTAAAGTAAATTGCATTTTTAAGATCCAGAAAAATAAAAAGAACAATATCAGCCTCTGGGGATGGGAAATAAAAAAAATCACCTATGCAGGCTAGTTTTTTTCTGGATTTGATAAGCTGGGTATATCCTGGTATTTAATTCCGGATCAGCAAATCCTTGGAAGCTGCTCACTATAATGCATATCGACGAGCCTCCTTGTGCCCAGCTGAGTGTTTAAGAATACCAAACCCTTTTCTTTACCCGAAACTTTTCCGATGACTTTGCTTTCCCTGCCGTATATATTATTTTTAAGAGCATCCAGTACCTTATCAGTATCCTGGCTGGAAACAAATATTACCATCTTGCCTTCATTGGCAATATATAGCGGATCCATACCTAAGAATTCACATATACCCCTGGACTGGCTTCTAACCGGGATCTTATCCTCAAAGATCTCAATATCAAATAAAGTCCTTGATGCTATTTCGCATAAAACAGTTGCCAGGCCGCCGCGTGTAGCATCCCTCAGAGCATGTATATTTGGAGATGCATTTTTTATGTCAGAAACCAGAGATGCCAGGGGGGCACAATCGCTTTCAATATCAGCCTGGAAATTGAATTCCTGTCTCTGGCTGAGTATGGCCAGTCCGTGGTCGGCAATAGGCCCATTTATTATAACAGTATCTCCCTCCCTTATCATTTCAGGACTGATGACATAATCATCATCTATAAAGCCTATACCGGCAGTATTGATGAAAATACTATCTGCATTGCCCCTGCCTACAACTTTGGTATCACCGGTTATCACATTGAGTCCTGTCTCATCAAGTGTCTTTTTAATAGATGACAAGATCTTTTCAAGGTGCTTAACCGGAAGCCCTTCCTCTAAAATGAGGGCCAGACTTATAGCGGTAGGATGAGCTCCTGAAGCGGCAAGATCATTTACAGTACCGCAAATAGAGAGTTTACCAATATCACCGCCGGGGAAGAAGATAGGATCGACAACAAAACTGTCTGTAGTGAATGCAAGTTTTTTATTTGGCCCTATGTCTATCACGGAGCTGTCGTCCAGGCGGGAAAGCACCTCATTCCCCAGATATTTATCTAAAAGATGATCGATCAGCTGCCTGGTCTTAAGGCCGCCGTCTCCATGGGCTAATTGTATGATTTTGTCTGAAAATTTATTGATCAATTTTATAAGCCTGCCTTTCATATTTATAATATGCGGCACAGGATCCTTCGCTTGAGACCATGCATGGTCCAATAGGTCTTTCCGGAGTACAGGTGGCGGCGAATAGCCTGCAGTCAAAAGGTTTTAGTATGCCTTTGAGTACTTCGCCGCATTTGCATCCTTTCGGTTCTTCCGATTGGGTGATATCTACCGGAAACATCCTGGCGGCATTGAATCTCGAGTATGTGTTTTTCAGTCCCAGTCCGGTCAGCGGCAGGGTCCCTATGCCTCTCCAATCAGAATCTACCGGCTCAAATACCTCATATATGGCTGCCGCTGCGGCTGGATTGCCATCTGGTTTCACCACCCTGTCATATTGTATCTGGACCTCTGGTTTACCAGCATTATATTGGTTTATGATCATATTCAGGGACTGCAGTATATCTACCGGTTCAAAGCCGGATATCACGCATGGCGTCCTGTATCTTTTTGCAATGAACTCATAAGGTTTGCTGCCTATTATTGCTGAAACATGTCCGGGACACAAGAAGGCATCGACTTTTATTTCCTCATCAAGCATGAGCATTTCCAAAGCAGGGGGAACAAGCTTGTGGGTATTGAATATATAGAAATTTTTGATATCTTCTTCCTTAGCCCGCTTTAATAAAACTGCGGTAAGGGGAGAGGTAGTCTCAAATCCAATTGCTACAAAAACAACTTCTTTTTTGGGGTTTTTTCTGGCATGGTCAAGTGCATCCATGGGTGAATAGCATACCCTTACATCCTTTCCCTGCGATCTTTCATCCAAAAGGCTTGAAACTGTGCCGGGTACCCTTATCATATCCCCAAAAGTAAACAGGGTTACAGGATACTCCCTTATTATCCCTATCATATGGTCTATGTCATGGCTTGAGGTAACGCATACGGGGCAGCCGGGCCCGCTGATAAGGTTGACATCTTCCGGAAGGAGCTGTCTTAGCCCGGACCTTGAAATGGACATGGTATGGGTTCCGCAGACCTCCATTATATTAATGCCTTTACCGGGCTTATTTTTAGCTATCGAATCTCTTAGCTCTTCAATCTTCCTGTGCATCAAGCCATTCCTTCCAGTATCCCTGGGTAGCCAGGGCTTCTTCTTTTTCAACTAATGATATGGCAAAACCAGCGTGGACTATTACATAATCGCCTTTTTTTGCATCAGGGATAAGGGATATATCAACTTCCTTTTTTACCCCCAGGCTTTCGATCTCAGCAATATTACCTTTTATTTTTATTATCTTCGCAGGTATGGCAAGACACATGATCAATTTCTCCTTATATTATTTTTAAAATTCAGGGCCATATAGGCCTGCCCCAGTGATATTCCGCCGTCATTTACCGGGACTTTCAGGTTAGTATATACTTCAAAGCCGTTATTGTTTAGAAGAGTATAGCACAGGTCCAGCAGATATCTATTCTGGAATACTCCTCCGCTGAGTGCTATAGTCCGGGTCCCCGTCTTATCCCTGTGGCGGCAGCTGACATCAGTGATGACCTGTGCCAGGGTATTATGGAACCTGAGGCTTACCAGTCCCATGTTTTTTCCAGAAACCGCATCCTCGAAGACCTGCCTGAAAATATTTATATCATCGATAATAAGGCAATTACCATCCTGGTTAAGCTTTATATCATACCGCAGGTCTTTATCTATGGAGGACAGGCTGCTCATATCCAGGTCTTTTAACAGGCTGTCATCTATTTCCATCTCCAGGGCAATAGCTGCTTCTCCTTCATAGGATATCACGTGTTTTAGGCCCAGGTGTGAGCTTACCGCATCAAAAAACCTCCCCATACTGGTAGTTGCCGGGCTGTTAAATCCTGTTGCCAGCTGGGATATCAATATATCCATCTCCTGCCTTTGCATACAGCCGTAGGTCATCTTTTCCAATATTTTTTCCGCGGTACGGTCTTCTGTGCTGGAAATATAGTAAATATAGGATGCTGCCATACGGTAAGGCTTATTTATGGTGATATCGCCGCCGGGAAGGATCTTTTCCTTCAGGTGACCCATTCTGGTAAAGCTTGGGCCCTTTCCCACAGCGAATATCTCGCTGCCCCATATCTTTCCGTCTTCCCCGTATCCCGTGCCATCCCAGGAAAAGCCCAGCAACCCTGTTTTTATATCATTTTCAGCCATAACCGATGCAATATGCGCCTTATGATGCTGTACTGGATAAAGCTTCTGTCCACCTCCGGAGGCCATGTCCAGGGATATCCTGGTAGAACGGTAATCAGGATGCATGTCATGGGCTATGATACCGATATCATCGATACCGAAAATATTCCTGTAATTTTTCAGGCTGGACAGGTATAAATCAAGGGACTGTGCGCTGTCAAGGTCTCCGATGTGCTGGCTGGTGATGCCATAGTTTTTGGTAAGTATGGTAAAAGTATTCTTTTCCTGGGCCCCGGAGGCCAGTATATTTTTTTTAACCGGGTCTGTTTTCAGCTTTATAGGATAGGGGGCATAGCCCCGGGCCCGCCTGAGGACCATCTCCTTGCCCCTGAAGGCCCGCACCACCGAATCATCATACCTGGAGAAGATGTCGCGGTCATGCATCAGATAGTAATCACAGATATTTTTCAGCCTGCAGCAGGCATCACTGTTTTCAGAAGCAATGGGCTCCTCGCTGATATTACCGCTGGTCATCACCAGGGGACCTTTAACGTATTCAAATAAAATATGGTGTATGGGGGTATAAGGCAGCATCAGGCCTTCATATTTATGGCCGGGGGAGACCCTGGATGAAAGACAGTAAGTGCCGGGTCTTTTCCTGAGAAGGACAATGGGCGCCCCGGGGGATCTGAGAAGCGATTCTTCAAGACTATCCAGATAATAATATTTTTTTACCCAGGAAATATCAGCAGCCATGACTGCAAAAGGCTTTGCAGGCCTGGACTTTCTTGTCCTCAGCCTGTCTACTGTATCATCGGACTGCGCATCACAGGCTATCTGGAACCCTCCCAGGCTCTTAAGTCCGATTATCTTTCCTTTCTCCAGCAGCATCGAAGCTTGCTCCAGGGGCTCGCCTTTTTCAAGGGTCCTGCCGCTGCTGTCGACAAGGGTAAGGCTGGGTCCGCATATGCTGCAGGCATTCGGCTGGGCATGAAACCTGCGGTCAAGGGGATCAGAATATTCCCTTGTGCATTCAGGACACATCTGGAAATTTTCCATAGTGGTATTAGGACGGTCATAAGGCATCTGTTTTATTATCGTAAAGCGGGGTCCGCAATTTGTACAGTTGGTAAATGGATAATGATAGCGCCTCTTATCATCACGGTTAAATATGTCTTTTCTGCATTTATCGCAGGTAGCCAGGTCTGGAGATACCAGCTGGAACCTGTTACCTGTATCCATACTTTTTTTAATAGTAAAACCATCATAATCACGGCAATCCCCCAGGCCGGTAATAGAAATATCTTCGATCACTGATGCTGGAGGACTTTCACCCGATATGGAACGGGAAAAGAGCTGTACTTCTTTTTCAGTCATTCCTGCTGTATTTATTACCACGCCTTCAGTGGTATTGGCTACAATTCCCCTTATTCCCAGTTTATTAGCCAGCCTGTAAATAAAGGGACGGAAACCTACACCCTGGACTATCCCGCTTATCCCTATCCTATATGATTTTTTTCTTTCACTTTTATCCATATAAACCCTCACAGAAATCCCGCTGTATATAATCTACAGAGGCCTTCCGGCAATCTAACATATTCTATCATATTGCCAGTCTAAATCTATGAGTTTTTAGCTTCCCTGATGAGTACAGGCAGAGGAGTAAAGCAGCTGCACTACCTGAAACTTTTGGCGCGCAGGCTGAGGTAAATAAGAT
>CAYZJW010000107.1:0-5184 GCA_964478985.1 uncultured Actinomycetota bacterium
TCGGCGCTTACCTCGATTTCGCTGTATTTATAATAGTTACTATTTTCCTGAGGGTGGGGTTTGGGACCATCGATACCTCCATTCATTCTTTTTCATCCAAACTGTTTAAAAAAGATATAAGCAGGGTATTTTTGAAGCTTGATATTGCCTGGTATTCAGGCGCGGCAATGGGCCCCCTGGTGGTGTCTGCCATATTATATTTTGATTTCCTGCCCCGGTATCTTTTCCTTGTCTTTGCATTTGTATATATTTTTTTCATTGCGGTCTTTTACAGGATATGCCCCAGGAAAAGGATCGATGCCGGTCTTCCCGTAAAGGACACGACGGCAGCGCCTAAAAACGGGAAAAGCATATTGGCCACAGTCAGGGATCCGCTCATATTGAATGCCAGCATGATACTTTTTATATACCTTGGTTCACTCATGGGGCTTTCTACCTGGATGACCACTTATTTCCTAAGCCTGGGCGTGCCTGTGGCCTATGGTTCCGCCATACTCTCTGTCTACTGGTTCTTTTCCATCGCGGGGATGATGTTGACTTCCAGGCTGGTCAGAAGATTCAGCGAGATAGGGATCCTGTTTTACAGCTGCCTTGCCGGGATCATTTTTCTTTCCCTTTTTAGCTTTATGCCTTTTTTGTATATAAAGATAGCGGCTCTGGCCCTGCAGGCAGTATGCTTTGCCGCCATATTTCCCCTTACCACTGCCATATCCGCAAATAGCGATCCCGAAAATTCCGGGACCATACTGGGATTTACCATTGCCTTTGCCTTTGCCGGCTCCATAGTCTTCCAGCCGATATATGGATATGTGACAGAATACCTGGGCAAGGGATACATCTCCTATATCGCCCTGGGAGGGTCCCTGACCGGATTTATATTTGTGGCTATGCTGTTCAGGATTATGAGTAGAAGGATAAAAGTTTAGACCTGTCGGCAGCTTTTGGAGCTGCTGCAAAGTTTTGCTCCATGAACATGATGCCGGTTTCAGGCAGATAACGGTACTTGCTAAAACAAAAAATATCTGGTATAGGTCTTTCTAAAACCTGGAGACGACTTGATGAATATAAAAACTCTTATATTGCTGACTTTAATGATCTTAATGATCTTTATCGCTGGTTCCTGTATTATCATTAACCAGCCCGGCGGCCAGGACGGCCAGCAGACTGAAGACGGCGGCGGTATCGATGAAGGACAGCAAGACCAGGCAGGCTCCGGCACAGCTGATAATGAAAACGATGCATCAGCCGATGATCTTTCCGGCCTGATAATAGTTGACTTTCCATCTCCCGGACAGGTCATCGCCAGTCCCCTGGATATCAGCGGACAGGCTAGAGGCACCTGGTTCTTCGAGGCCAGCTTCCCGGTGAGGCTTCTGGATGCTGAGGGCAATACAATAGCCGAGCATTATGCTATGACAGATGAGGAATGGATGACAGAAGAGTTTATAAGCTTTTATTCCCGGCTGGAATTTGTTGCCCCGGACACTGATACGGGTACCCTTCTCCTTATAAAAGACAATCCTTCCGATATAAGGGAGTATGATGCACAGCTGGAAATACCGGTACGGTTCAGGTAGGCCTCAGGCTGGCTAGGGCTGAAAATATCTTCTGTCATCCAGGGCTCCCTCTATTATCATTTTTTCCATCTCTTCAGGACTTCCTGCAGGAAGGTCAAGCTGCTTAAGCCTTTCCAGGGCCTTTAGCTTATCTTCCTTTGTCTTCATCCCGCGTAATATGCGGCTACAGCTTCCCTGACCAGGCTGCCTATAGAGGCATCCTCACTCCTGGCTTTATCTTTTAGCTTTTCATAGACATCTTCATCAAATAATAATGTGGTTTTTTTTAATACCATCGTCTTTCCCCTATTATGTATATGGAGCCATATACATAATACATCAAATGAGATCCCGCATCAAAGTCTTGCAGGATGGGTTCCGCTGATGGTTTTACCGTTCCCATTTTTTCAAAAGATCCAGGACCTGGATGACGGTATTTGTCAGCTGACCCCCTCTATCCATTATCTTCCGGTAGAGCTCTTCCGCCTTCCCTCCTGTATGGTCCCGGCTTTTCAGGTCTTTACCTCCCATGACCAGCACTTTTTTCCCCATGGCCAGCGCTTCCCTTACCGATACCAGATTAGAAAAATTACCATTGCCGAATTCTACTTCCGGAAGTATCACCACGTCCGAAGCCTTTATGAATCCCAGGTTCTTATTCTGGGAATCAAGCGATATGGGCGAAAACGGCGCTTCCACTACATAGGGGATATCCAGGACCCGGCAGGTATTAAGGTCTGTGTCAAATGTATTTACCACGCCGCAGGATACGCGGTATCCGCGGCGGCTTAAAAGGTCTATTACCGGCGATGCCGCACCTCCTCCTCCTATCACATGTATGCTGAGGGACTTCTTTTCCCTGCCTTCCCTGCCGGAAGCCGCTTGCCCGTAGCCGGGGTCGAACACGGGGCTTACATAGATCTTCCGGGTTACCGGGTTTTTGCCTACAAATATATCGCTGTGAAAGACGCTCTTAAGGTTCTGCCTGCTGATCACTTCCTGTGCTTTACCCAGTGCATATATGCTGCCGTCTTTTAAAAGCATGATAAGGGAATCATTCTGGATAGCCAGGTTTATGTCATGGAAAACCCCGATAACAGTCTTGCCTTCCTCCCGGTTAAGCTTCAGGAAGAGGTTCATAAACTCTATCTGGAAATTTATATCCAGGTGCGAGGTCGGTTCATCCAGCAAGAGTATGGGGCTGTCCTGGGCCAGCGCCTGGGCGATTATTACCCTCTGCTTCTCGCCGCCTGATAGTTCGTCATATTTTCTTTCGGCAAAATCAGTGATGCTGGCTTTTTCCATCACTTCCCTTACTACCTGTATATCCCGGGGGCCTTCACCCCCGAACCTGGAGATATAGGGATGCCTTCCCATCATGACCATCTCCTGCACGGAAAAACTGAAACCGGGGCTGGTATACTGGGGCACAACTGCTATATTCCTGGCGACCTCCCGGGAATTCATGGACCTGATATCTTTTCCGTTTACATCTATCTTTCCTTCAAAATCCTTAAGAACCTTGCTCATAACATTTACCAGGGTGCTCTTTCCTGCCCCGTTTGGCCCCAGGATAGATAGAAAGCTGCCTTCTTTAATATCAAAACTGATATCATCGATTATCCTTTTATTATCATATGAAAAGGACAGGCCTTTTACCGATAATATATCTCTGCCTTTATCCATCAAAAAACCCTCTGTCTGGATCTTACCAAAAGATACAGGAAAAACGGCACCCCCACTATCGATGTTATTATCCCCACGGGTATCTCCCTGGGCATAAGCGCGGTACGGGCAATGGTATCCGAGATAAGCAGCACTATGCCTCCGGCCAGGGCTGATGCCGGGAATAGTATTTTATGGTCAGGGCCTACTATGAGCCTGAGGATATGGGGGGTTATAAGGCCTACAAAACCGATTATCCCGCTTACAGACACTGCCATGGCAGCTATTACCGAGGCAAGTACCAGAAGCGTCCTTTTGACTTTTTCTGTCTGCACTCCCATCTGGATGGCTCTCTCATCCCCCATAGAGATAATATTCAGGTCCCGCATATAAAAACCGCTGACTATGACCAGGATCATTATAATAGGGGTAATGATGTACAGCTTCTGCCAGGAGGCTGCGGTCAGTCCCCCCATCAGCCAGAAGACTATCCTTGCCAGGTCATTTGCCTTAAATATCATAACCATCGATGTCATGGCGCTGAGCATCGCCGACAGGGCAATACCGGAAAGCAGCAGGGTGACCACCGATACCCTGCCCCGGAAAGAAGCTATACCATAGACCAGGAATGTGGTGGCCAGCGCCCCTGTAAGGGCAAAGATGGTGGTCAGGGAAATATTCAGCAGGATGAATGCCGAACTGAAAAACAGCGCCAGTGCGGCCCCGAAAGCAGCCCCGGCAGACACGCCTATTACAAAAGGGTCAGCCATGGGATTCCTGAAAAGACCCTGGAATATGACGCCGGCACTGGCCAGGGCGATACCCACCACCAGTGCCATAAATATCCTGGGAAGCCTTATCTGGCTGATGACTACCAGGGACGCAGGATCGATATCCCCGACATTTACAAAGCTTGAGATGCCGGGTATGAGACTGCCGATTATGCGGGCGGTCTCACCCACGCTAACCCTGGCTGCCCCGATGGATGCTGCCAGTATTATTATCAATACCAGCAGTCCCGCCAGTATAAGCGTTATCCTTATTATCCTTGATGTATTTGTCATCATTATCTTTTCTCCGGCTTCCGGCGGGTCCCCATAACCATCCATAAAAACATTAGCATACTTACTACTGGAGGGGGGACAACAGTAGTAAGTATACTAAACTTCTAATGCTTATATCTACTCTATTATCTCAAATTCCCCAAAGATATCAGGATGAATGGCTTTTGCCAGCATCTGGAGACCTTTGATTATATTCTGGCTGGGCCTTGATACCTGGTTGTCAGGAACTGCGTAGACCCGGCCATTGATTATGGCATCAATACTGGAAAATCTCTCATCCCCGGTAATAACCGAAGGGTCGGCAGCCAGCGACATGGGGGCTGCTATTATATCAGGGTTATTCCGGATAAGGTTTTCTACGCTGTATTCCGGCCATCCGGTAAGGCCTTCTATGGAGAGGATGTTTATCCCGCCGGCTATGCTGATTAGGTCGCTTATGAAGGTATCGGACCCGGCGCTCATAAGCGGGTCATTCCATACCATATAGAATACTTTTGGCCTTTCCCCGTCCGGCAGTCCCTCTACCTGGCCTGATATTTCTTCCACCTGGCTTTTAAGGCCGGCTGCCATAGCCTCACCTTCTTCAGGCAGCCCCAGGAGCTGGCTGATATTGGATATCTCTTCATAGACTCCATCCATTCCCCTTATATCTACGACCCTGTAAACGGGTATGCCCAGTTCCCTGACTTTGCTATAGTCGTCTTCAGGTCCTCCGGTTATGGCCACCAGCAGGTCGGGCTCAAGTTCTGCTATTCTTTCCACATTTAGGCTCTGGTAGTCGCCTACGCCTTCAAAACCCTGTGCCAGGGGTTCCTGCATCATGACCGTAAAACTGTCTATTTCAGCTACCCTGTCCATTGCCCCCAGGCCGCTGATTATTTCCAGTATGCTGGGAGCCA
>CAYZJW010000108.1:0-5066 GCA_964478985.1 uncultured Actinomycetota bacterium
GGCCCTACCGAGACCACGGCTGTAGGCAACCTTTTGATGCAGCTTAAGGCAGACGGAGAGATAAAGGATGTATCTGAGGGAAGAAAGCTCAGCCGGGCTTCATCACAGGTCTTTGAATATTATCCTGGTGACAAGGCCAGATGGGACAAGGCATATGAGAGGTTCATAAGACTTACCCGGGAAGGGGCTTAGGATGATGACAGCTGGAAAGAATAAGGCCATACTGGCAGGCGCTGCCTGGAAGATGAACAAGGATCTGGGCCAGAGCCTGGAATATGCCGGAGAGCTTAACCGTTTTTGTCTGAAAAATATCACTGACAAGGACAATATTGAAGTATTTTTCCTACCCACATATCTCCCGCTTTACCATATGAAGGATATAGTCACGGCACCATCCCTTAAATTCGGCGGCCAGAACTGCTGCTGGGAGGATGAGGGGGCCTTTACCGGGGAAGTAAGCCCGGCTCATCTTAAGGATGCAGGGTGCACCTATGTAGAGCTGGGTCATGCCGAGAGGAGGCGGATATTCGGGGAGGATGACAGGATGCTAAACATGAAAGTGCTGGCAGCCCTGCGGAATGGATTAAAGCCGATCCTGTGCATAGGAGAGAAAGAAAAGCATAAAGATATGCAGGAGACCTTTGGTTTCCTTAAGGGCCAGCTCCTTACCGGCCTCAAAGGTGTAGAATCGGAAAGGCTGGGGGATGTAATCATAGCCTATGAGCCGGTATGGGCCATAGGCGCTCCGGAATCAGCGCCCCTGGATTATACCGAAGATGTCCTGGGTTTTTTAAGAAAACTTTTGAAAAGCCATTACGGCAGCGAGGTCTCTGAAAGACAGATGATATTCTATGGGGGAGCAGTAAACCCCCATACCGCTCCCGGCATACTGAGACTCAAGCATAATGACGGGATATTTATAGGAAGAGCATCGCTTGATATAAAGTATTTTATCAGGCTGGTGGAGATGGCCCTGGAGCATTCCCGAAGGAGATAATTAACTGGCTTAGTATAACCCCACCTATTTTTCTTACTGTTCTATTGATGAAAGCAATGTATTCATTATTTGCCCCCTCCCCTATCTTTTTAGTAGAAATAAAACAATTTATAAAAAGCAATAAATGCTAATTGCAAGTTTGCAAAATATTGCATATAATATTCCAAAACAATCAAGATCGGGAGGATATGCATGAAGATCGCCATTGGATGCGATGAGATCGCAATCGATATGAAAAACAGCCTTATAGAAGTCCTTAAAGAAAAAGACATAGAATATAAAGATTTCGGAGTAAAGACAAAAGAGCCTGTGGATTATCCAGATATTGCAGCTGAAGTCGCGGGGGCTGTCCAGGACGGAAGTTTTGACCGGGGCATACTGGTATGCGGCACCGGTTTAGGCATGGCCATATGCGCCAATAAGTTCAAAGGCATCAGGGCGGCATGCTGCCATGATATTTATTCCGCACAGAGGTCGATACTATCCAATGACTGCCAGATAATAACTTTCGGCTCCCTGGTTACCGGGACAAGCAATGCCGTTGAGCTACTTAAGGTATGGCTGGATATAGATAGGACCGGGGGGACGGCAAAGAAAGTAAAAAAGATAGAAGAATTGGAAAAATAGAGCGTCAAAGTATTATTTTTTCGAGAAAGAAGTCATCCATGTCTTATGATACCAAACTGATGGTAAAGGTGGCCAGCCTTTATTATAAGGAAAACCTGAAGCAGGAAAGTATTGCCAGGCGGTTAAAGATCTCAAAATACCAGGTCAACCGCATTTTAAAGAAAGCCCTGAATTCCGGCATGGTCCAGATAAACATCATCGATCCCACCAAGAACATATCCGATCTGGAGGAGAAGCTGGAAAAGAAGTTTGACCTCAAAAGAGTCATAGTGGTAGAGAATTTCGGCCTGTCCGATACTGAACTCAAATCAAAGATAGGTCAGGCAGCTTCCAGGTATCTTTTGGATATAATAAAGGAAGGCGACATAATCGGGGTTTCCTGGGGCACTACCATAAACGAGGTCATAAACCACCTTCCTTCCAAGATCAACCGCAGGGTAGAAGTAGTCCAGATAACCGGAGGCAGCCATGAGCTTTCAATAGACCTTAACTGCCATGATATCACGAGGCGTTTCGCTTCAAAATTCGGGGTCAATCCCCATCTCCTTTATGCGCCTGCCATTGTTGATTCAAAAAGGATGCATGACATGCTGCTAAAGGAGACTTCGATAAGGAAGACCTTTGAATATTTCTCCAGGCTTACCATTGCCATGGTAGGTATCGGGGCCATGTATCCCAGGGTTATATCGACACTGGTAAAGACCGGCCACATCAGCGGCATAGACCTGGAGAACCTTAAGTCGGTGGGAGCCGTAGGCGACGTATATTCCCATTTCTTTAATATACACGGCAAGACCTGCGACAGCAAGATGTCTGAGAGGATAATCGCCATGCCGGTAAAGGAACTTCTAAGGGTGCCCTATTCCATCGGCATAGCCGGAGGAGAACTCAAGGCTGAAGCCATACTGGGAGCCATCAGGGGCAATTATATAAACATCCTCATAACCGACAGTACGGCTGCGGAAAAGGTAATGGAAATATCCTGAAGTAATCCGAGATTATTTTAATATAAGCCATATAATAATGTCTGTAAAATGCAATATATTGCATAGTATCATAATATTGCATTATTTCTTGTTTATAGTATCATATATGGGAAAGTGAATTTATAAATAGATAAAAGAGGAGTCTTATGCCGAAGATCAGTAAAGAATTAAAGGTCAAGATGCTCAGGGACCTCATAACCATAAGGAGGTTTGAGGAAAAGACCATTAAGATGTACCAGTCAGGCGAGTTTGGCGGGTACCTGCATCCCTATGTGGGACAGGAAGCTGTTGCCGTGGGGGCCTGTGCCGCTATTGAACCTGAAGATTATATAATATCGACCCACAGGGGACATGGTCACTGTATAGCCAAGGGCGCAGACCTCAATAAGATGATGGCCGAGCTCCTGGGAAAGGCAACCGGCTACTGCAAGGGCAGGGGAGGATCCATGCATATTGCCGACACCGAGCTCAGGATGCTGGGAGCCAATGGCATAGTAGGAGGAGGCATACCCATATCCGTAGGCGCCGGTTTTTCCTGCAAGATGAGGAAAAAGGGGGAAGTGACCCTGTGCTTTTTCGGGGACGGGGCTGCCAATAACGGCGTTTTTCATGAAGCCCTTAATATGACTGCCGTTTTCAAGCTGCCGGTCATATTTATCTGTGAGAACAACCTGTACGCCATTTCTATGTGTTCCCTGGATTCAGTAGCCTGTGGAGGGGATGTGGGCAAGCGCTCCTGCGCCTATGATATACCCGGCTACATAATCGAGGGAAGCGATACCATAGAAGTATATAATACCGTCAAGAAAGCGGTAAAACATGCCAGGGACGGCAAAGGACCTTCACTTATCGAGGCCAAGACCTACAGGTTTTACGGGCATCACCCAAATGATCCTGCCGAGTACAGGACCAAGGAGGAATCAGATTTTTACAGGAAGGAAAGAGATCCGGTAGTTATCTTCAAGGATCTGTTGCTCAAGGAAAAGACCCTTGGCAAGAAAGATATCGAAAACATGGAAGAAGAGTTATTGAAGCAGGTCGAGGCATCATATGATTTTGCTGTAAACAGCCCCGAACCCGACCTGGATAGATTCCTGGAAGAAGTAAAGGCAATATAGGAAGGAAATGATATGAGACAGATAGAATACAGGGAAGCCATAAAGGAAGCCGTAATAGAAGAGATGGACAGGGATCCGGGCGTGTTCCTTATCGGCGAGGATATCGGCGTATACGGAGGCGCATTCCGTGCATATAAGGGTCTTTTAGAAAAATATGGCCCGGAAAGGGTGGTAAACACTCCCATTTCCGAGATAGCCATCATAGGAGCAGCTATAGGCGCAGCCCTCACCGGCCAGAGACCGGTAGCAGAGATAATGTTTGTGGATTTTACCGCACTGGCAATGGACCAGATCGTAAACCAGGCCGCCAAGATAAGGTATATGACAGGCGACAGCCTGAATGTCCCCATGGTCCTGCGTACCCAGGGAGGTACGGGAAGAGGTGTGGCAGCCCAGCATTCGCAGAGCCTGGAAGCCTGGTTCTACCATATACCGGGACTAAAAGTTGTGATGCCTGCCACTCCATATGATGTAAAGGGGCTCTTAAAGACTGCTATAAGGGATGAAAACCCGGTAATATTTATAGAGCATAAGATGATATACCTTTTAAAGGGAGATGTGCCCGAGGAAGAATATACCATACCTTTCGGCGAGGCTGATATAAAGCGTGAAGGAAAAGATATAACCGTAGTGGCATATTCCAATATGCTGTTTAAAGCCCTGGAAGCTGCTTCCCAGCTGGAAAAGGAAGGCATCGAATGCGAGGTCATAGACCCCAGGACCCTGGTGCCGCTGGACCTGGATACAATAATAGGTTCAGTAAAAAAGACGGGAAGACTGATGGTGGTGACAGAAGCATGCGAGAGAGGTTCTGTAGCTTCTGACATATCGGCCAAAGTCACTGATAAGGCCTTTGACTGGCTGGATGCGCCGGTTAAGATAGTAGCCGGACTGAACACCCCTATCCCATATAATTCGACCCTGGAGCAGGCTTCGGTCCCTCATGCAAAGGATATTGCAGCTGCAGCCAGGGAATTGTTATCATAGAAAGACATAGGAGGAGATATAAATGCCTAAATTTGAAAAATCATCCATGCAGAGGCTTAAAGAATGTTCAGACATGTTTGAAATATGGTGGGATTCATCCCCCCTGGTATTTAAACCATGGACTGAAGACATGATCAAAAAAGCAGATCCCAAAAAAAGGGATATGCTGAAAGAACAGCTTAAGTTGCTCTTTGACCCGGATAATCCCGCAGGCTGCCTGTTTGACGGGGTGACCACCAATCCTAAGCTCACCAATACCGCTATAGGCATACTTAAGGATGAGATGACCCCCATAGTGGATAGTATCATAGAAGATAATCCGGCCATGGATAACTATGGTCTTGCCTGGGA
>CAYZJW010000109.1:0-5038 GCA_964478985.1 uncultured Actinomycetota bacterium
GGGCAAAGAAAAAGCTGGTGGAAGCTAATCTGAGGCTGGTGGTAAGTGTTGCCAAAAAATACCTGGACAAGGGATTATTGTTTCTAGACCTGGTACAGGAAGGCAATCTGGGACTTATAAGGGCTGCAGAAAAATTTGATCCCTCAAGAGGCTTTAAGTTCTCTACCTATGCCACATGGTGGATAAGGCAGGGCATAACCAGGGCTATTGCTGACAAGGCCAGGACCATTAGGAAACCGGTACACATGATAACCCAGATATATAAGCTTTATTCTATACAGGGCAAGCTGAGGGACAGGCTGGGACGGGAGCCTGACAGCAGGGAAATAGCCAGGGAGATGAAGATGGGCCTAAAGAAGGTTGAGGAGCTTCTTGAGATATCGCAGGAACCTCTTTCCCTGGATGAACCTTATGGGGAGGACAAGGATGAGACTTTTGGAAGCTTTGTAGAAGATGACCGGGTTAAGAATCCTTCGGAGTATGCCATGGAAGACGGTCTCCAGAAGCAGATAGTGGATGCCCTGGATACTCTGGATGACAGGGAAAAGAATATAATAGAGCAGAGATACGGCCTCCAGAACGGACAGCCCAAGACCCTGGAAGAAGTGGGAAGAAATTTTAATCTGACCAGGGAGCGAATACGCCAGATAGAGAATATCGCTCTTGACAAGCTAAGGCATCCTTCCAGGAGCGAGAGGCTCAGGGACTTCTTAAAATAAAAGTGCAGATTAATTATTCAATCCAGGCTTTTAATCCTGTATAATCGCACTAAGCATTATTCAGAAGCCTGACTTTTATGGTGGTAAAAGAAGAACTGAGCCTGAAAAATTACCAGAGGATATCCCTAACCGCCCTATCGGCAGTTTTTTTGTTCCTTAGCTTCAAGGAACTGGGCTTTTTTGCCTGGTTTGCCCTTATGCCCTATTTATTTGCCATAACCGGGGCCAGCCTCAAAAAAACCATACTTTACAGCTTTATATTAGGGGCTGGCTTTTTTGCCGGCATGACATACTGGCTGGCAGAGCTTTATATCAAGTATACCTGGCCTATGATAGTGGCGGGTCTCAGCCTGTATATTATCTTATTCGGCATAGCAGCCTGTTTCATCCTCAACCGGATAGATAATCCATATATGAGGCTGCTGCTTATCCCTGCATCCTGGCTATTTATAGAATTTGCAAGATCACAGACTTTCCTGGCATTTACCATAGGCATAA
The DNA here is from genome assembly GCA_964478985.1 of uncultured Actinomycetota bacterium. Classification (GTDB taxonomy): domain Bacteria; phylum Actinomycetota; class Humimicrobiia; order Humimicrobiales; family Humimicrobiaceae; genus M55B120. The sequence goes on from CAYZJW010000109.1 coordinate 1,218, forward strand.
TTGGATATTCCCAGCACAGTTTCCTTCCCCTGATGCACCTTTCAAGGTTTACTGGCATATACGGGATAAGTTTTTTGATCCTTTTGTTCAATATGTCGCTGTATGAGACTATAAGGACTTATAACCGGAGGGGGGCAAAGAAACTGCAGTATATGGCTGCAGCCATCTCCATCCTTATCCTGGTATCGGCATATGGCATAAACAGTGTAAATCAGACCCTTGACAGGAATATTGCTTTACAGGACAGGCGGAGCATAGAAGTGGCGGCTGTACAGCCAAAGGTCCTTTTTGGCACCAAATTCAGGAATAAGGGTTATGAGATAATCCCTGAGCCATATAGCGAAAGCAGTCATTTCAGGCCGGGCACAGAACTTGTGATATTTCCGGAAAGCGTCCTGTGGGGGACAAGTGAAGAAAACCCGGAATTCTTTAACTGGGCAGGGGAAACTGCAGCCGGCAGCGGCTTATGGATGCTTGTGGGCCAGTATGACCATGACTCGACCGGACAAATATGGACAAACTCCCTTATATTATATGACAGCAGCATGAAAGAGAGGGGCAGATATGATGAGATACACCCGGTTCCGTTCAGCCAGTATATGCCTTACCCTCATATTCTGGGCTTTCTGAAGTTCCTGGACTTTTCTGTGGTAGATATACAGCCGGGAAGCAGCAGCCAGCCGGTATTGTTTAAGCAGAGAGACCTCCTTGGTTTCAGTATATGCTATGAATCGACCCTGCCTTATATCTCGGGAAAGTTCAGGAGAAACGGCGCCGAAGTGATCATTGTATCTTCTGATGATTCCAGTCTTAATGACAGTATAGCCCCCTGGCATCATTTGATATTCTCCAAGACCAGGGCCATAGAGAACGGCTGCTATGCAGTACACTGCGCCAATACCGGTTTTTCGGCCATCATATCGCCGGCAGGAAATTATGTGAGAAAAATGGATCTTATGGAAAAAGGCGTGTTATACGGCACTGTATATATGATGCCGGAAAAGACTTTTTATGCAAAATACGGCAATATCCTGCTTTATTTATACCTTGCCCTATCCGTGCTAACTGCTATAGTGTATCTTCTATGGAAGCAGATAAGGAAAAGAAGATCAGGATAATATCCTGGAATGTAAACGGTATAAGGGCGGCATACAGGAAGGGGCTCCTCGAATTTATGAGGGAAACTGATGCCGACATATACTGCTTCCAGGAGACAAAAGCCAGGGAGGAGCAGCTTTCTCCCGACCTGCTGGAGATCAGCGGTTTTAACAGCTATTTTTCATGTCCGGCCAGGAAAGGTTATAGCGGCGTATGCATATACAGCCGGGTCCAGCCGTCAGAAAAGGTGTTTAATACCGGCATCAAAAGGTTTGATGACGAAGGGAGGATGGCAGGACTCAGGTTCGGCAATACCATGCTTCTGAATGTGTATTTCCCCAATGGGGGAGCTTCTGCAGAAAGGCTGGAATATAAACTTGATTTTTACAGGCATTTCCTGGATATCATAGAGGGATACAGGCAGTCCGGGCTCAGCATAATATTCTGCGGCGATGTCAATACCGCCCACAGGGAGATAGACCTTGCCCGCCCCCATGCAAATAAGGATAATACCGGATTTTTGCCGGTGGAAAGGGCATGGATAGACCGGGTGATCGATTCAGGATATATAGATATATTCAGGGAATTTGACCGCAGTCCCGGAAGGTATACATGGTGGGACTATAAGACGCGGGCCCGGGAAAGGAATGTAGGATGGCGGCTTGACTATTTCTTCGTATCCGGGGACATCAACGGCTGCATATCCGGTGCCTATATTATGGATGATATAGGAGGATCCGATCACTGTCCGGTAGCACTGGAACTGCCGGCAGATCTGCTGGAATAGACATTTTGGGCCCAAAAATCTAGAAAATAAAAATATATTGCATATTATCCATAATTTCTGTATAATATGCAATTATTTATACAGGAGTGCCAATGGAAAAGAAAATAGATATAGGGATAGTGGGCGGTTCCGGCTATACCGGCATGGAACTATTGAAGATACTGGGACGCCACAAATACAGTAATATATGTTTTATAACCTCTCGCAGCCGGGAAGGAAAAAAGATAGGCGGATTGTATCCGGCGCTAAAGGAAGAAAAATACGGCAGTCTTGCATTTACTTCAGGTCATTCTGCCGATGACCATGCAGCCATGGATGTGTTATTTCTCTGCCTCCCGCCCCACAGCTCCATGAAATACCTGGCAGAAATAGGCAGCCTGAAAAAGACTGCGGTAATAGACATAGGTTCTGATTTCAGGATAAATGATCCGTTAGAATATGAGAAATGGTATGGGTCCAGGCATATGCTTCCGGAGATGCTGCAGGATTTTACTTACGGACTGCCGGAAATAAACCGTGAAAAGATCATAAAAAGCAGGTATATTGCCAATCCGGGCTGTTATCCCACCTCCATACTGCTGGGACTGGCACCGCTCCTGAAAAGCAGCTATAAGATAGACAGTATTATCGTAGATTCAAAATCCGGAGTAAGCGGCGCCGGAAGGAAACTGAAGGAGATGTATCTATTCGGCAGCATAGACAATAATTTTTATGCCTACAGCCCTGCGGGGCACAGGCATATAGGCGAGATGGAGCAGGAAATAGAAAAACTGGCAGGACACAGGCTCCAGCTGGATTTTACACCCCATCTTCTGCCGGTAAGCAGGGGGATATTCTCTACCATATACTGCAGTATGGTGCAGGACGGCAGCAAAGGCATCCAGGATAGCCTGGAAGGCCTCTATGAAAATTTTTACAGCAGGAGCAGGTTTGTCAGGTATATGGGAAATAATATTCCGGCGATGAAAGATACACTAGGCACCAATCTGTGCATGATCGGTACTGCATATGACAGCAGGACGGGGACATTAAAAATATTCAGCACGCTTGACAATCTGGTAAAAGGTGCGGCAGGCCAGGCAGTACAGAATATGAACCTGGCGCTGGGCCTGGAGGAACAGGAAGGGCTGGATCTAAACGGTATATTCAGTTAAGGACATAGGACAAAGGTAAAAAGATATGGCATTTAAAATAATAGAAGATGGAAATATAACATCAGTTCCCGGTTTTGCAGCAGGCAGCGCCCATTGCGGCCTGAAAAATTCAGGTAAACCGGATATCTGCATTATTTATAGTCCTTCAGGTTCTGTGTGCAGTGGTGTTTTTACCACCAACAGCTTTCGGGCGGCACCGGTGATAATCGACATGGAATCATTGGATAATAATAATAATATAAAAGCTGTTGCAGTAAACAGCGGTATAGCAAATGCATGTACCGGGGGCCAGGGTATGAAAAATGGCAGGCACATGCAGCAGATAACTGCTGATGCCCTGGGTATTGAAAGGGGGCAGGTACTGGTGGCATCTACCGGGATTATAGGCAAACAGCTTCCCATGGATAAACTGGAGTCAGGTATAAAAGCATCCGCATCGGCCATGGCTGATGACGGTGGGGATGAAGCTGCCAGGGCTATAATGACAACTGACCTGGCACAGAAGAAGATCGCCGTGGAATTAACTGCAGATAAGGGCAGGAAAGTCACGATAGGAGGCATGGCCAAAGGTTCGGGCATGATAAAGCCCGATATGGCTACTATGCTTGCCTTTATAGGCACAGATGCAAAGGTGGAGAGGGATACCCTGGACAGGATACTGAAACAGGCAAATAAGACCAGCTTTAACAGCATAAGCGTAGACGGTTGCCAGAGCACCAATGATTCTGTCTTTTTGATGGCCAATGGCTTAAGCGGATTAAACATCGGAGAGGAAAGCATCT
>CAYZJW010000110.1:0-5018 GCA_964478985.1 uncultured Actinomycetota bacterium
TCCTGGGAATCATATCGCTTTTCTTCATAGGATATGCGCCTGTATATTTCCTGCTCCCGGGAAGAGGCGGCTTCAGGGCGGGATCCAGGTCGGTGTCTGGAGGGTTCTTCATATTCTTTTTGAGTTTCTTTACCGGTGCCCTCATGACCGGCTGGATGATGACAGTGCTGTCGCTTTTTGATATCGGTTTCGGGCCGGAGATAGTATACGGCATAAGCGCTGTTTTCTTTGTATTCTATATATACAACTTCCTTTCTGTCAGGTTCAGGAGCAGTGAAAGAAAGAGCATAAACCGTCTTGACCGGGATGTGCTTACGGCAAAGGAAAGATCACGGGAAAAAGACAAAAAGACCCCGGAGAAATGCCAGCAGGCACCGTCAGAACGCAGGAAAAGGTCCGCCGCTTGCCGGCAGAGGGAGTCCAGGGCTTCCCGCATGCTATTTGCGGTGCTTACATCGCTTATCATCATCAATTTCGGCGCCGTATTATTCCTGGCCATCCTGTTTCCCATAAGGTTCTGGGATGCCGTATCCTGCTGGAGCCTTAAAGGCAAGGCATTCTTCTTAGACGGCATCATAAATGATTTTTTCCTCCTGCATGACTACAGCTTTTCCCATCAGTCATATCCGCTGTACCTGCCCCTGATACAGACCTGGCTCTTTACCTGGATGAGGGAGGTAAACGAAAACCTGGTCAAAATAATATTCCCCCTGTTCTACTCCTCACTTCTTTTCACATTGTATTACCTTTTCCGGCAAAGGCTGGGAAAGCTGGTCTCAATATTATTTGTATTTATCATATCATTTCTTCCTGTCATAGCAGACCACGGCTATATAGAATATACCAACCTTCTGTTTTCCGTCATAATGCTACTGGCGGTCTACTTCTTATACCTGGCCATAGCCATAAAGGGAAAGACTTCATACCTGATACTTTCTGCTATTTTCTTTGCCATACTGGCGCTCACCAGGAGCGAGGGGATAATATATGTGATGATATTTATCCTGCTCAGCATCTTTTTCTTCGTCCGCAGGCTAAAAGGCGTATACAGCCTGAAAAAGAATCTTCTTAACCTGCTAATGCCCCTGGCAGTCTTTGTCATATTCCTTACTCCCTGGTATCTGTTGAAGCTCAGACTGGGGATCCCGGCAATAAGCGCGGAGTGGGAGATTTTTCTGGGTAAAGGTTCGATGGACTTTGGCAGGGCGGCAGCGGTGATGGGGCGCCAGTTCCTGCTGTCGGTATATGATTCCACCAGGGCGGTGCTGGGCTCCTTCTACGGTCCGGTGTGGGTGCTTATGCTCATAGCCTTGCTTCTCAGGCTGAAGCAGCATTTCAGGGATTATAACTGGATCTTTTTTGTATTTATTGCTGCCGGCATGGTCTCCATATTTGTTTCTCTTGCCGCCATACCCGACTTTGCAAATTCCGCCGAAAGGTATATACTTCACATTTTCCCGGTTACATATTACTGGGTCATAACAAATTCTGCCGGAAAAGACTGGAAAGGCAATACCATATGAGCTGGTGGATAATAGTACTTATAATAACCGCAGGGGGGCTGCTTGCTGCCTTCCTGATATACATATACAGGGTGGAGCCGTTTCACTTCCAGTTAAATGATATAAGGATGGATATCCTGCTTCCGGGGTCGGGTAAAAAGGGTAAAAGGCTTTTTAGAATACTTCATCTTTCTGACTTCCACCTGAGGCAGACTTTCAAGGGAAGGAAGCTTTATGGATTTATCCAGAAACTTGCAGGTGAGGAATATGATCTCATCTTTATAACCGGCGACATGCTGGAAAGCATGGCAAATGCCGGCTACCTGGCGGAGATGCTGAGACCGCTGAAGGCGGTATACGGAAAGTTTGCCGTACTGGGAGTCCATGACCATTATCATAAGGCCCTGTATGAGTTTGCCCGGAATATGTTTAAGAGGAAGAGGAGCTATAATGCAGTAAATGATACGGATAAGCTGGCCGGCATCCTGGCAGGGGCGGGCATAGAAGTCCTGGATAATGCCGCCCGTGAGATAGCCCTGGGTTTTGAAGGCATGGAGAAGATGGAGCTCATAGGCCTGGACGACCCCGTGATAGAAAAGCTGGATATCAAAAAGGCTTTTTCGGGACTGGATCCTGTCACCGAAGATGATATGGTGGATGATGCAGATTTTAAACAGTATGAAAGGGATGTATTCATGCCCGGGACCGCCGGCATGCACAGGCTTAACCGCAGCGGGGTCCTGAGGCTGGTGCTCCTCCATACCCCGGATGCCCATGTCATTTCCACCCTGTATAATAAAGATACGGACATCATACTTTCCGGCCACACCCATGGGGGGCAGGTAAGGCTCCCGGCAATAGGAGCCCTCATATCCGGCTGCCGGCTGAGGACAAAATACGCTGCCGGACTTTTTTACTTCAAAAAGTTCATACTTTTTGTTTCCCGGGGGCTGGGTGAAGGCAAGTATTCCCAGTTCAGGTGCCTGTGTCCCCCGGAAGCGGTAAGGATAACCGTATACGGGGTGGAAAAGTGATTGGAAAACTTTGGCCCGGCCCTGTATAATATTGCAATATTTTTAGTTTCCTAGAAAGGTGACCCGATGAAGTCAAAAGCTTTAATCATATCTGCTGCCATACTTGTATTGATATTATTTATGTCCTTTACCGTTTCCTGCAGGAAGGAAGAGCCTGCGGCCCAAAACGGGGCGGAAGATGCTGCGGATGCCGCAGAGGAGTCTCCGCAGGAAGAGGCGGAGGACGCTGCCTCCATTGAAGACGATGACGCTGCAGGCCCGGCAGAAGAAGACAGCCAGGAGCCTGAAGAAGAACCGGTGCAGGAAGAATCCGCAGCAGAAGAAGAGATACCGGAGGACATAACTGCAAAGATAGATGAAGCCGACAGCCTGTTTGCTGACGGAATGTATGCAGAAGCCTCCCAGGCTTACCGTAACGCCCAGATCGCCATCGAGGGTTCAGAGCTTCCCGATGAGACGAAGGCCGGACTCCTGGCACAGATAGGACCCAGCCAAAGCCAGGCCAAAAATATTGCAGATACGGCCAGGATGCATCACAGCAATGCCATGACCCTTATATATGAGAAAAGATATGAGGAGGCGGAGGCGGAGCTGAATGCCGCCCTTGACATATACCCAAAATACCAGACAGCCATAGATGCGCTGGAATCGCTTGAAGATATAAAGGGACTGCAATAGAATCTATATAAGGATCCAGAAAACATGCGGAGAAGACCATGGCAAAAATAGGAGGCGGATGTCCGGGACAGAATACGGCATTCCTTAAGGATTTTAAGACCAATATAGTGCCCTGCCCCAAATGCGGGCATGAAGTGGAGTTCTTTGCCGATGAAAGGAAAGTCATATGCCCCAGGTGCAAGTCTAATATATTCAGGGTAAATCCACAGGTCATAAAATATGATGATGGAAAGCTGACATTCAGCGGCACCGATAAAAGCTGCCTTGACTGGTGCGGGGGCTGCCTTAATAAGAAGGACTACCAGGATATAGAGGAAAACAACAGGCGCATAGAGGCCAAGAAGGAGGACCTGGAGAGGCTTGTCTCGCAGGTAAGACCTGAAGATAAGGACATAGTGGACTTTTTTATAGAAGCATTCAAGAAAAGCATAAACTCGCCCAAACTTATAGACGACAGGATACTGGATACATTATCAGAAAGGGACCCTGACCTCTTTGTCAGGGCCAGGAATTATTACCTGGATTTTTTGAATGGTTGATAAACCTTACTCCATGATCTAAAATTGGCCGCAAAAAACAGAAACAAAAAACGGAAGAACCCCCTGGTAAGGATTACCGTATTCATAATATTCATACTGACAATAGGGTTCTTCATATTCTATGCCATTGATAATCCCGGATTCATACAGGGTATCTTCGGCCGGGAGCGTGAAGAGACCCTGGAGACGAGAGAGGCTTCTCCCGGTGACGGTGACGGTACCCTGGAATATACTTTATCCGACGTGAAGGAGGAGCCGGCCCGGACAGAGCCTTCTTTGTGGCAGAAAGTAATTGTATTTTTCCGGGACAAGTTCGACCCTCCCGCTGAGGAGTCCAGCTACCCTCACAGGCTTGTCATAAATATCTATTTTGCACAGACCGGCGAGGAAAAGATACTGGCAGCAGAGGAAAGGACGGTTATCGCCGGCAGTCCCGGCAATGCACTTAAAGGCGCCATGGAGGAGCTCCTGAAGGGGCCTCTGCAGGATTATCATTATCCTGTGATCCCTGCAGGAACAGAGCTTTTGAGTTCAAGGGCGGCTGACGGAGTGGCAGAGATAGACCTTTCCCGGGAATTTTTGGATAATGCCCTGGACAGCCGCATACTGGATGAATATATAATATACAGCATAGTAAATACTGTTACGGAGATCCCTGACATAAGGGGGGTCATTTTCTTTATGGAGGGAAAGAGGGTAACCACCTATGGGAATATGGATCTTTCCATACCGCTTATAAGGAAACAGGACCTTCTGGAAGTATCAGAGTAGAGAATAATGGTAGGTATAATGGTAGGTATAATTTTCATTGATTATATTTAATCAATTGTGTATTATTAGACAGGGTGATCCAATTGAGCAAAATAAATATATCGCTAGATAAAGAATTCTTAAAAAGACTGGACCAGTATTCCAGCGATGAAGGCAAGACTCGTTCCGGTTTTATCAGGGAAGCAGTAACAGATTATATGATAGATCTGGATACCATGAAAGAGCTGGAAGAGAAAAAGAAAAAAGTCCAGGAAGCCAAATCATATTTCAGGAAACTGGCAGAGAAGAATAGAGGCTGGGACGGTGTCTCCGAGATCAGGAAATGGCGCGACAAGCAATGATATGGGAGTTTAGATGCACTACATACTTGATAGTTCAGTAATAATCAAATGGTTCAGTCATTTTGATGAAGAAAATGTAGAGCAGGCATCGATTCTGCTGGATCTTTTCGGAGAGGATATGGTAAAGATCTCAATACCGGATCTTTCCGTTTA
>CAYZJW010000111.1:0-1919 GCA_964478985.1 uncultured Actinomycetota bacterium
TGGTAAACGGCCCACTTGCCCTGTATTCCCTGATAATGGCAAGGCTTGCAGCCGGCGCTGTAGCGCAAGAGATAGCACCCACAACTATGGCAAGCGGGAGGTATTCCCTAAAAGATGTAAAACCAGTCCCGCTAAGCCTTATAATAAACGGTCCCAAAAAAACTACCGGTATGGTTACAAAGACCCATGCCCCTATGGCCTCAAACGGAGTTATTGCAGCGATGGTTTTGCCAAACTGTTTTAGTCTTTTAAAGAACAGGGAACCGCCTACAAGATAGCCTATTATTCCCAGGCTGATCTCAGTTATGACATCAAGTTCCCCAGTTATCATGCTTTTAGGTATGATATTTGTAAGGCTCAGGATTATCCCTACGATGATGTATCCTGTAATAGTAGGAAACTTTATCTTTTTTGCTGCAAAGCCGCCGAATATCCCGATGACAGTGAAGATCCCTATAGCTAGCAGGATATTCATTTCCCAGTTAAAGTGCATATATACTTTCCTGTTATGCCCTGATCTCTAAAATATACAACAAAGTATTATACTCCTGTAATGGTTTTTAATTAAGCATAAAATCAAAAGCTTTTTGCCAAACGGGTCTTTTCGATATGAGGGGCCTCAACCATAATAACTTCTCCTGCCGGCTGAAACACCTTCATTTTACAGCCATCACAAGAACTTTTTTTAGATGAAAAACTGTGCATCAGCTTCAACAGCCTTTTCTACAAAAAACCCGCCTCCCACACAACCTTCCACTTCATCTATCATGCAGTTTTTTGGTATCTCCATCACATCCATACTCATCTGGCAGCCGTACATCTTTACTCCCATATCAAGGGCCATCTGCCTCAGTTCGGGAAGTGATGCCACTTTCCTGGCCCTCATCATCTTCTTGAACATCCATCTTCCAAGACCGAACATGCTGTATTTGCTGGGGTTTGCCTTATTTATGTCCCCGCCTTCCATGACCCCCATCATCCTGCCCATAAAACTCTTTCCTGTCCTGACATCCTTTTTAAGAGCCTTAAGGCCCCAGAATGTAAAGAACATAGTCACATCAATATTTGATGCTGCAGCACTGGTAGCTATGATAAATGCGCCGAAAAGCCTGTCCATATCACCGCTCATGACTGCCATTACCATTTTTTTGTTTTTCCTGGATTCAGCCATTTTTTATTCCCCTTTGTGTTTATCTGCCTATACCTTCTTTTATCGCCTTTTCCCTTGAAGAGGTGGAATCCTCAAGGACTTCGCTTATAAGGTCATATGCTTCTATTATCTTGATATTCGAGATGGAATAATAGATATTATTGCCGTCCCTCCTGGTCTTGACCACGCCTTTGGACCTTAGTATTGCCAAATGCTGTGAAAGATTTGCCTGGCTGATACCTGTCTTTTCGATCAGCTCGGATACAGTAAGTTCCCCTCCCCTTATAGTATCCAGTATTGCCTGCCTCCTGGGGTTGGATATGGTCTTGCACATCTCTGCGTGCATATTGTAAAAATTTTCCTTTTTCAATTTTTTCTCCCTTAAAATATCTATTTATCAGCCTTACGAAAAGTCCGGCTGCAGGTATATGGCCGGTCTCAATACATATATTTATTTTAGTCTACTAAACATATTCTAATATTGCAATATAACTTTTATTGGGGCGTTCAGACTGTCCTTAAACGGAGTATATAGCTGTCCTGCCGCCCTGCATAGATCAAAGACTTAAATAAAGCAGGCGAACGAGGGATCTCTCATGCGGACATCCAGGAAGCCGGCAGGCGGAAAAGAAGTGCTAATGATCGATAACTGTTTTACCGGCGAATATGAAGAATATCTCAAGGTCTGTCCCCCTGTCAGTTATCATGGTATGGTCTGTATGGCGGGGGACATAGACAAAGTCTCCGGCAGCAACTTTATGGAAGTCCT
>CAYZJW010000111.1:2019-4959 GCA_964478985.1 uncultured Actinomycetota bacterium
TCTGTATGGCGGGGGACATAGACAAAGTCTCCGGCAGCAACTTTATGGAAGTCCTGCCCCAGCTTTATAGTGCCTTTTCCGGACAGGATATAAAGGGCCTCATCCACATGGTGCTGGTGGGTCAGGGAAGTCTTTCCTTCCTTAAACCTGGTTATACCCAGGTTAAGGTTCCCGGCAGCTACTTTTCCCTGGGGGCCGAAAGCAAACCTTACCCATCTGTCATCAAAGACTTTTTTATCGATATCCTTTTCATTAAACACTGACGGCATAACAGACTCCCTTTTCCTAAAATATGTAGATAATACTGCAGTATTGGCACAGGCTTTTAAAAATTTTACAATTATAAGGTAATATTTGCTATAATCAAATGCAAATTTTACATCAAAGTAATGTATTGAAGAGGGAAAATGGGAGTTATAGACCTGCCTAGATATGACCTGACTGCTGAAGAAAAAAAGACTGTAGAAAATATAATATCAGGATATGATAAAAACAGGAGCTCGCTTATCCCTGTACTGCAGGAAATACAGGAATCAGTAGGATTTCTTCCCCTGGATGTGCAGAGAAGGGTTGCAAAAGGGATCGATGTCCCGGAAAAGGATGTTTACGGTGTAGTTACCTTCTATTCATTCTTCACCATGATCCCCAGGGGCAAGTACAATATAAGAGTGTGCATGGGTACAGCCTGCTTCGTAAAGGGCGGCAAGCAGATAACGGAAAATATAAGTAAAGGGCTGCAGATCGAACCGGGGCAGACTACTCCCGACAGGGTCTACTCGCTTCAGGTCAACAGGTGTGTGGGTGCCTGCGGAATAGCACCGGTTATCATCATAAATGATAAGGTATATAAGAAAGTCGACCCTGACACTGTAATGGATATTGTAAACTCGCTGCAGTAGCATAACTTTTCGACTGTACCATTTAGGAGCATCAATAAAAGGGACTATGAGTATTAAAATAAGCAAAATAGAAGATCTGGAAAAAAAGGCAAAGCTGCTCAAAGACAGCTGCGAGGCAAAGACTGTGATATCATTATGCTCAGGCACCGGATGCAAGGCTGCAGGATCCGATGATGTATTTGAGGTGCTAAAGAAAGAAGCTGGAAAGTATTCGGCAGCTTCCGGAAAAGAGATCTTGATCCGCAGGACAGGCTGCCACGGATTTTGTGAGCGTGGTCCGCTTATCATATTCTATCCCCAGGAGGTATGCTACCTGGGTGCAGCCGGAGAAGATATTGCCGAAATAGTCACAGAGACAATGGGCGGCAACATAATAGAAAGGCTTCTTTATAAGACTGTTGATGATAAGCTTGTCAAAAAAGAGTTCGAGATACCTTTCTATAAATACCAGAAGAGGATACTTCTGGGAAACAATTCCAGGATAGATTCAAAAAGTATTGATGATTATATCCTTTACGGCGGATATAAGGGGCTGGCCAGGGCTCTTAAGGATATGTCCCCGGAGGAAGTGCTTAAGGAAGTAAAGGATTCCGGGCTCAGGGGAAGGGGAGGCGGAGGATTCCCTACCGGACTGAAGTGGGAGATAACCAGGAAGGCCGCAGGATCACCTAAATACATGATAGTCAATGCTGATGAAGGCGATCCCGGCGCATATATGGACCGGAGCATACTGGAGGGAAGCCCCCACAGCGTGCTGGAGGGACTTATCATTGCTGCTTATGCGATTGGCGCCAGCAGGGGCTATATATATGTCAGGCAGGAATATCCCCTGGCAGTGGAAAATGTAAAAGCTGCTATTGAAAGTGCAAGGCAATACGGCTTTTTGGGAAATGATATCCTGGGTTCCGGTTTTGATTTTGAGATTACTGTTTACCAGGGTGCGGGAGCTTTCGTATGCGGCGAGGAGACAGCCCTTATAAGGTCCATAGAAGGCGAGAGGGGTATGCCCAGACCCAAACCGCCGTTCCCGGCAAATGAAGGGCTTTTTAGAAAACCAACCTGTATCAACAATGTAGAGACTTATGCCAATGTCCCCTACATAATAGATAAGGGGGCAAAAGAATTTTCCAGCGTGGGTACCGAGACCAGCAAAGGCACCAAGATATTTGCCCTTACCGGTGCTGTAGAGAATTCCGGGCTGGTAGAAGTCCCCATGGGCATGTCGCTGCGGGATATAGTCTTTAAGATCGGCGGCGGCGGAAAAGACGGCAAAGCAGTAAAGGCAGTCCAGCTGGGCGGTCCCTCAGGGGGATGTATTCCCGAGAATCTTCTTGATATAGTGGTTGATTATGAAAAAGTAAAGGAAGTGGGAGCCATGATGGGTTCTGGCGGGATGATAGTCCTGGATGAGGACCAGTGCATGGTAGACCTGGCAAGATATTTCATGGACTTCATACAGGACGAGTCATGCGGGCAGTGTACCCCCTGCAGGGTAGGCACCAAAAGGATGCTGGAGATACTGACCAGGATAACTGAAGGCGAAGGGGAAGAAGGAGATATTGAGAAACTGGAAGAGATGGCACATATGATAAAAGAGACTTCATTATGCGGCCTGGGAAAAACTGCCCCCAACCCGGTCTTGAGCACCATAAGGTATTTCAGGCATGAATACCAGGAGCATATCGATACCCAGAAGTCCTGCAAGAGGCTTCACAGGAAAGCAAAGAAGAAAAAAGTGGAATAGATGACAGAATTTATAGATAATACAGGAATAAGCAAGTCAGACGGAAGCTGCTGCATAAACGGGGGCGGCAATAAGGAACCCGATCTTGCCAGCAATATAGAGAACTGCTATCACTGCACCAACCCGGTATGCAGCTGCAGCAATGATTCCAGCTACAAGGATGAACTGGTAAAAAAGATAACCGATGAAGTATTAAAAGAATAAATATATTATTTTCGTGGCCTGTAAGCAGCATCATGGGGACCGAAAGCTATAAACCTTATTGTATCATCTTTTATTTTATGGCAATCATGGCAT
>CAYZJW010000112.1:0-4928 GCA_964478985.1 uncultured Actinomycetota bacterium
TCTGGGCTCCCGATGTGGATATCAAGGAGACAGACCATGATGTCCAGCTGAAAGCCGACCTTCCCGGTATGAAGAAGGAAGACATAGACATATCGGTGGATGAGGACCAGCTTATCATCAAGGGAGAAAGGAAGTATGAGAAGGAAGAAAAAGACAAGGATTTTGTCAGGGTTGAGAGAAGCTATGGTTCCTTCTACAGGTCCTTCAATATCGGAGTCCCGGTAAAAGCAGACAAGATAAAGGCTTCCTACAAGGACGGCGTCCTTGATATTGTAATACCTAAAGCTGAAGCGAAGAAGCCCAAGAAGATAGAGGTCAAGGTAGAAGAATAAGGTAAGAGACCTCAAAAAATAATAAGGAGAAGTGCTGCCCATAGCTTGCCAAAAGTTATGGGCAGACCTATTTAAGAAATGGTGATAATCAGATGGTAGATTATAAGGACTATTACAAGATCCTGGGAGTGGACAAAAAGGCCACCACAGATGAGATAAAAAAAGCATACAGGAAGCTGGCCAGGAAATATCATCCTGATGCAAATGCCGATAATCCCGGAGCTGAGGAAAGGTTCAAGGAGATCGGGGAAGCCTATGAGGTGCTCAAGGATCCCCAGAAAAGGCAGAGGTATGACCAGCTGGGATCAAACTGGAAGCAGTATGCCAATGCCGGATGGCCCGGAGGCGGAGGCCAGTCATATACCTATGACTTTGGCGGAGGCAAGGGCTTTAGCTTCGGTGATATGGGCGGAGGCTTCTCAGATTTCTTCGAGATGTTTTTCGGGTCCGGGGCCGGGCAGCGCTCTTCAGGCTTTAATTTCGGCGGCCAGGATTATTCCGGGGCCGGAGCAAGGCAAAGCCAGAAGGGACAGGATATGCAGTCTTCCATGGAGATATCACTGCGGGAGGCATATACAGGCACCCAGAGGTCGCTCCGGCTGCAGAAACAGGGAAAGGCAAGGACGGTAAATGTAAAGATCCCTGCCGGCATAAAGGACGGAGGAAAGATCAGGCTTGCCGGGGAAGGCGGCGCTTCACCTATGGGAGGAGCTCCGGGAGACCTTTATATTACCATAAATATTGCAGGGCATAATTTGTTTACCAGGAAGGGAAATGACCTTTATATAGATGTTCCCGTTACCATAAAGGAAGCATATGAAGGAGGAAAGATAGACGTCCCAACTTTTGGCGGGAAAGTCGATGTGAAGCTTCCAGCAAAGACCCAGTCGGGCAGGACGCTGCGGCTTAAAGGAAAAGGTATGCCGGGACTTAAGGGAAAGAATCCCGGAGACCTTTATGTTAAGACAAGGATAGTATTCCCGGAAAAGATGGATAAGGCAAAAAGGAAGCAGTTTGAGGAATTCCTAAAGGATTATGATGAGAATCCCAGGGAAAATATTATAGTTTAAAGATATATAAGTATTAAAAATAAATAACCGATGAGAGGTGATGACATATATGCAGTTTGATAAATTTACAATTAAATCCCAGGAGGCACTGACCAGGGCACAGGCAATTGCCTCCGAGAATGGACACCAGAATATAGAGGATATCCACATGATGTCGGCTATGCTGGAGCCCAAAGAGGGGATAATAATACCTGTGCTTAAGAAACTTGAGGTAGATATAGCAGATCTAAAGTCAAAGATAGACGAGGCAGTAAAGGCTGCCCCCAAGGTATCTGGCGGAGGTGCCCAGATATATATGGGAAGCGGTCTTAATAATATACTTAACCAGGCCTTTGCTGAGGCCAAACAGCTAAAGGATGAATATGTATCCACCGAGCATATCCTGCTGGCCATGGCCCAGAGCCCGGGCAAGGTGGGAGAGCTCCTTAAATCTTCAGGAGTGACCAAAGACAGGATATACCAGATACTGGTAGAGATAAGGGGAAACCAGAGGATAACCGACCAGAATCCTGAGGATAAATATGAAGCCCTTAAAAGGTTCGGGAAGGATATGACAGAACTTGCCCGCAAGCAGAAGCTGGACCCGGTCATAGGAAGGGATGAAGAGATAAGGCGGGTGATCCAGGTGCTTTCCAGGAGGACCAAGAACAATCCTGTCCTTATAGGAGAGCCGGGAGTTGGTAAGACTGCCATAGTAGAAGGCCTGGCTAACCGTATAGTGTCCGGCGATGTCCCTGAAGGACTCAAGGATAAGAAGGTAGTGGCACTTGATATGGGTGCCCTTATTGCCGGCGCCAAGTACAGGGGAGAGTTCGAGGACAGGCTCAAAGCGGTCCTCAAGGAAGTATCAAAGGCTGAAGGAGAGATAATACTTTTCCTGGACGAGCTCCACACTGTAGTGGGTGCGGGAGCGGCAGAAGGTGCGGTAGATGCCTCCAATATGCTAAAGCCCATGCTGGCAAGGGGAGAGCTCCATGCAATCGGGGCCACCACCCTGGATGAATACAGAAAATATATAGAAAAAGATGCCGCCCTGGAAAGAAGGTTCCAGCCGGTACAGATAAATGAGCCGTCTGTGGAGGATACTATTTCCATCCTCAGGGGACTCAGGGAAAAATATGAAGTGCATCACGGGGTAAGGATACAGGATTCGGCCCTGGTCTCTGCCGCCATACTTTCTGACAGGTATATTGCTGACAGGTTCCTTCCTGATAAGGCCATAGACCTTGTAGATGAGGCAGCCTCAAAGCTCAGGATAGAGATAGACAGCATGCCCTCCGAAATAGATGAAGTGGAGCGGAAGATAAAGCAGAATGAGATAGAGGTCCAGGCGCTTAAGAAGGAAAAGGACAAGGCTTCCAAGGAAAGACTGGAAAAAATAAAGAAGCAGCTGGCAGACCTCAAGGAAAAAAGCGGGTCCATGAAGGCTCACTGGCAGCAGGAAAAGGAAGTCATATCCAGCATAAGGAGTCTTAAGGAGGAGCTGGAAAAGACAAGGTCCCAGTCCGAGCAGGCTGAAAGGGATGCCGACCTGGCAAGGGCGGCAGAGCTTAAATACGGCAGGATGCTGGAGCTCACCAAGAAGCTGGAGGAGGAGAATAAGAAGCTGGCCAGGCTCCAGGAAGATAATAAGATGCTCAAGGAAGAAGTAGACGAGGAAGATATAGCCGAGACCGTGGCCAGGTGGACGGGCATTCCCGTGACCAGGCTGATGGAGGCTGAGATAGAAAAGCTTATCCATATGGAAGACAGGCTGAGGGAAAGAGTGGTAGGCCAGGACGAGGCCATAACTGCCATATCCAATGCCATCAGAAGGGCCAGGGCAGGGCTGCAGGATCCCAACCGGCCAATAGGGTCCTTTATATTCCTGGGACCCACCGGTGTGGGAAAGACAGAGCTTTCAAAGGCCCTGGCAGAATTTATGTTTGATGACGAGAGGGCCATGGTAAGGATAGATATGTCTGAGTATATGGAAAAGCATACTGTTTCCCGGCTGATAGGCGCCCCTCCAGGATATGTGGGATATGAGGAAGGCGGATATTTGACTGAGGCTGTAAGGAGAAAGCCCTATAGCGTACTGCTTTTGGATGAGATAGAGAAAGCCCATAATGATGTATTTAACATCCTTCTCCAGATAATGGATGACGGGAGGCTAACCGACGGCCACGGCCGCACAGTTGACTTTAAGAATGCCATTATCATAATGACTTCCAATATCGGCAGCCAGTGGATAACAGACCTGGGGGATAAGGATGAGGAAGAGATGAAGAGGCGGATAGATGAAGCCATGAAGAATAACTTCAAGCCGGAGTTCCTGAACCGGGTGGACGATACCATAATATTCCACAGGCTGGGAATGAAAGAGATAAAAGAGATAGTTGATATACAGATAAATGAACTGGCAAAGATACTTTCTTCAAAGAAACTTTCCATAGAGGTAGCTGATAAAGCAAGGGAGCTTCTGGCCAAGGAAGGATTTGACCCGGTATACGGCGCCAGGCCACTTAAGCGGGTGATCCAGAATGAAGTACAGAATGTGCTGGCCATGAAGCTATTGAACGGCGAGGTAAAGGAAGGCGATACCATCCTTCTAGATGTGACTGGTCCTGAAGGAAGGGTGCTTGATTTCAAGGTTAAGTAAATTAGCCTTATAATCTAATAAATAAACAAGCCCGGTGCCGTAATGTGGTAACAGGCTTATTTATCTTATAGGGAGATCTATAAAAGGTTGCGGCAATAAAACAATAATGCTGCTCTAAATGCAATGCAATATGTGCCTGATAATATTATCTATATAATTTTTCCCAAATCTGGGAATATTATGTGGGTAAAAAATCCCATAATTGAGAATTATATGCAGGCTTCGCAGAAAACTTTGTTGCCCAGGAACTCTTCTCAGGCTTGAATTCCGACCTTATAGCATGGTCAAAGGGACAAGCAGAAATAGAATTCCTTATTAAACAGGGGGAACACATAATACCTATAGAGGTCAAATCCTCAAAGCGGTCGCTAAGGTCTAAAAGCCTGGATTCATTCGTAGACAGATATAAGCCTATTGTGGCTTACAAGATCAGTGGACAAAATTTCAGAAAGAACAAAAAGAAAAAGATATCAACATTGCCTATTTATCTTTGTAGAAAGCTAGTTGAGTAATAAAAAGCCTATTACTGTAACCGATAAATAGACCCAGTACCTGAAAAAATTGCAAGATAATAAAAGAACCTAGATGAATATTATACCAAAATGCGCATACAGCTATATACATAGGCATTGTAAAGAAAGAGATTATAGATTACTTAGTATATAACTCGGCTTATAGACTGACCCCACAAAAAATAAGCCGTTCCTGCTAATAGACCCGCCTCTTAAAATCCTTCATACCGCGCCTATTACAAGCCCGTATAGTGGGCTTTTTATGCAACTACCATTATAGCCCATAGGGGGCGCCTTTGTAAAACTAATATTAAAAATTTTTCTACTTGGCAGAATAATTTACTTACCCGCCAAGCCCTGTTTAGCCCTTAAA
>CAYZJW010000113.1:0-3015 GCA_964478985.1 uncultured Actinomycetota bacterium
CCACCACCAGCTCAGTCTCCGGCCTGGGTATAAGCACATTTTCGTCTACATAAAGGGTTATATTGCGGAAATGGGCCTGGTTCAGGATATACTGTATGGGCACATGCTCCAGCCTTTTCATTATGAAGCTTTTATAAGCCGCAAGCTCCCCTGGTTTCAACACCCGGCCGTGATCAAGGTACAGGTCCATCCTGGTAAGCCCCAGCACCGAAGCCAGCAGAAGTTCTGCCGAAAGCCTTGCCTGGGGTATATCCTTTTTACCGAAGAATTCAATACCCCATTCCAGCATCTTTTTTACGGTCCAGGTCTCCAAATCACCTATACTCCAAGGTTTTCCAGTTTTTTCTCCTCATCAGCACCCTTAAGCGCCATCACCAGTTCTTCAAGATCGCCTTCCAGGATCGCTTCCAGCCTGTACAGGGTAAGGTTTATCCTGTGGTCTGTAACCCTTCCCTGGGGATAATTATAGGTGCGTATCCTCTCGCTGCGGTCCCCGGTACCTATCTGCATCCTGCGCTTTTCCGTTTCCTGGTCCCTCTGCCTGGCTTCTTCTTCCTCCTTAAGCCTGGCCCTCAGGATCCTTAAGGCCTTTTCTTTGTTCTGGAGCTGCGATTTTTCATCCTGGCAGCTGATCACAATACCGGTGGGGACATGAGTTACCCTTACTGCCGAATCGGTGGTATTTACCGACTGGCCTCCGGGGCCGCTGGAGCGGAATACATCTATCCTGAGGTCCCCGGGATCTATCTCGACTTCCACTTCCTCGACTTCGGGAAGTACGGCAACAGTAGCGGTTGAAGTATGGATCCTGCCCTGGGACTCGGTAGCAGGGACCCGCTGTACCCGGTGGACCCCCGATTCATATTTCATGGTACCGTAGACATCCCTGCCCTCTATCCCGAATATTATTTCCTTGAAACCTCCTATGCCCAGCTTATTGGAGCTTAAGGCCGAGTGTTTCCATTTTTTTCCTTCGGCATATCTTGTATACATGCGGTGGAGGACTCCCGCAAACAGGGCAGCCTCGTCGCCGCCGGCCCCCGCCCTTATCTCCACGATGACATTCTTACCGTCATTGGGGTCTTTGGGAGCAAGCATTAGCCTTATTTTTTTTTCCAGTTCTTCTTTTTTCTTGCTGCTGCCGGCAAGTTCCTGGCTAAGGAACTCCTTCATATCCTCATCATGCTCCGAATCTATCATCTCCCTGGCATCATCTATGGAAGACAGGGCTTCCCTGTACTTGCCGGCAAGTTTTACCCCTTCTTCCAGTTCCGAGGCTTTTTTCCCGTATTGTCTTATCTTTTCAGGATTGGAGGCTATTTCCGGCTGGGAAAGCTTTGCCATCACTTTCTTGTGCTCGTCTTCGATTATCTTAAGTTTTTCCAGTAGTTCGCTCATATTGGATTACCGTCCCATACTGATATGGATTGATCAAAAAGAAAAATAATATATTAAGAAGAATGCTAGCCAGAGGTAGTCTCCAGGACTGACCTGCCGTTTTTCAGGTCTTCTTCGGCCTCGATCACCCGGTTAAATGAGCTCATGGCTACTTCCAGCTGGGAATCATCGGGTTCCCTGGTGGTTATCTTCTGCAGGAGCAGGCCGGGATAGAATAGAATATTGACTATCCGGTATTTTGAGAACTTTCCTGCCAGCTTTATAAGCTCATAGGATATACCGGCTACCACCGGTATCAGGAGCACCCGGTAAAGTATCCTCAAAAGAAGCGGGGGCCGCCCCAGCAGGGCAAATACGAATATGGCTACCACCATTACTATAAGCAGGAAACTGGTACCGCATCTTACATGAACGGTTGTATATTTCCTGGTATTTTCCAGCCTTATCTCTTCATCATGCTCATAGGCCTGTATGGTCTTATGCTCTGCCCCGTGATACTGGAATATCCGTTTTATGTCCTTAAGCTGTGATACCAGCAGAATATACGCCAGGAAAAGAGCTATCCTTACCAGTCCCTCCATCAGGTTATATACAATGGTATTGGGAAAATATGCAGAAAAGCTCCTGCCTATAAGGGTTGGCAGTACAAAAAAAACACCCACTGCGAATATGACGGCGATCAGGATGGCGATAGTCATCTCTTTCTTTGAGAACTTTATATCTTCTTCTGTAGCTTCATTGACCGAATAGCTGAGAGCCCGGAAACCCAGGGCCATGGATTCGATAAGGTTTACCACTCCCCTTATGAAAGGAAATCCCAGGAACCTGTTATTCACAGTCAGGGAAGAGTTTTTGTAAAGGTTTGTAGATATGGTATTGTCAGGCCTGCGCACGGCCAGTGACCAGAAGTGCTTGCTTCTCATCATGACCCCTTCGATCACCGCCTGGCCGCCTACCTGGTATTTATTGTCTTTCTCCGGCATTAAGTCTCTTTCCCGGGAAGGATGTCTGGTTCCTCCGCAGATCGATGTTATTTTTTGGCCTTGACCAGACGCTTCTTAAATCTCTCTACCCTGCCTCCGGAGTCTACCAGCTTCTGCTTTCCTGTATAAAATGGATGGCAGGCGGAACATATCTCCACCTTTAATTCTTTTTTTGTAGACCTGGTCTTAAAGGTATTGCCGCATGAGCATGTTACCAGGCTTTCTGTATATTTTGGATGTATTTTCTCTTTCATCTTTTTCCTTTATCTGTATAAACTTTATACCAGTGATTCCAAATGCTAAATCTTATCATAAATCAGGGTTTCCGTAAACATCGGTTTATCTGCACCGGGAAAGCCCTAACCGGCAGCTAGCCTTTGTGTTTATTGAAAGTAGCCTGTATGGCATTAAGGAAATCCTTATTGGACCTGGTATTCTTTATATAGTCTATCAGCTGCTCCAGGGCCACATCAGGTTCTTTTTCAAATATAAGCCTTCTCAGCCGCCATACCACTCTTGCTTCTTCCTTATCCATGAGAAGCTCCTCTTTCCTGGTGCCTGATTTGGTTATATCTATGGCAGGGAAGATCCTCTTATCAGCCAGCGACCTGTCAAGGTTTATCTCCATATTGCC
>CAYZJW010000113.1:3115-4811 GCA_964478985.1 uncultured Actinomycetota bacterium
ACGTCCCTGCCGTGCTCCACCAGCCTTTTTGCCCTCTGGAGCACCAGTTCCGCTACCTGGATGTGATTGTCAGACGGCTGGTCGAATGTAGAACTGATGACTTCTCCCTTGACGGACCTCTCCATGTCAGTTACTTCTTCAGGCCTCTCATCTATAAGCAGGACTATTATATTTACTTCCGGGTTATTCTCAGAGACACTGTTTGCCAGGTCCTTGAGTATGGTGGTCTTTCCTGCTTTTGGCGGCGAAACTATAAGTCCTCTCTGTCCTTTTCCGATGGGTGCTATAAGATCGATTATCCTGGGTGATATATTTTCAGGATCCTTTGTCTCCAGTATCAGCCTGTCAATAGGATATATAGGGGTAAGTTTCTCGAAAGGCAGCCTGGTCCTGATGACATCAGGTTCCTCTCCATTTACTTTTTCTATCCTTAAAAGTGCATTATATTTCTCGCTGTCTTTGGGAGGCCTTACCTGGCCGTAGACCTCGTCACCCTGTCTCAGCCTGAATCTTTTGATCTGGGACTGGGACACATAGATATCCCTGGACCCGGCCAGGTATCCGCTGGTCCTCAGGAATCCATAACCATCAGCCAGTATATCCAGGATGCCCTGCATCCTTTCTTCATATACCTCTATTTCTTTTTTCTTCCTATCGGTATAATTGTTTTTCTTTTCCCTTGCTTCTTTTGAATCATCCTTTTTTATAAGCTCCCTTATAGTATCCGGTATATCCGACCTTTTTTCGGGAAGGAATACTTTCTTCATAGCCGGGCCTTCAGGCTTTTTGATGTCTTTTTCTGCTCCGGTGCCTTCTTGCAGTCCGGGAGAAGCCGTTTCTTCTTTCAAAACAGCTTCCTGGGAACTTTTTACGCTCTCATTTATTATATCGGCAGCTTCTTTCTTTATATCATCATCAGTAAAACTTTTTTCACCTATTGTGACGCCCGGCTCTTTTTTGGCGGTACTATCCTGCTGTGTACCGTCACCGGACACTTCTTCCAGGATCTTTTCTATAAGCTCTTTCTTCTTTAGCCTGTATGTACCCGGAATATTGAGCTGTCCGGCTATGACCCTGAGGTCTGGAAGCAGTTTTTCTTTTAATATGTCTTTATTTATGTTTTCCATACCCGGCATTTTCAAAATGCTCCTTTCATCGTATTTCTGGCTTGTACGTATTTATATAAATAGTAATATTTTTAATTCATTCCAGAATATTCTATTGGAATTCCTTAACCCTGTTTCCTAAAAATATTTGATAAGAATAAAAAATTGCTTGTTCTATATGGAATAAGGATTTATATAAATTATGCCTGCTCCGGCCTTAGGCCTGTGCCTGTATAAATTAATTTTGAGACTTTAAGGTCTGATTATTTTGAAGAAACTCCTATTTCGCCAATACTATCTAAAACTTCCTGTATAATATATATAGTAATATGGAAAAAAGCAAGTATATTTTTTTAAGGGATGGATAGGGATAACCGGGGTCTCATTTTGAAGACCCCGGTTATCATATTGTTTTCTAGACTTTGGGAAGGTTTTTAAGCGATTCCTGTATCTTCTCTTCCGGATACTCATAGTCTTCCAGCTCTCCGTCAAGATATTTATCATATGCTGAAAGATCAAAGTGGCCGTGCCCGCTGAAATTTAAATACTATTACCTTTTCTTCCCCGGTCTCCTTACATTTAAGGGCCTC
>CAYZJW010000114.1:0-4787 GCA_964478985.1 uncultured Actinomycetota bacterium
GATGTTTTTAGAATACTTGAAATTTTTCGGGGTCGGGATACTTGACGGAGTGATCGCCGGGCTACTGGGGATAGGAGGCGGTGTCCTGATCCTCCCCATACTCACCTATATCATGCAGGTGGAATGGAAGGCGGCCACTGCCATATCCACCATTCAGATAACATTTGCCAGCCTGTTCGGCACCATATTTAAATGGATGCAGAAAAGCATCAATTTCAGGTATGCCATATTATTTGGCATCCCTACCGGAATAGCAAGGTTCTTCGGCTCATATTTTACCGACAGGATCCCCGGCATTGCAATAAAGATAATATACCTGGCATCTGTGCTTTTAGCCCTGGTTCTTTTCTTTATAAAGAAAAATGATCCGGGCATGGAATCGAGCGAGGAAGATGGTGTAAGAAAGGTACCAACTAAAAAAGATTATTTTATAATCATCCCCCTGGGGCTGGTAGCCGGATTCGGACTGGGCATACTGGGCATAGGGGGAGGATTCCTTTATGTGCCGGTACTTATACTCCTTTTCGGGCTCCCGCTCAAGGTGGCCATAGGAACATCGCTTATGGTGGTGCTGTTCAATGCCGCGCCTGGCGTTATAGGGAAGCTCCTGTCAATAAGGTTTGATATCTGGATCGGGGTGTCGGTAGCCCTGGGGGCCATTGCGGGTTCCAGGATAGGGACAATTCTCAGCAAGAAACTGAGGTCAAAAGTATTAAGGATAATATTTATAATACTCCTGCTAATAATAATAGGAAGGCTGGCATGGGACCTTTACGGCAGCTTTACCGGCGGGGAAAGTACGGCCTTGCATTGAAATTCCCCGGGCAGCAATAAGGGATAGGTTATTGTTTCTGTCTATATAGGGATTGTGTTACTATTTTTATAAGTAAATAATAGCTATGGACCTGGTAAAGAATGGGAATCCTAAAGGCAGTCTCCCAGTCAGGGAAGAAAAACAAAAAGACTTGATCGGTGGTGCTCTTAAAGAGGCAAAGAGGATCTCGGATATACTGGTAAAAAAGATAACAAAGCTGTCTATGGAGATGTATGAATGTAAAGGTGAAGGATTCATACTCAAGAGGGCAAAGGGTTCCATCGAACTTGATGAATACCTGGCATTCCGCCATCTTTTCAGGAACATATATGGCTTTGAGCTGGAAGGTAACCGGCTTGATGATCTGGTAGAGAGGTTTCCGGATGTTGCAGGTCTTTTTAACAAAGAAATAATAGGGTTCATTAAGGAATTATAGACTTCGTATCTGGTATTTCTACCCAAAACCATCAGAGAATTAATTTTAATAAGCTATATTTTTGTGTATAATATTATTTATTAATAAACTTATTAGGGTTTAATATTATCATGAAAAAGAATATCTCAATAAGCTTTGATGAGGAAATAATAAAAAAAATAGATGACGTTTGCAGGGTCAGCGAGCGTACTAAATCCTGGCTGGTAAACAAAGCGGTAGAAAACTATCTTGAAGAAATAGAAGATGTCGAAATAGCATTCCAGAGATCTACGGACCCGGATTCTGAATTTATAACTGAAAAACAAATCCGAGAAGGCCTGGATAAATAGGAGACGGATATTGGGGTACAGGATCTTATACCACAGAAATATAAAAAAGGACCTGAAAAAATTAGACAGGCATATGGTCAACCTGTTTTTTAATACAGTCAAGAGAAAGTTATCAGAAGACCCTTATTCGGGAATAAAACTAAAAGGCAGGTATAAAGACCTCTGGAAGTACAGGCTGGGTGATTTCAGGATCATCTATTCGATTATTGATAAAGAAATAAAGATCCATATATTGAGGATGCGCCATAGAGGCAATGTTTATGATAATATATATTAAATAATATGCAGGTCTCTGATCAAAAGCCGGAGGATGCTTTATGAAAGATATATACAATGAATTGCTTGAACATACTAGTACTCTTGAAGTAATCGATACCCACGAGCACCTTCCCTGCAGGGAAGAAGACAGGGATATGGGAGCGGATGTCCTGCAGGAATACCTGGGCCATTACTTTAACCGCGACCTTATATCAGCCGGTCTTTCCATGGCAGACCATGACAGGCTTATAGAGGAAGATATGAGCGTAGGCGACCGCTGGAAACTGGTCGAACCCTACTGGGAGGCATGCAGGTATACCGGCTACGGGAGGTCCCTTGATATATCTGCCCGGGGCATATACGGCGTGGAAAGGATAGACGGCTCTACCATAGAAGAGCTTGATGAGAGATTTGTAGCGGCAAAGAGGTCGGGGCATTTCAGGAAAATACTTAAGGATAAATGCAGGATAAAGACAAGTCTTTTGAATGTGGAGACATTGTCAGATAAATATGACCCCCGGGAAGAAAGGAGCATCCACTGCGACAGGGAGCTTTTCAGTCCCGTATACCGGATAAAGGATCTGGTACATCCCAACCTGAGGTCACAGGTAAAGAAGGTGGAAAGACAGTCAGGGGTCAGGATCACATCCTTTAACAGGTGGCTGGAAGCTACTGAGGTGCTTATAGAAAAAGCCTATGATATGGGAGCCGTGGCGCTTAAGAACGGACTGGCTTACCAGAGGACCCTTCATTATGAAAGGGTTGCAAAAGCGCAGGCCGAAGAAGGATTCAACCGTATCTTTAGCACTTTCCATATGCCGGACTGGCATGAGGTTCCTGCTGCCGCCGGGAAGGCTTTCCAGGATTATATGTTCCATTTCATACTGGATATTGCCAATAAAAAGAACCTTATCCTGCAGATACATACAGGCATCCAGGAGGGAAACGGCAATATCCTTTCCAACTCTAATCCGGAACTCCTATCGAATCTTTTCCTGCAGTACCCTGATATAACATTTGATATATTCCATATAGGCTATCCTTATCAGGGCGAGCTTACAGTGCTGGCCAAGAACTTTCCCAATGTGTTTATCGATATGTGCTGGGCCCATATAGTATCGCCCAATGCCTCGGTAAATGCACTCCTGGAATGGTTCGATACGGTTCCCCTTAACAAGATATCAGCTTTCGGTGGAGATTATTCATTTATAGATGGAGTGTACGGTCATCTTATGCTGGCCCGGCAGGATGTCGCCAGGGCGCTGGCTGTAAAAGTTGAAGATGGGCTTTTTGATGCGGAAAAGGCTAAGGAGATCGCAGGGATGCTTTTTTATGATAATCCAAAGAATATATTCAGGCTTTAAGAGATGAACAGGCAGATGAAAGTCCTTATGTGTTACGGCAAGGATGATTTCCGTATAGAGGAAGTCCCCAGGCCTCTGGTGGCAGACGATGAGATGCTTATCGAGCTAATATACTGCGGCCTGTGCGGTTCTGATATTGTAAAGATATTCAGCACCAGTCCGGAAAGGCCTGCCATATACGGCCATGAAGTGGTGGGTAAAGTAGTGGAGGCAGGAGATAAGGTCACAAAGTTCAGTCCAGGTGATACGGTAGTCGCGGCCCATCATATACCCTGCGGGAAGTGCCGTTTTTGCCTGCATGGAAACCATACCATGTGCGCCATGTTCAAAAAGACCAATATCGACCCGGGTGGGTTCTGCCAGTATATAAGGCTTTCAGATAAGCATATACAAAACACCGCATTCCTGCTCCCTGGGGGAGCCGACCCCCTGGAAGCCTTATTTGTGGAGCCTTTGGCCTGCTGCATAAGGGCTATGGACAGGATGCAGTACCTGGAAGGCGATACTGTATCCATAGTGGGAGCCGGCGCCATTGGCATACTATTTGTAAAGCTTGCCAGCCTGGCCGGTCTTGAGACAGTGGTCATAGACCTGGACGTAGAAAGGCTTAAACTGGCCAGAGATCTTGGGGCCACCCATATATTAAATCCTGCAAAACAGGATCTGGGGACAGGGATAAGAAAAATATCACCCACGGGCCTGGATTGTGCCGTGCTGACGGTGACAAATGAGCATACAGTGACTGATGCCCTGGATTATGTGAGGCCGGGCGGCGAGATAGATATCTTTGGCATGGGTCTGGACCAGGAACCCATACCGTTAGACTTCAACCGGATATACAAATCCGAGCTTACAATAAAGAGCACATACTCGGCTACTCCTGACACCCTTTCCCGCGCTTTCGATCTTATTGTAAAGGACAGGAAGGTGGATGTATCCGGCCTGGTATCGGAAGTCCTGCCTTTTTCTGAGTTTAAAAAAGGGCTGGACCTTATGCTGGAAAGGAAGATCTATAAAGCCTTTTACAGTTTTTAAGTGACGGATCCGGCCGGAGGATTATGGGCTGGCCTTTTTTTATGTCATGTGCTAGATTAAAGCCGTACGTTATTAAGTACATGGAGAGATGATAATGGATACTATGAATGTGACTAATGCCAGAAAGAACCTGTATAAGATAATAAAGATGATAAGCGAATCACATAAACCCGTCCATATTACAGGCAAGAACGGCTCTGTAGTTATAATAGCCGAGGAAGACTGGAGTGCGATCGAGGAGACATTATTCCTTTCCTCGGATCCGGAACTTAAGGAGTCAATACTGGAAGGCATGAAGGAACCGATTGAAAAATGCTCTGAAACACTGGACTGGTGATGTATAAGATCGTCTATACGGGTCAGGCGCAGAAAGATGCTAAAAAGCTGGCAGGGTCCGGTTTGAAAGAAAAAGCGCAGGATATCCTGAAGATCATTAAAAATAATCCATTCCAAAAACTACCCCCTTTTGAAAAACTGGTTGGCGATTTGAGGGGAGCATATTCCCGCAGGATAAATATCCAGCACAGGATAGTATACCAGGTATATGAAAA
>CAYZJW010000115.1:0-1852 GCA_964478985.1 uncultured Actinomycetota bacterium
CCGGCACGGAACCGGCATGGGAAGCATAACTGTCTATGAGTTTTATAGCTTCAAAGCCTAAGTCAATTGCTTCTACGGAACCGATGCCGGTCCTGGCCAGTTCCAGGTCAAGTATCTTATCCACCACGGTTCCCACAGAACCGGGGAATGACCCGCTGCCTCCGGCGGCATTTTCTCCGGCTATCCTTCCCGCCTTTACCCCGTTGCCGGCGGAAGGTATATAATCCTGTTTTCCGGTCACCAGGTTCTTTACTGTGGCGCAGTCACCGCAGGCATAGATATTCATATATGAGGTCTGCTGTTTATTATCAACTATTATGGCATTTTTCTTACCCAGCTCCATGGAAGTCTCTTCCAGGAAGCCTGTATTTGCCCTGATGCCGGCAGAAAAAAGTACAAAGTCACAGGGGATATCTTCTCTTTCTCCCGAGTTTTCTATGGTAACCGAAGAATCATTTATGGAAAGAGCTTCTGTCCCGGCAAGGACCTCGATCCCTTCCATTTCCGCTTTCCTGGTCATTATTGTGCTTATCTCCGGTTCGAAACCGCCCAGTATCCTGTCTGCTGCTTCTATTACCGTTACGCTTATTCCCAGCTTTTTTAGGGCCTCTGCCATGAGCAGCCCTATCTGGCCTCCGCCGATGACAGCTGCTTTCCGGGGACTGTTTTGCTCTATATGGTCCTTTAATCTCCGGGCATCATCCACTGTCCAGAAATTAAATACATTGGAGGAGCCGGCACCCTTTATACGGGGGATTACCGGGGAAGCTCCGCTGGCTATTACCAGCCTGTCATAACTGAACACCTTATTTTCACCGCTGTCTGCCGCATTTACCAGGAGCTGTCTTTTAGCGGGGTCCATGCCCACTACCTGATGGCTGGTAAGGACATCTATATTCCTCTCCTGTTTGAAGAAATCCCTGGGATAGGCAAAGAGGTCTTCTATTTTTTTTACATAACCCGATATGAAGTAAGGCAGGCCGCAGGAACCGTAAGAGACGTATTTCCCGCTTTCAAGCACTGTTATACCGATATCCGGGTTTTTTCTTCTTGCCTGGCTGGCTGCTGCCAGGCCGGCTGCATTTCCGCCTATTACTACCAGATTATTATATAGTCCGTTGTACATAGCTGCTTTCTTTTTTGCTGTTAAAGACTTTACCAATTCTATAATATTTCATCTATTATTCCTATTTATAAAACTTTGAGATATGCAGCATCCTGCGGTTTAGCCGGCAAGCTCCCGGCAGGCGGTGCAAAAATAGCCGATATTGCTGCTTTTAAAAAAACCATTATTTAATATAATCTAGTAGTCAGGTCCCTGCCGGTGCAGGGAACTATCAATAGGGCAATTTTTATTCATAGAAGGGGATAATATGGACGAAAAGCTAAAGACAAAACTTAAGGAAAAAGCCAGGGATATCAGGGTAGATATAATAGAGATGCTCTGTGCTGCCGGTTCCGGCCATCCGGGAGGCTCATTATCCATGGCAGATGTTTTTTCCTACCTTTATTTCAGCGGGGTCCTGAATATAGATCCCAAAGACCCGGCAAAAAAAGACAGGGACAGGGTAGTTCTTTCCAAGGGGCATGCCTGTCCGGTGCTTTATGCAGCACTGGCAGAGAAGGGGTATTTTGACAGATCGCATCTAAAGACCTTAAGGAAGCTGGGAAGCATACTGCAGGGGCATCCCGATATGAACAAGACTCCGGGGGTAGACATGACTACAGGCTCCCTGGGGCAGGGTCTTTCCTGCGCTGTGGGCATGGCCCTGGGGGCAAAGCTCGATAAAAGCCCGGTAAAGGTGTTTGCCGTACTGGGAGACGGCGAATGCGGTGAAGGACAGATCTGGGA
>CAYZJW010000115.1:1952-4678 GCA_964478985.1 uncultured Actinomycetota bacterium
TAAAGGTGTTTGCCGTACTGGGAGACGGCGAATGCGGTGAAGGACAGATCTGGGAAGCGGCCATGGCCGCCAGGCATTACCGGCTGGACAACCTTATAGCTATAGTCGACCTTAACGGACTGCAGATCGATGGGTTTACCAGGGATATCATGGATTCTGCTCCCCTGGCTGAAAAGTGGAGGTCATTCGGCTGGAAGACCTATGAGATAGACGGGCATGACCTGGACAGCATAGATGAGACCATCAAAAAGGCCATATCGGTAAAGGACAGTCCGGTATGCATAGTAGCCGCTACTACCAAGGGCAAGGGCGTCACCTTCATGGAGGATGCCTGCGACTGGCATGGAAATGCGCCCTGCGAGGAGGAAAAGGACAGGGCCATATGTGACATCTGCAAAATAGATGCCAGTTGATAAGATGCTGCTCTTTATTCCGTTAATTTTTACAGGAAAGGATGATCGTGATAAATAAGCAAATAGAGAAATATTTAAATAAAGAAGATGGCAAAAAGATAGCCACCAGGCAGGCGTACGGGGACAAGCTGGCAGAGCTGGGAGGAAAAAACAGCGATATAGTGGTGCTTGACTGCGACCTTTCAAAATCTACCAAGACCTCGGTTTTTGCCAAAAAGTTTCCCGGACGTTTTTTCAATATGGGCATAGCCGAATCAAATATGATGAGTGTGGCAGCCGGACTTGCCGCCATGGGCAAAATACCGTTTGTCTCCACATTCAGCGTATTTGCCACTAAAAGGGCCTGTGACCAGGTAAGCATATCCGTTGCCTATCCCAGGCTCAATGTAAAGATATGCGCCACCCACAGCGGAATAACCCTGGGGGAGGACGGGGCCACCCACCAGGCTGTCGAGGATGTGGCCATAATGAGGTCCATTCCCAATATTGCAGTATTTTCACCGGCAGATGCAACTGAGGCTGGAAAAGTAATAGAAACAGCAGCTGAATATGACGGGCCCTGTTATGTAAGGCTGTGCCGGGGCGGAAGTCCGGTGATATTCAATGACAGCTATAGATTTGAGATCGGTAAAGGTACAAAGATAATGGATGGCGGAGACGCCACCATAATAAGTGCGGGATTTACCACCCATATTGCCCTGGATGCTGCCAGGATCCTGGAAGATGAGGGCATAGAGGCCGACGTCATAAATATGGCTTCTATAAAGCCCATAGACGAGGCTCTGATAATCCAGAGCGCCGCAAAGACAGGACTTGTTATCACAGTGGAAGACCACAGTGTGATTGGCGGGCTGGGAGGTGCGGTATGCGAGCTCCTTTCGGCAAAGAACCCGGTAAAAGTGGTGAGGCTGGGCGTTCAGGACAGATTCGGCGCATCCGGAGACCCGGCAGAACTGGTATCGGAATACGGTTTTGACAGTGATGCAGTGGCAGCTGCAGTCAGGGAAAATATTTGATAAAAGCACTGTTTGAGTTAAAATGGAAAAACCTTATTTAAATAGAAAGGACTGATATTGGACCTTAAACAGAAGATAAGAAGCATTCCCGATTTTCCCAAAAAAGGCATAGTATTCAGGGATATAACCACTCTACTTGCCGATAAGGATGCCTTCAGGACAGCTGTGGACCAGATGGCAGGACATTATAAGGGACAGGAAATAGACCTTATACTGGGGGCGGAAGCCAGGGGTTTCATATTCGGTGCGGTCCTTGCATATAAGCTGGGGACAGGGTTCATCCCGGTGAGGAAACCGGGCAAACTCCCGTTTAAGACCTGCCAGACATCA
The DNA here is from genome assembly GCA_964478985.1 of uncultured Actinomycetota bacterium. GTDB lineage: Bacteria > Actinomycetota > Humimicrobiia > Humimicrobiales > Humimicrobiaceae > M55B120. The sequence continues at coordinate 3,712 of CAYZJW010000115.1, forward strand.
TATGACCTGGAATACGGCAAGAACATCCTGCAGATGCACACTGACGCTGTAAAAAAAGGAGATGATGTCCTTATAGTAGATGACCTGGCAGCTACCGGAGGCACGGCAAAGGCCAAGGCGGAACTGGTAGAGAAGATGGGCGGGAAAGTGGCAGGTTTCTGCTTCCTTATCGAGCTGGAGTTCTTAAATCCCCGCAAGATGCTTGAAGGATATGACGTATTCTCGCTGATAAAATATGATGCCGAATAAAATAGATGATAAGGCGTTTGACTGCCTGACAGTAGCTTGAATATAATCAGATATATGATCTTTTTTGATAAACCCATGTTTGAGAGGTGATCAGTATGGCAGAGAAAAAAAATAAGAAAAGCAAGGGCAATGGAGAAGATAAAGAGTTGAAGGAAAAGATGGCCAAAGATAAAGTCAAAGAAGAGGCAGGAGATGAAGAGGCCGGGAAAAAAGAAGAAGAAATGCTTAAGCAGCTGCAGGAAGAGATAGACAGGCTCACTACCAAAGATATCATCTCCCAGATGATGATGTCGCTTTCCAGCCTGGCATACAAGAAGATGGGCATACCGGCAGGAGTAAATGATAAATACAAGGATAAGCAGCAGGCCAGGATGGCAGTCGATGCCTTTGACGGCCTGCTGAAGGTCATAAGGGAAGAACTTAGTGCCCAGGAACTGGAGAACTTCCAGTCATCGCTTTCCAATCTCCAGCTTAATTTTGTCAAGGTCTTTCCCTGAGGAGATGAAGGTTGCAGAAGCTAAATTAGCTATTTGACAATTTGGCTACTAATAAATATACTCATATACATAAAAATACAAAATTTTATGGATGGAGTCATCTATGGTAGAAAGAAAACAGGATTACTTCAGGGTTCCCATAACCATGCCCTCCGGAATGGTGGCATATATGGAAAACCTGGGTATCGAATGCAAAAAATCGGGAGGGCATAAGATAGCAA
>CAYZJW010000116.1:0-4644 GCA_964478985.1 uncultured Actinomycetota bacterium
GGTATCCATGAATATTTAATTTTAGATTGAATATATAAAAACTTTCATCTCTTAAATCAAGCCCAGTATAAACTGATAAGTATTTTATATTTAATGATGAGGTTATGGCAGATAACACCGGAAGAACGGCGCCAGAAAAATATGGAAATATCTTGACAGGAAGCGGCAGCCGGCATAGAATGTGAATCAATAGTCATATGACTTTATAGTCATATATCAGAAAGGACTTAATTGCCGAAGGAGACTTTTTATAACCTCCCGGACCACAAGAGGAGGAATATAGAAAAGACAGCCATAAAAGAGTTTGCAGAGTATGGCTATGATAAGGCAAGTATTACCAGGATGGTGGAAAACTGCAGTATTGCCAAGGGCAGTTTCTACCAGTACTTTGACGACAAGAAAGACCTTTATTTCTACCTGGTCGCCAGGATAGCCCAAAAGAAGGCAGAAGCTCTGGCCCCAGTCATGGAAAGAAGCCGGGAATATGACTTCTTCGGGCTGATAAGGAAGCTCTTCCTGGAAGGGCTCAGGTTTGCCGCCAATAATCCGGAGGTCACCATGATGGGGGACTGGCTGTTTAAAAACAGGGAACATCCCATATATAAAGAACTGGTGGGTACGGGATTGGAAAATGCCAGGAATATATACATGGAGCTTCTTAAGACAGCCATTGAAAAGAAAGAAGTGAGGGCAGATATAGACCTGGCTTTTATAAGCCACACCATCTCAACCCTCAGCGTAAGCTCCATAGAATATTACTTCCAGACAGAGGAAGGCAAAAAAGCCAGGACGGCAAGATTTGATGAGAACATGATAGACATAATAGATCTTTTGATCGATTTTTTAAAGTACGGCATAGGGACCGGGGAAAGGAAGGTTGCTGGTTATGATAAAAGTTAAGGGGCTGTATCATTCTTACCTTAGAAATAATGATTATGCAGTCAGGGATGTAAATTTTGAAGTAGGCGAGGGCGAGATATTCGGTTTCCTGGGTCCTTCAGGAGCGGGAAAATCCACCACCCAGGGCATACTTACAGGACTGCTGCAGCTGCAGAAAGGGGATGTGACCGTAGCCGGATATGACATCAAGAAGCTTAAAAGAAAGATGTTTAACAGGATAGGTATGTCTTTTGAGCAGTCCAATGTGTACAGCAAGATGACGGCCAGGGAAAACTTAAATTTTTACCGGAGGCTGTTTGATGTCGAAACCAGGGACCCGGATGAGCTTCTTGATCTGGTGGGACTAAAGGGCAAGGAGAATATAAGGACTGAGGAGTTCTCCAAAGGCATGAAGCACAGGCTGACCTTTGCCCGTTCCATGATCAATAACCCTACCATGTGGTTCCTGGATGAACCCACTACCGGGCTAGACCCTGCTATTGCAGCCGTCATCAAGGATATAATAAAGGACCGTAACAGGGAGGGCGTTACCGTATTCCTTACTACCCATAATATGTTTATTGCCGAGGAGCTCTGTGACAGGGTAGCATTTATCGTAGACGGCGTAATAAAGCTTATCGACTCGCCCAGGAACCTCAGGCTGCAGTACGGGGAGAAACTGGTGGAAGTGGAATATTCCCATAATGGCCAGGTGAAGAAGGATTGCCTTTCCACCATCATCGACAAAGATAAGGATAAGCTGGAAAAGATCATTAGGGAAAATGAGATAATCACCATGCATACTAAGGAAGCCAATCTGGAGCAGATCTTTATAAAAGTCACCGGAAGGGGGCTTGCCTGATATGAAACTATGGAGCAGTTTCAAAAAAGAGCTCATCCTGGCTTCCAGGGGCTTCTATTTCTATGTGGAACTGGGCTTTGCCATTGTCCTGATGCTGGTAGTATTACTGGCCATCCCGGAGAACTTCAGGACCAGAACAGTAGAATATCTTCATCTTGACCTTCCCAGTCAGGGGCAGGAGTTGTTTATAGATGCCCTGCTGGAAGAAGATCCCGGCAGCAGTCCCGAGACGGTAGAGCTGGAGGCCGGGGGCAATATATATGAGGCCAGGCTCATACAGACGGAGGAGCAGGAGATATATTTACTGGATAGTGAAGAAGCGGTAAGGGAACTGGCTGACTCGGAGAGGAACCCGGGCATAGTTGTAACTCTTGATAGCCAAAACAGGCTTTTTTACAGATATTACCTGCAGGGATATGAGTCTGCCAGATTGAAAAACCTGCTGTCGATAGTATTTAATGAAAGCAGCGAAGTGCTGCAGCAGCGCCTAGAGCAGCAGGAAGTACGTGCGCTGACCACGGGATTTGAGCCGCTTTCAGACAGGGAAAACACGCTGCCGCCCATAGTGGCATTTTCCGGCAGCCTTATGGGTATGTTTGTCATGGCTGCTTATATCTTCCTGGACAAAAAGGAAGGAGTTATAGAGGCATATGCAGTAACATCTTCTTCTATAGGGATATACATACTGAGCAAGGTCTTTGTACTTCTTCTTACCACTCTGATATCCGGACTTATAATAATCATGCCGGTGATGGGGTTTACCATAAACTACGGGCTGGTCATACTGCTGCTACTTGCTACCGGGTTTTTTGCTTCGGTGGTGGGCCTGCTGGTGGCAAGTTTCCACGACAATATGACCAAGGCATTCGGGGTCATATATCTTCTTTTCTTTATACTTATGGTCCCCGGAATCGCCTATTTTATCCCGGGATGGGATCCATTCTGGGTAAGGCTGATACCTACATATCCCATTCTCCAGGCTTTCAGGGAGATAATCCTTCCTGCAGGAGACATTTCATACCCCCTGTATACCAGCGCCGGATTCCTGGCTGCAGGGGCGGCACTGTTTGTTTTGACAGATATCCGGTTCAAGAGGACACTAAGGGTATAGGGGGATAAACATGCTAAAAAGAATATGGTTTATATTTATAAGGGACATAAGGATAAACTTAAGGGAGTTTATGACTATATATATGCTGGTCATACCCCTGATCCTGGCAGTAGGCATAAACTTTCTCACACCCAGCATAAACGATACCAGTGTCAACCTGGCCCTGGTGGAGGGAGAGAACCGGGAACAGGTCCGTTATTTTGACGATTTTGCCCATATAGAGCTGATGGCCGGCAAACAGGAAGTCGAACAAAGGGTGGGCGCCAGGGATGATGTTATAGGGGTGCTTTCCAGCGGTGACAGCTATTATATACTGACACAGGGAAACGAACCGCAGTCAGTAGTGGAATATGCAAAACTCCTTAATGTATTATATGAATCAGACGTCCAGCTGGAGGATGCCAGGTCAGAGATAGTAGAGTTCGGGAGGACTGTGCCTCCGGTCAAGAAGATGCTGGTAAATATACTGCTTCTCCTTATTACCATGCTGGCCGGCATGCTTATATCCATAAACATACTGGAAGAAAAAGTTGACCAGACGGTAGCAGCTATAAATGTGACCCCCACTTCCAGGAGGGCCTTTATAATGGGCAAGGGTTTTACGGGAATAGTCGTTGCCATTGTCTCATCCATAGCCGTCATCTTTATAACCGGCTTCTATTCGGTCAACCTGGGGCAGGCTGCCCTGGTAGTCCTGTCAGTTACCATGATAAGCCTGATAATAGGATTCCTGCAGGGCCTTAATAGTGATGATTTCATGGAGGCTGCCGGCAGCGTAAAGCTTCTTTTCCTTCCCATGGCAGGATCAATTGCCGGATATGAATTCGTAAAGGGCAACTGGCAGATTTTCTTTTACTGGTCCCCCTTTTACTGGGCATACCGTGCCAATGACATGATACTGTCACAGAGCGGCACCTGGCTCCAGCTGGTACTTTATGTGGGTATAATCGCTGTAATCTGCGCCATAATATATGCCCTGCTGGCTCCCAGGATCGCAAAGGGACTGCAGTGATATGATTGAAATAATATATATATGAAAGGAATATCATCATGGGTTATCTAATAGGGGCAATAGCCTGCGTTATATATGCGGCTATAGTATATGTAATAGCGGTCAAGAGGCCGCCCTCCATAATGAGGATGATGAAAAAGAAACTGGGGGGAAAGATAAGTGATGATGGGGCAGCCATTGCAGCCTATGTATTTGCCAGCCTTGCCCTGGCAGGGGGGATAGCATTGTTTGTGCTCTATGCTGTGATATAGTAGAAAAATGACAGCAGGTATTAAAAAGTCTACCCCCGGCTTATTATTGATATTTATTACTAAAAAAGAAGGGAACGAAAAATGAGCGTGAAGACCATAAAAGAATTAATGGATTTAAAGGGAAGAAGAAAAGTCCTAGTCTCTACTGCACATGATTCCTATATAGCCAGGATGTGTGAACTCTCAGGAATTGACCTTATTGTAACCTATTGTAAATCCCTCACTACTTCAGAACTAAAAGTAACTATATCAGAAGTCAGAAAAGGTGCGCCTAATACCCTTATAGCTTTTGGATTACCACCATTTGGTGTGTGGCACAGCCAGGAAGAGATCGTGAGGACTGCCTTTATGGCCCAGGAAGCCGGGGCTGATATTATCTGGTGTTCTGGTCTTAGTCCGGAGAAGATAAAACCCATAGGAGATATGGGTCTTCCCTGTGGAGCACATATTGGATTTGTTCCCAGGCATAAAACATGGTACGGAGGACCCAGAGGAGTTGGGAAGACTGGGGTTGAAGCTCTAAATGTCT
>CAYZJW010000117.1:0-4593 GCA_964478985.1 uncultured Actinomycetota bacterium
GACTTCATAAAGGCTGCGTCTCCCGAATCCCTGACAGCCTGGGCCGGGGCGGCCTTAAAGATCATGCTGATCTTGTATTCTGCCGCCCTGTCTATCTCAGGTTCCGGACCAGCTTTGAGAAATCTCAAAAACCATTCCAGTGCATCTTTATGATCGGATTCTGAACCCGATGCCAGCGCCATATCCAGGTAGGCATCGTATACCGCCTCCCGGGCAGGCTGGTAATAGTCACTTTCCTGGTAGTCTTCTATTATCTCTTCCAGAAGCCTTATGCGTGAAAGTATGTCGCCGCTACGGCCAAAGCTTTCCGATGCATCAAAAAGATACTGGGGGATCTTGTACAGGGCTATGAATGCTTCATTACTGTCGGGAAATCCCGATTTTATCTGCTTAAGTATTTCAATGGAGTCCATATAGCTGCCGGCCGCTTCCAGGTGCTTGCCGTCCTCTTTATGCTCAAGGGCAATGCGGTAATGGATATCCTGGAGTATATCCATTACTTCAAGCTGCTGCCGGTCGATTATTGTCTTATCCATGGCAGCCCTAAAACTTTCCAGGGCCAGGGAAAACTGGTTGTTCTCATAGTAGGCATAGGATATCTCCCCAATCGCCTCTTCAGCATACCTGCTGCTGGGGTAGGATGCCAGGATGGAGTCCAGCCGGCTTATGGCGCCCGGATAGTCTTTTTCCTCAATACGGGCAGCGGCTTCGCGGTACAGGGCAAACGGGCCGAAAACACTGGACAATACCAGTCCTATGGTAAAAGCTATGAAAATAATTATAAATACAAAACCGGCATTGCATCTCCTTACCAGGTTATATATGGCAAATACCAGGCTTAAGACTATAATAGGTATGCTGAAATAGGGAAGCATGTCCCAGAACCTTCCCCGGTCAAGATAGGAGACAACTAAAAGCCCCACTGCAGAGGCAGAGAACAAAAACAAAAACAAGATTGTAAACGGACCTATTTTTCTTCTTCTATTATATTCATACATAGGGAGAAAAGTTCACAAAAATTTATACAATAGTAGCATAAAAACTGCATATAAAAAACAAGGAAGCAAATATTATGTATTGATACTTGTAACTGGTATTAAAGAGGTAAAAGGGGGTCCAGGCGGTCTTTGATATCTCAGGGATATTCCATGACAAGGGTATCCCAGTATTTTCCGTTATAAAGATGATTTCTTTTAAGCACCCTTGCCAGCCTGAAGCCGCAGTTCCCATATACTTTTATGGCCCTGTGGTTATAGGTATAAACATTGAGCCGCACCTTCGACATCTCAAGTCCATCCAGGGCAATACCTGTCAGGGTCTTTACCGCGTCTGTACCAAAACCCCGGTCCCAGTAATCCTTTTCACCTATCACTATGCCCAGCTCGCAGGTCTTTTTCCTCATATCGATCTTATGCAGGGCACAATTGCCGATATGCATATCTGTTGTCTTCTCCAGGATGGCAAATACTATGTCGCTGCTGGAATCCTTGATATATTCAAACCACTGCTCTTCCTGTTTTGCCGTAAGGTCTCCGAAGCTCTGGCTCAGGTATTTGTTTACCAGGGGATCGGTAAGCCATGCCAGCGAACGGGAAAGATCATCTTTTTTCAGGGGGCGGAGTATTACCTTGCCCCCCGAAAACTTCTTTGTCAGGATCGACTCCAGGCCCTCTATCATACCCCTTATTTGCCTTTTTTGCCCATTTTGTCTATGAATGCATCTACCAGGTCTATAGGTACGGGAAATACTATGGTGGAATTCTGTTCTGTAGCTATCTCCTTTAAGGTCTGCAGGAATCTTAGCTGCACTGATACCGGGAATTTGCTCAATACTTCTGCCGCATTTGAGAGCTTCTCGGAAGCCTGGAATTCTCCCTCGGCGCTTATTATCTTGGCCCTTCTTTCCCTCTCGGCTTCTGCCTGCCGGGCAAATGCCCTCTGTATGCTCTGGGGCAGCTCCACATCCTTTATCTCTACTGTGGACACTTTGACGCCCCAGGGGTCTGTCTGCTCATCAATTATCTTCTGGAGTTCCTGGTTTATCTTATCCCTTCTTGCCAGCAGGTCGTCAAGGTCTGCCTGGCCCAGTATGCTCCTCAGTGTAGTCTGGGCGATCTGCGAAGTAGCCAGCATATACCTTTCTATCTTGACCACGCTTTTTTCCGGGTCCATGACCCTGAAATATACCACTGCGTTTACCTTGACCGGCACATTATCCCTGGTTATCACATCCTGCGGCGGCACATCCATGGTAATAGTCCTGAGATCTACTTTTACTATTTTGTCCACGAAGGGGATTATGAGGAATATGCCCGGCCCTTTGGCTCCTCTTAATCTTCCAAACCTGAAGATAACCCCTCTTTCATATTCCTTAAGGATCTTTATGGCGGAAAACAGCAGTATCAAGACTATCACTATTCCAAATACAATGCCCACGATCGGTCCTACAAGCATATCATCCTCCTTTGTCTTCTTCTTTTATTTCTGATACTGTCAGGGTCAATCCGTCTATGGATATTATCCTGACCTTTTTCCCCTGCCTGATACTCCTGCCTGTATCAGACACGGCATTCCATATCTCTCCCGATATTTTTACCTGTCCCCGGGGCCTGAGGGTGCCGGAGACTACGGCCGTACCGTCTACAATGCCGTCCTTCCCGGTGACGGGCTTTACCCTGTGTGCCTTATACACTGCCCTTACCACTATGAAAAGGAAGCCGGAGACCACTACCGCTACAGTTATTATAAGGCTGGCGGCCACCCTTAGATAGGGAGCATCGGTATTTATGAGCAGGAAAGAGCCTATCACCAGGGATACCACCCCGGCGATAGAAGGTATCCCGCCCAGGGCCATAAGGATGTCAGCCAGGAACAGGATGACGGCCAGTATTATCAGGCCCAGCCCGGCATAGTTTATGGGGAGCACACTCAGCGCATACAGCCCCAGTATCATCAGCAGGGCCCCTATGGCCCCGGAAATACCCAGTCCCGGCTGGGAAAACTCATAGATAATACCCAGGGTGCCCAGGGAAAGCAGTATATATGCGATATTGGGATTGGATATGACATGAAGAAACCTGGCCATAAAGTTCATCTCTATCTCAACCGGAATTGTCCCCGAGGTCCTGAGGGTGTAAGTCTTTCCCAGCTTTTCCACAGTTTTCCCGTCGATCTTTACCAGGAGTTCATCCAGGTCGGCTGCCACATGGTCTATTACCTCCAGTTCAAGCGCTTCCTCTGCGGTTATGGATACGCTTTCCCGTACCGCTTCTTCTGCCCACTGGGCATTACGGCCCCTGGCCAGGGCCAGGTTCCTTATATAGGAGACAGAATCATTTATGACCTTTTCCATCATCTCGGGAGATACCTGCTGGTCTCCTCCCAGGTTCACCGGATGGGCCGCCCCTATATTGGTAGAGGGCCCCATTGCCGCAATATCGCCGGCATAGGTAATAAAGACCCCGGCTGAGGCTGCCCTGGCTCCCACCGGATACACATAGACTATGACCGGTATATCTGCATTCAGCATCCCGGTTATTATGTCCCTCATAGATGTCTCAAGGCCTCCCGGAGTGTCCATCAGTATTACCAGGCCGTAATCCGATTGCCGGGAGCGTTCCAGACACTGCTGGATGTACCTGGCAATGGAAGGCTCGATAATACCTTCCAGTTCACAGATATAGAGGCCCTCAAGCTCCAGAGTATCTGCCGCTGGAGGCATATTGCCTGTATCCCCTGTTTCCTGCGGATAGAAACTGCCTGAAAAAGCAAGGAAAACAGGAAGTACGGCTGCTATAAACAGCAGCATTAGAAATTTTTTTCTTATTTTACAGACTGCCACCATACCATAGTCCCCGGGGATAATGAAAAATACATCATCATGCCAGTATTTAAGCCTTTTTATTATTATACTATAAAACTCAAAAAAAAATTTGTGATAAGGCGTTTAAGATATTAAAATCTAATTGATGAGCCGTTTACTGCCTGAGGGCGGCTATTGGAATGTTTAAAAAAATTATTCTGCAGGAGGTCATGATGGAAAAATGGGAATGCCAGGTATGCGGTTATATATACGACCCTGAGCAGGGTGACCCGGATAATGGTATTGAAGCCGGCACCAGCTTCGAAGACCTTCCCGACGACTGGGTCTGCCCGGAATGCGGGGCTTCAAAAGACGAGTTTGAAGCGGTATAGTCTTTATCATAAAAAGGCAGTCCTATAAAAGGGCTGCCTACCCTACATATTAACCCGGATGGCCCTGACCGGACAGCAGTCAAGGCATAGCTCGCAAAGTATGCATTTATCCTTGTCGAACTGAAGCTTCTTGGTTTTCTTATCCAGGCTCAGTGCCCGGGTGATGCATACAGATGTACATTCTCCGCAGTCTACACAGGACTCCCTGTCTATGAGTATATCCCTGGCGGCTTCCTGCACCCTTATACCCGATGATTCCAGATAACGGACAGCGCCGTCTATCTTTTCATCATCACCCTTTAATTCTATAAGCATCCTGCCTTCGGCGTCGGGGGTGATCTCTGCCCTGAGTATATTGAACTCCAGGTCGAATTCCTTTACCAGCTTATAGGTTATGGG
>CAYZJW010000118.1:0-4580 GCA_964478985.1 uncultured Actinomycetota bacterium
ACCAAAGAAGGCTTTTTCAAAAAGCTTTCAGTTTTTAATAATAATAAATAGACCTTTGATTTAGAACAATTATTTACCACCATACATTTTTGAATAATTCTCTGTTATCAATATTATCCAGTCCGGGGAGCCAAATTCTATTTAAAGGCTAATATTCTTACAAAAGCCACTTATAATCTTGCCTGCAGTCTACAAAGTAATACACATAAACCACATCACCTTTGATTTGATAGATAACCGGAGCTAATCTTGGCCAGTGAGAGAATTCGGTGGCAACAACCCGTTATACTTGTATTTATCGGTTCGGCTTCAGCAAGATTTTTGTGGAAAAACCTTATTACTTATGATTAAATCCCAATCATGAGCGAAAAAGATGTAATAGGAAAAAGTGAAAGACCCCAGACCATAGAATCCCTAAAAACTGACTTAATAAGGATCGGAGTCCGTAGGGGCATGACTGTTATAGTCCACTCTTCCATGAGTTCAATGGGATGGATATGCGGAGGGGCTGTGTCTTTTATTCTTGCCCTGGAAAGTATATTAGGCAATAGCGGTACACTGGTGATGACGGCGCATTCAGGCGATCTTTCAGATCCGGCCCGGTGGGTAAACCCGCCCGTTCCAGAGAATTGGTGGAAAACTATAAAAGAAAATATGCCGCCTTTTGATCCTGATATTACGCCGACCAGGGGGATAGGACAGATACCGGAAGTCTTCAGGAAGCAGAGGGGAGTACTGAGAAGTGATCATCCCCAGATGTCTTTCTGTGCATGGGGTAGAAATGCTGAATATATAACCGGTGGCCACAGCCTCGAGTATGCACATGGTGAGAGATCTCCCCTGGCAAGAATATATGAACTTGACGGGCATGTGCTGCTGGCAGGCGTCAGGCATGAGAATAATACATCTCTCCACCTGGCAGAGATAAGGGCTGATTATCCCGGCAAGGAAGAAGAGATGCAGGGTATGCCTTGTATGGATAATGGAAAGAGGACATGGAGAGAGGTAAGGGATATAAAAAGTATAACTGATGACTTCAATGACCTGGGCGATGCTTTCCTTAAAGAAAAAAAAGATGTCATAATGGTTTCAGATATCGGGCAGGCCGGTTCACAGTTCTTCCGCCAGAGAGAACTGGTGGATTTTGCCATAGGATGGATAGAAGACAACAGGGGATAAAAATTGGATGATCTCAAAAAAAAACTTATTATCAGAAAAGAAAAACCTTCAGATATTGATAAAATAACCTTTGTCACTGAAGCAGCATTCAAAGATAATGCCCATAGCAATAATACAGAGTCTTTCATCATAAGGGGGCTGAGGCGATCAGGCGCCCTTGCCATATCACTGGTCGCAGAAATAGGCGGGGAAGTGGTAGGCCATATTGCTTTCTCGCCAGTCAGCTTCACGGACGGCAGCAGCGATTGGTATGGTCTCGGTCCCATATCCGTATTGCCTGTATATCAGAACCTGGGCATAGGCAAGGCAATGGTCGAAAAAGGCCTTTCCATGTTAAAGGTGTTTGGCGGCAAGGGCTGCATCCTGGTGGGGGATCCCGGTTATTATAAGCGCTTCGGTTTTAAGGCGGTTGCCGGTCTCAGCTATGACGGTGTGCCCCATAGATTCGTTCTCGCCCTTCCTCTTGAAGAAAATAACCTTCCCCGGGGAAAAGTCGAGTTTCATAAGAGTTTCCAGGCCAAAGAATAAGGTTTTAATGATTCGGGCTACTGTTTTTTACGATCATTGAATGCTGACTTTTTTTGCCGGCGGAGATTCAATGATATCCATGGTGCCGAAGGCCGGGATCGAACCGGCACGAGCCTCTCGGCCCACTGGATTTTGAGTCCAGCGCGTCTGCCAATTCCGCCACTTCGGCACGGTAGAAATAATACAATTAATCATACCTATTATCAAGATATTATATACCGGCATGGATGCAGTTCCAGGCTTCTTATCCTTATATTTATGACCTAGTTGATGATATAATGTAAAACATTGTTATAATGTTAATAGTAAATTGATAAGATCACTGGAGAAATTTAAGACCAGTAAACAATTATCCTGTATCAAAAGAAAGCTGCAGCCTGGAGCCTCATGACACAAAAAATAGTACTGATAGATTCAAATAATATTGCCTACAGGGCATTTTATGCACTTCCGGACACCATAATAACCTCTTCGGGTATTATGACCAATGCCGTGCTGGGCTTTACCAATATGTTCCTAAAGATAGTGGAAGACCAGCGGCCAGACAGGGTGGTATGTGCATTCGACAGCAGCGGGCCCACATTCCGGCACCTCATGTTCGAGGAATATAAGCTTCACCGCAAGAAGATGCCTGAGGAACTGCTGGGCCAGCTGCCTCTGATAAAAGAGGTAATGGAAGCATTCAGCATAAGCTGCATAGAGATGGAAGGAATGGAAGCTGACGATATACTGGCAACCCTTGCCAGGGACGCAGCCGAAAGCGGGGATGAGGCCGTTATAGTCACCGGGGACAAGGATATGCTGCAGATGGTATCCGGCAGTGTCAGCGTACTATCCTCCAAAAAGAGCATTACCGATACCATTATATACGGTCCGGAAGCCGTCAGGGAAAAGATGGGCGTGGGACCGGGATCGGTAAGGGACCTGTTGGCTCTTATGGGAGACAGCTCTGATAATATACCGGGTGTACCCGGTATAGGACCCAAAACAGCGGTCAAACTCATAAATGAATTCGGCAGCCTGGAGGGCATATACGAAAAGATGGCTGAGATAAAGAGCCTCAAACTGCAGGGCCTGCTTGAGGCAAACAGGGACCTGGCGATGAAAAGCAAAGAACTTGCCACATTAAAAAAGGACCTTGAAATAGACAGGAAAGCGGTTGAAAGAAGTTTCAGGGATATTGATATCAGAAAAATAAAAGATGTATTCGGGCGCCTGGAATTCGGGAGCCTGTTAAAGAGGCTGCCGGGATATGCAGGTCTTATGGATATAGCAGGGAGCAGCGGAGAAGCAGAAAGCCTGGAGCTTCCTTCCCTGGAGCTGGAAAGATTCAGGGGCGGTACTGCCCCGGGTCCGGTAAAGGATCAAATATATTTGATGCCTGCCGGCCCTGCTGCTTCAGACATACTGCTATATACCGGAGGGGGAAAAGCATTCCTGGCAGATGACTCCATACTTAAGGATAAAAAGTCATCAGGGACCATAAGGGCAATAATGGAAGACCGGGATATAAAAAAGACCGGCATCCGCCTCAAGCAGGTCATAAAGTTTTTTTTGAAAAACGATATAGAAGTAAAAGGGAGGCTTTACGACCTGGAAATAATGTTTTTGATGCTGAACCCGCTCAGGTCATCAGCTGATATGGCCGAGATGTCTTCCCGTATACTGGGCATGGAAATGGATGATATCAGGTTACCCGGAAGCGGAAACCAGGATGCCGGCGATACCCAGATGTCTCTTGACTTTGGGTCCCCCGGTGCCGGAAAAGATCTTGATAAAGAAAGATACGGACAGGTGTTAAAGGAAGCCGCCCTGCTTGAAGGGCTGGGAAAAAGGCTGGTAAAAAAGCTCCAGGAAAACAGCCTGGCCCCTCTGTATGAGGAAATAGAGGAGCCTCTTATAGGTATACTGGCAGAAATCGAGAACAAGGGTGTGGCCATAGATAAGGATTATCTGGGCCGCCTTATAAAGGAATATGATATCCAGATAAAAAAACTTACAGAAGATATATACGCCATATGCGGAAAGCAGTTTAACATAAACTCGTCTCAGCAGCTGGCGGAAATATTGTTTGAAGACCTGGGACTGCCTGCCCTTAAGAAGACCAAGACCGGGTTTTCCACTGATGCTGCCGTCCTTAAAGCCATAAGGGAGACATCTCCCGTGATAGACAGGATACTGGACTACCGGGAAAAGACCAAACTCAAGAACACTTATGTGGATGTGCTTCCCCGGCTTATAGACCCTGTTGACGGAAGGCTGCATACCAGCTACAACCAGATGGGCACTACTACCGGCAGGATAAGTTCCAGCGACCCCAACCTGCAGAATATCCCGGTCAGGACTTCACTGGGAAAACAGATAAGAAAGGCATTCATACCGGGAAAGGGTTATGACCTGCTTATGGCTTCGGATTATTCCCAGATAGAGCTAAGGGTGCTGGCGCACCTTTCCGGGGACAGCAGCCTTATTGAAACATTTAACCGGGGAGAAGACATCCACAGCAGGACTGCTTCCGAGATATTCGGTATAGACTATGACGATGTTCCGGAAGAGATGAGGAGAAAGGCAAAGGCCATTAATTTCGGCATAATATACGGCATGACAGACTTTGGACTGGCCAGCAGGCTTTCCATATCCAATGAGGAGGCGGGGGAATATATAAAGAGGTATTTTGAAAGGTACCCCATGGTCGACAGATACCTTAAAGGCCTGATCGAAAGTGCTGTTAAAAATGGATATTCTACCACTATGTTCGGCAGGAAGAGATACATCAGGGAGCTTGGCAGCAGCAATGGAAGGATAAGGGGGCTTGGAGAAAGATATGCCGTTAATACCCCCATACAGGGGAGCGCGGCAGACATAATGAAGCT
>CAYZJW010000119.1:0-4498 GCA_964478985.1 uncultured Actinomycetota bacterium
CTGCAAATATTTGTTGGCCTATTATAAGAATGGCAATATGGCGCAAGAATTGAGCTTTTGGGACAGAGCGAAGATGATGCAAAGGTAACAAAAAACCGTAATAGCATGCGTGGCCACCCTTTGCTAAAAAGCATGATCGATGAGCTTAAAAACTGGCCCGCCGGAACGCTTTCCAGCCACAAAAGCCCGAAGCAGCCATTTCATAAAATTGCCTTTCTTGCTGAACTTGGATTTGACATAAAGGACACAGCAATAGAAGAAATCGCTGTAAAAATGCTGGAGAATGTAAGCCCTGAAGGAATAATACGTCTTCCTTTAAAAATAGGCAAAGCTTACGGGGGGACAGGCACTGATACCTGGGGATGGGCCCTGTGTGATGCGCCGGTAAACCTTTATGCTCTTGCTAAAATGGGGCTTAAGGAAGACAGCCGAATTAAAAGCGCAGCGGCATACCTGGCCGGCATTGTAAGGGATAACGGCTGGCCGTGTAAAGTATCGGAGGAGCTTGGCTCATGGAGGGGACCGGGCAAAAAAGATGACCCGTGCCCTTATGCCACTTTAATCATGCTCAAGCTGCTGTCCTTATATGAAAATTACAGCAACAGCAGCACCGTGGTAGCAGGAATTGACAGCCTTTGCAAGCTGTGGCGTGAAAGTCTGACTCTGCATCCGTATATTTTCTATATGGGAAATGATTTCAGGAAATTGAAGGCGCCTCTTATATGGTATGATATAATCCATGTGCTGGATGTGCTTTCCCGTTTTAAATACGGCATACAAAAACCAGAATTTGCCTCCATGCTTGATATCGTGCTTTCCAAAAAAGACAGGGATGGCAGGTTTACCCCTGAATCAGTGTGGATGGAGTACAAAAGCTGGGATTTCGGCCAGAAAAAAGAGCCTTCAAAATACCTGACATTTCTTATATACAGGATACTCAAAAGAATGGAGCCTGCTCATTAGTTTTTAGTACTGGTTTATTTCAGTAAATATGGTTATCCGTTCTTCTCCTGTAACCGGACATATTTCCTGTATCCTTTAAATTTTTGTCAGTTATTTATAAATGGCTGCCTTTATAAAATTTTAACCATAAAGGGTTGTTCTTATTATAAGGGAGCCGCAATCGAACAGCTATAGTGTACTTTATTGGTATGGATAATGGAGAGCAGGCAGGCTTTATGAAGGCAATGGCATTAAACCGTATACCTGATGATCAGTAACTTTCCAGTACCATGGAAGAGCCCATTCCTCCGCCTATGCACAGGGCGGCCAGTGCTTTTTTGCTAAGCCCCTGTTTTATCCTTGACGCCAGGTGCACTACAAGGCGGGCGCCGCTGGCACCGATGGGATGGCCCAGGGCTATGGCGCCCCCGTCAGGGTTTACTTTTTGCCTGTCTATGTCCAGCTCTCTTATGCATGCCAGTGACTGGGAGGCAAATGCCTCATTTAGCTCAATGGTATCAAAATAATTGATATCAAGATCATTTTCCCGGCAAAGCTTCCTGGTAGAATATACCGGGCCCAGACCCATAAACCTCCAGTCGCAGCCTATGCTGGCGCTGTCTCCCACCACTGCCATGACATCCAGTCCCTTTCCCCTGGCATAGCCTTCACTGCATAGCAGAAGCATCGCCGCTCCGTCATTTATGCCGGAAGCATTGCCGGCAGTAACTGTTCCGTCCCGGGAAAAAGCAGGCTTTAAAGAAGCCAGTTTTTCCATCTCGGTGTCCTGCCTGGGATGTTCATCATATGCAAGATCGCCGGTCTTTATGACTTCATCATCATATATATTCTTTTCTTTTGCCTCAAAGAACTTTTTGTGGCTCTCATAGGCAAACTGGTCCTGTTCACTGCGGGAAATATTGTATTTTTTTGCAATGCGCTCCGCTGTAAGCCCCATATGCTCTTTTTCAAAAGTGTCGACCAGGCCGTCTGAAAGCATGGAATCGATAAGGACACTGTCACCCAGCCTGTAGCCTTCCCTGGCGCCTGCCAGCAGATATGGGGCATTGGACATGGACTCGGTACCTCCGCATAATATAAGGTCCGCGCCTCCAGACTTTATGGACTGGGCTGCCAGGATGACTGCCTGCATCCCTGAGGCGCACATCATATTTACAGTAAATGCCGGCTTATCGATGGGTATACCGGCACCTACGGCAGCCTGCCTGGCCGGGTTCATGCCCTGGCCTGCCATTATCACATTTCCCAGGATAACCTGGTCCACATCACCGGGGTCCGTGACCTTCAATACCTCCCTGGCAGCAATTACTGCCAGGTCTATGGCTGAATATTTTTTAAGGCTGCCCAGGAATCTCCCCTGGGGAGTACGCCTGGCTGAAATAATGCACACCTTTTCCATGATCCTAAACTCCTGTTTTGAATATTTTTTCCGGCATGGGCTTTATATCCCCTATTTCCGGTTTAAACCCCATTACGCCGAACACCTGGGACTCCATATCGATGCCGGGGGCCACTTCTATAAGCTCAAGCCCCTTTCCTGTAAGCCTGAAAACTGCACGTTCGGTTATGTAAAGCACTTCCTGGCCTACTTCCAGTGAATGACGGGCGCTGAATGACACCTGCTCCACTTTTTCTACAAACTTCAGGATCCTGCCCTCTATTTTTATGACAAGATCATTTCGGCAGCATTCTATTTCAAGACCTCCTGCGGTCATGGTGGAGCAGAAGACAAGTTTCTTGGCTGTCTGGGTTATATTCACAAAACCGCCCACACCGGGGAGCTTTTCCCCGAATTTTGATACATTCACATTTCCGGAAGAGTCTATCTCAGCTGCCCCCAGGGCAGCAAAATCAAGGCCCCTTCCGTCATAAAAATCGAATTGGGCCGGCTGGTCTATTATGGCCTGGGGGTATAATGAGGCGCCGAAACTTAATCCTCCTGCCGGTATGCCTCCGATAGGGCCGCTTTCCAGGGTCAGGATGAATCTGTCCAGGACCCCGTACTCAGAAGCTGCCCTACCTATGTCTTCCGGTATTCCAATACCCAGGTTGGCTATTGCATTTTCCCCTATCTCCTGCAAAGCCCTGCAGGCGATTATCCTCCTGGGGCCCATGGGCATGGGCTCCAGCTTGATCCGCCGTGATTCATCCTCGGGCAATGTGCTGTAATATCCGGGGTTCAGCTCCTCGCCAAATGTCTGCTGGTGCATCTCTTTTTCTGCTATGACTATTTTATCCACCAGTATGCCGGGAACCTTTACCGAATGCGGAGTAGCAGGATCGTCCAGTATTTTTTTTACCTGGGCTATTACTATGCCGCCACTATTGTGCACTGCCTGGGCTATGGGCAGTACCTCTCCCGTGATGGCTTCATCATCCATAACGATATTTCCAAAGAAATCGGCGGCAGTTCCCCTTATCAGCCCGATATGGACCGGAAATGCTTTATACCACAGCCAGTCCTTTCCCCCCAGCCTGATCTTTTCCACCAGCGGTTCCCTGGTTTTTGGATTTATCCTTCCTCCGCCTTTGTCAGGATCGATAAAGGTCCCCAGGCCGATATGGGTAATACATCCCGGTCTTCCTGCCGCAATATCCCGGAACAGCTGGCATATTACTCCCTGGGGAAAATTATATGCCTCTATAAGGCCCGCGGTTGCCAGCTGGCCCAGCCTGGGTGCCAGACCCCAGTGTCCGCCTATCACTCTTTTTAATAATCCCTTATGGGCAAGGTGATTTGCCCCCCTGTTTCCGCCGTCACCCTGGCCGGCAGCATATACCAGGGTAAGACCCCCGGGAGAACCGGTATTCAGGAACCGCTTTTCAATGGCCCCGGTGAGGGCCTCGGGGTGGACTGCTCCCACAAATCCGCCGGATACCACTGTTTGGCCGTCTTTGATGAGGCCTGCTGCCTCTTCCGGTGTACATAATTTTTCTTCCAGCCTGCTTCTCAAGAGATCCAGCCTCCGTTTACATGGATTGTCTGGCCGGTCACATAGCCTGCCAGGTCGCTTGCCAGGAATACAACCACATCTGCGATCTCTTCCGGCCGGCAGAACCGGCCCAGCGGGATCGAGCCCAGCATCCGGTCCCGGACCTCTTCCGGTATGGTCATGCCCATCTCGGTAAGTACCACACCCGGAGCCACGCTGTTGACTGTGATATCCCGTTTTGCCAGTTCCCTGCTCAGGACTTTGGTCATTGCGGCTACTCCGGCTTTGGAAGCTGCATAATTTGACTGGCCGAAAAAACCGACAAAAGCTGATATTGAGGTAAAATTCACTATCCTTCCCCCATCAGACAACCTGTTAGAGGCATGGCTGCAGACATTGAATACGCCGGTAAGGTTGGTATCTATTACATCCTGCCAGGTTTTTTTGTCCATCCTCCTGATGGTCTTGTCCCGGATGATGCCGGCATTGTTAATAACGATGTCAACGGCACCAAATTCTTTTATGCCGTCATCGAACATGGTCCCAACCCGGTCATAGTCCCTGACATCAGCTTCAAAGATCATATATCTGCTTCCAAGCTT
>CAYZJW010000120.1:0-4489 GCA_964478985.1 uncultured Actinomycetota bacterium
TGGTAAGGGAGAAGATAAGGATAACCGAGAAGAACAAGATAGCTTCCATGGCAGCTCAGCTTATCCAGGAAGGCGACAATATTTTTCTGGACGGCTCCACCACCACCCATGCGCTGGCAAAAAGACTGAATTGTTTCAGCGGCCTTAGGGTGATCTCTATCGGGCTGGACATATTGAATGAACTGGGCGGGATGGACGGCATCGAGGTAATAAGCCCCGGAGGAGTACTGGACAGGGTGACCATGAACTTTCTGGGAAGGCATACTGAAAACTTTTTAAGGGAACTTAATTCTGATAAAGCATTCATATCCACTTCTTCTATCTCCATTAGGGCGGGACTAACCGAACCAAATCCCCAGCAGGCCTATGTCAAGAAGATAATGCTTAGTAACTCGCAGCAGAAGGTCCTGCTCATAGACAGCAGCAAATTCGATGAAGTGGCCCTGAACCGCATATGCGACCTGGAAGAGCTGGATGTGGTGATCACCGATAACAGGCCGGATGACATCTATTTCCGTTTTTTTAAGGAAAATGATATAAAACTATTATATTGACGGACTGGGATGATGAGGATTGCAAAAGTAATAGGAAATGCAGTTTCCGTTTCAAAGCATGAAAGGCTGGAAGGGGTCAAGCTGCTTATCATAAGGCCCATAGATCCTGAAGGGAAGAAATTATCAAAACCCATAATAGTAGCTGACTATCTGAACACAGCATCGGGAAGCCTGGTATTCTGGATAGAGGACGGGACCACCATATGCAAGTGGATGGGGGTAAAAAGCATTCCTTTAAGGGGAGCCATAACAGGGCAGATAGACAGCATAGACATGGCCGATAAAGTGATCGAGGGCTGATATAATGAAACTGGTAAAAGTATTAGGAAGCGTGACTTCCACCATAAAAGACGAGACTCTTAAAGGATTCAAGCTTATGATGGTAAGCGCAGTGGGCACCGACGGCAAAGAGACAGGAGATTATTTCGTGGCCGCCGATACTGTGGGTGTGGGGCAAGGCGAGCTGGCCCTTATAGTCACAGGCAGCACCGCCAAGCAGACCCAGGCTACAAAGGGAAAGAATATTGACGCCGCCATAGTGGCAAAAGTGGATAAGGTAAACCTGGAGAGATAATGCCAGCAAAAGAATTAGACATGATAAGAGATGCCGGGGTAGTAGGCGCCGGGGGCGCCGGTTTTCCCACCCATGTAAAGCTGGACTCCAGCGTAGGCACCCTCATAATAAACGGAGCTGAGTGCGAGCCCCTGATAAACGTAGACAAGCAGCTCCTGGAACATAGATTTGACCGCGTCTATAAGGGGATCAAGACAGCATCGGCCCTGGTCGGAGCCGGAAGGACAGTCCTGGCGGTAAAGGAAAAGAATAAAAAAGCCATAGAGGCTGTTGAGTCATTTAATGCTGGCGGACCTGATCTTGAGATCTGCAGGCTGGATGATTTTTATCCTGCCGGCGATGAGCAGGTCCTGGTAAATGAGGTAACGGGAAAGATAGTCCCCGAAGGGGGGATACCCATCCAGGTGGGAGCAGTGGTCATAAATGTGGAGACGCTTCTCAATGTAGCCGGCGCAGTAGAGGGCAGCAAAGTGACCCATAAATATGTCACCGTAAACGGGGAAGTCAATGATCCCATGACCCTCATGGTGCCGGTAGGGACTCCGGTGAAGCTTCTACTTGATCATTGCGGAGGCCTGAAGTCACAGGATGCGGTAGTGGTGGACGGCGGACCCATGATGGGAAAACTCATAGATCCGGAAAGCTATGCCGTTAAAAAGACCACCAAATCCATCATAGCATTCGCCGAGGACAGCATAATGGCCCAGAACCGCAAAAGGCAGATAAGCGCCGACATGAAGAGGGCCCAGGCCATATGCCTTTCCTGCAGGATGTGCACCGACCTTTGCCCCAGGTATCTCCTGGGACATGACCTTTTTCCGGATGAGCTTATGAAGCGCCTTTATAAAGGCAAACTGACTGATGAGGAGATAAAGGATTTTGACTATGCCTGGCTCTGCTGTGACTGCGGCCTATGTGAACTTTATGCCTGCGTGGTAGACCTTTCCGGAAGGTCAGTTTTTAATTATCTTAAAGGCGAACTTTCCAGGCTGGGGATAAAGAACCCCCATAAACGGACCGACCTTAAGGTAAATGAGTTCAGAGAGTTCAGGAAGGTCCCGGTCTCAAGGCTCAGGCAAAGACTGGAAATAGATAAGTATGACAGCCCTACCCCGCTGGCTTCCTTTGATATTGAGGTGGATATGGTCAAACTTTATCTAACCCAGCATATAGGAGCTCCATCGGTACCGGTGGTAGATGAAGGGGATATGGTAAAAAAAGGTGATATGATAGCAGACATACCGGAAGGCGGGCTGGGGTCAAGGATCCACAGCTCCATAGACGGTAGAGTTGCAAAGATAAAGACGGACCAGGTAGTGATAGAGAAATAGGGAAATAAGTTGGAAGACAGACAGAAGACAAATATACTGATAGCCGAGTTTAAAAGCGTGGCCCGGGGCATAAAGGTCACAGACAGCATGGCCAAGTCTGCCAGGATAAATATACTGCAGGCAAGCACATTGTGCCCGGGGAAATACCTGACCATTGCCGAAGGCGGGATAAGCGCCCTGGCAAGTGCCGAAAAAATTGCCGGGGATGAAGGGGGAAGACACCTTTTCTCCAGCTTTCTGGTAAGCGGCATAGATGAAAAGATAACCGGCGCCATAGGAGGCAGGCTGTCAGGCCCGGACAGCGGTGCCCTGGGCATAATAGAAGGACCCCAGATGGCAGACCTGGTAAACTCTTCCGACATCGCAGTCGACAGCGCCCCGGTTGAGTTTATAGAATACAGGCTGGCCAGGGGCTGCGGAGTCAACAGTTTCTATATAATGACCGGAGCCCTTTCGGCCCTGGAGGAGGCTGTGGCAAATGCCGTCCGGTACCTGAAAGGCAGGGGATCCCTCCTGGCATACAGGGTCATACCGGGGCCTGACAGGCAGGTGCTGAGATGGATGAAGAGCTCTCTCTGCAGCTGCTGATATATTAAAATGGATTTAAAGGGAAATGATGGAATCATACAGGACAGAAAGCCAGTACAGGAGCGATATAATAGAGATATGCAAAAGAGTGCATGCCAATGGCTGGGTGGCGTCCAATGACGGCAATATATCTATAAAGATAAGCCCCAATGAAGTCATATGCACCCCTACAGGTATGAGCAAGGGATACCTGACGCCGGACCAGCTGGTCAAGGTGGATATGGAAGGCAATAAGCTGGAAGGAGAACTGGAAGCTTCCTCGGAGGTAAAGATACATCTGGATGTCTACAAGAATAAGAAAGGGATAAACTCGGCAGTACATGCCCATCCGCCCTATTCCACTGCCTATGCCGTAGCCGGACTGCCCCTGGACCAGTGCGTGATACCGGAGATAATAGTCTCGCTCGGCTCCATACCCCTTACTGCATACGGTACCCCTTCTACCCGGGAGATACCCGATAATATAAGGAAATATCTTCAGGACCATAATGCATTCCTGCTGGAAAACCACGGGGCATTCGCTATAGGCGGGGATGTGTATCAGGCATATTACAGGATGGAGAGCATGGAGCTCTTTGCAAAGATAAGTCTTCTGGCTAAAATGCTGGGAAATGTCAATAATATAAGCGAGGAAAATGTAAGGAAGATAATGGACCTCCGGTCCAATTTCATAAAGGATGATAATGGTTATGCAGGCTGCAAAATAGGCGACAGGTTTATAACCGCAACCGATGATATAGCGGCTGCAGCAGGGAACAACGGAGGCGGAAGTAATGCCGCCAGCGGGGATGAAGACACGATCACCCTTAAGAAAAGCGAGCTTGTGGAGATAGTCAAGAGGATAGTGGAAAACATCGTCAACAAGAGATGAACAGGTAAATAGGGGCATCCTTTCTGCTATTGGGTGTCTTTATTGATAAAGCAAAAAGCAAAAAGAGAAAAAGGAGAAAAAAATGGCAGGAGAAGCAATAGGTTTAATAGAGACCAGGGGACTGGTAGGCAGCGTAGAAGCAGCTGATGCAATGGTAAAGGCTGCCAATGTCAAGCTTGTAGGCGAGGAAAGGATAGGCGGAGGACTGGTAACAGTCATAGTAAAAGGCGATGTAGGCGCAGTAAAGGCTGCAGTAGATGCAGGCGCGGCAGCAGCAAAGAGAGTTGGAGAACTTATTTCGGTACATGTTATCCCAAGGCCGCATTCTGACCTGGATTCTATCTTACCAAAAGAATAAAAGAGAAAGGTATTTTAAGTGGATACCGAAAGATTAGTAAGGGACATCGTGTCTAATGTGATGTCCAGGATAGGACCCGGCGCTTCCGGAACGGCCGAAACATCGCCGGCCGCAGCCGGCAGCCAGGGAGGGCCCAGGAAAGTAGTATGCGGTGTCTCGGTCAGGCATGTACACCTTTCCCGGGAGCATGTGGACGTACTTTTCGGGAAGGGT
>CAYZJW010000121.1:0-4419 GCA_964478985.1 uncultured Actinomycetota bacterium
CCTGCTATCATGAAGTCCCCAGAAGTCTTGGTGCCCCTGTAGCCCAGATAGCCAAGATACCCTATTACCAATAGGTATATGACTACTATAACTGTAAATAACGGAATGTTCACTATTGTCTCCTTTCCTTTTGATTTATAATACTTCCGGGGTTACTTATCCCTGTTCCACATTATTGCACCGTATACTATGCAGAACACTGTCGATAACAGGCACAGTATATATGCCAAAAAAATTGACACTCCGGCAAAACCTAACATGATGCCTCCCTTCTTATTTTATTTTATATATGTCAAACAGCTCCCCGCAGGCGAGGACCTGTTAAGATAAAGGGTCAGGTGCAGAGACTGATGCCGCTGTCTATAAGGATCTTTTCAGTCTCTTCGATATTGGCTACGGAAAGTACTATCTTGGTACCGGCTATGACATAGATATAATCAATATTTACGCCTTTTCCTGCCAGTATATCAAGGATCTTATGGAGTTCGCCCGGCCTGTCCGCAACAGTGACACAGATGACATCAGCTGTATGGGTGGTAAAACCCGCATCCTTAAGGGCCTGCCTGGCCTTTTCCACTTCGGATACTACCAGCCTCAGGATGCCGTAATCCCTGGCTTCGGTAGTGGAGAAACCCTGCAGGTTTATATTATTATCGCTCAGGATCCCGGTGACATCGGCCAGTCTTCCGGCCTGGTTTTCCAAAAAGACAGTGATCTGTTTTACAGGCATATTGCCTCCTGCCGATTATTTTATTATTTCCCTGCCCCTGGCAAAAGCATTCAGATTAAGCTCCAGCACAGTTTCCGGCAAAAGCTCCTCCAGGGCTTTTTCCCAGTTTTTGAGCTTTATGGGGAGAAACCGGGACAGGCTTCCCATAAGGACCACATTGCCGGCCCTTGCATCACCCAGCCCTGCTGCCTCTTTCGATGCCTTTACCAGGCTGAATGATGATGTGACCTCCCGGACCTTTTCTATTATGTCGGGGGGGTACTCCCTATCCCCCGTATATACTGATACCGGGACCAGTTCATAATCATTTATAAACAGGAAGCCGTCTGGCTTGAGCAGGTCCAGGTAGCGTATTGATTCAAGCTTTTCCAGGGCCATTATTATGTCGGCCTTATCGATTATGGGTGAATACACTTTTCTGCCGAACCTGACACTTCCCACTACACTCCCGCCCCTCTGGGCCATACCGTGGACTTCCGATACTTTTACATCATATCCCTGTACCGTAGCCGCCCTGGCAAGTACTGTGGAAGCCAGTATTATGCCCTGTCCTCCCACACCGGAAAACAGGACCGACAGGGTTCTTCCCTCATCTATGGTCTTCCTGTTCCTTTCAATGTAGGCTGAACTGTCAGTCTTTTCCTGTTTTCTATTATTGATATTGTCGTTTTTCATATAAAAATGTTTTTATATACTAATAAAAAAAATGTTATACTTGCCAAAAGTCTTTTATGATGAACTCCTGCATATGATCGCACCGGAACGGCATATATTTACGCATACCCCGCACCCGCTGCACTGCAGGCTGTTTATGGTGTAGGTATCCCCTGCCAATTCTATGGCAGGACATCCGAATTTGATGCAAAGCCCGCATTTCTGGCATTTTTCCTGGTCTATGAAAACCTCATTTGCTTTCGGCTTTTTCCTATCCAGGAGAATGCATCTCTGCCTGGCCACTATTACTGAAATGCTGTCTATCTCCAGCTGTTTTTTTACAGCAGCTTCAAAGGCTTTCATATCATAAGCGTCTATGACTTCGACATTTTTTATGCCGGCAGCCCTGGCAATATCTTCGGGATTTACGGTCACTGTCTCTTCTCCCATAAGGGTTTTGCCCACACCCGGATGCACCTGGTGACCGGTCATGGCTGTAATCCTGTTATCAAGGATGATGATTATACCGGTCCCCTTATTATATATATTGTCCACCATGGGGGTCATGCCTGAATGGAAGAATGTGGAATCACCTATCACCGATACCACTTTGCCCTTAAGGGAGGGGTCTGCTTTTTCCATCCCCAGGGCCTGGCCCACTCCTGCTCCCATACAGAGGCAGCTGTCCATGGAATCAAGGGGAGGCAGCACCGAAAGGGTATAGCATCCTATGTCGCCCATGACTTTGAGCTTTAATTTCTTCAGTATGTAGAATACCGGCCTGTGGGGGCATCCTGCGCAGAGTACGGGGGGCCTCTGAGGCAGCACATCCTGTATCTCCCTGGTCTTTTTGCTCTTTTCCTCCGGTACGGACTGGATGTCTTTGCTGCTCCCGGTGACTTTTCCCTCTACTTTCCTCAAATATGCCGGGCTAAGCTCACCATAAAGGGGAAACAGCTCCTTCCCTATTATCCTGACGTCCAGGTCCATAGCCAAAAGCTGCTCTTCCAGGTAGGGCTCCAGTTCCTCGATCACCACAATATTGTCCCTTCCCCTGGCAAATTCCCTTATGACGTCTTCGGGAATGGGGCTGGTCATCCCCAGTTTAAGTATGTCAAGCCCGGGAAAAACCTCCATGACATACTGGAAGACAACTCCGGAAGTTATTATGCCGGTCTTACTGCCGGAACCATCACCCTTGAAGACCTGGTTGAGCTTACTGTTATTGGAAAGCTTTTTAAGCTCCTCCCACCTTTCAAGGACTGCCTTATGCCTGATCCTGCCGAAGGCAGGTATCATCACATATTTCCGGCAGTCTTTCTGGTATTTTTTTATGGGTACTTCCCTTCTTGGACCTGTAGATACCAGGGACCTGGAATGAGATATCCTGGTGGTGGAACGGACTATGACAGGTGTGTCATAATCCTCGCTGACATCAAGAGCTGCCGCTACAAAATCTTTGGCTTCCTGGCTGTCGGAAGGCTCCAGCAGGGGTACCCTGGCAAATCTGGCATAATAACGGTTGTCCTGCTCGTTCTGGGAACTGTGAAGCTGGGGATCGTCTGCAGAGATAAGCACCAGTCCCCCGGTGACCCCTGTATAGGAAAGCGTCATAAAAGGGTCTGCCGCTACATTGAGGCCTACATGTTTCATGACTGCCAGGGTCCTGGCTCCGGCTATGCTGGCTCCGGATGCCACCTCCAGCGCCACCTTTTCATTGACAGACCACTGGCTGTATATTTCCGGATATCCAGCTACGTTTTCCAGTATTTCCGTAGAAGGGGTGCCGGGATAGGCTGCAGCCACCCTTACTCCCGCCTCATAGGCGCCCCTGGCTATTGCTTCATTCCCGGTCAGTAATCTTCTTTCTTGCGTCCCTTTCAATAAAAACCTTATCCCCGGTTAAAAAATAACTTTAGCTCTCAGGAAAAGTCTTATCCTGAGATATGGTAAAGACCTAATAAAGATATAAATAATATAGTATATAAGGAAAGCAATAAAAGTAAAGGATTTATGGGGTTAAAATCCCTTTAATATTATGCGCTTTTTAATATAATATATACCTGGACATGAAAAACCGCATGAACAACAGAAGATCGGCTCCGGCGCTTAATTACAGGTATTTTATCTATGCCGGGATAATAATAGCCCTCCTGCAGTTTCTGGCCCTCAGGACATTTTATGGCGAGCAGGAGGTCATCAAGCTCCCCGGAAAGCTTTTCCAGTCACCCGTCCAGTATCCCGGGGAGGAGCTTGTGCTTGAATCTGGCGGCGGTACTGCCGGAGATGGCCCAGGTATCACGGCACCCGGCGACGCTTCTGCAGCATCAGAAGAGGTCCCGGATGAAGAGGCTGCCAATGGAGAGACGGCACTTACTGACATACAGAAACAGATCGTGCTCAGGCTTCTTGAACTGATAGAAGAAGACATATCATATGGTTATGAGATCTATCCGGAGACAGGATATCCCCCGGATAATATATGGATATCGACCGATGTCATATCGATGGTGCTGAATGATGCAGGGTTTGACCTCATGGAACTAATATTCAAGGATATGTCGGAAAATAAGCAGGATTATCCTATGGATATAAAGGGGGGAAGGGCTCCTATAAAGTATATAGATTTCCGGGATGTCTTTTTCCAGGAACAATTCTTCAAGAGGAATGCGCTGGAGCTTCCCCTGGAGTTTGATATCGATGATCCCAATAATCCTGTATTGTGGCAGCCCGGAGACATACTCTACTTCCAGTTCGATCCCGACAATCCCTACAAAGACCTGGGCGGTTTTGTATCACCAAGGACTGATGATGAAGGAGTGCCCCTGGTGATCATGATATCGGCAGAGCTGGAGAGCGTAAGAGAAGTGGATGTGCTTGATCAATACACCATAGTGGGGCACTACAGGTATCCTCCCCCCGAAATCGACTGATCCTGGGATCAGATTATGTATTTTCAGGAGTAGTTCCCATAGTCCCGGCACCTGCATCCTGCTGTTTTACCTGATGATCACTTGAATACCTTGAAAGGATTA
>CAYZJW010000122.1:0-4318 GCA_964478985.1 uncultured Actinomycetota bacterium
AATAAGGATAAGTCCGGAAAACCGGGGGTCAGAGGTGATCAAGTCCGGGTCCGGCATGTATCCTGCCATAGAAAAGGCAATAGGATCCGGTAAGATGGTCGTAACCGATGATATCGGCATCCTTACCGCTATTGAAGATATAGATGTGGTGGCGGATGCCACCGGGCATCCGGAAGCGGGGGCCAGGATAGCCTTTGCCGCCATAAGCAATAAAAAACATATGGTAACCTTCAATGTAGAGGCCGATACCACTATAGGCCCCATACTTAAGAGGATGGCGGATAATTCCGGAACCGTCTACACGGTAGCCGCGGGAGATGAGCCTGCCGCCGCCCTGGAGCTGTTTGATATGGCTGATGCCCTGGGACTGGACATAGTGGCAGCCGGCAAGGGTAAGAATAACCCGCTGGATAAGGAGGCAAATCCGGAAAGCCTGGCAGAATATGCAGCAAAGAAAGGTTCCAGCGCCAGGATGATGACCTCATTTGTAGACGGGACCAAATCCATGTTTGAGATGGCCTGCCTTTCCAATGCCACCGGCCTGGTGCCTGATACCAGGGGCATGCACGGGGCAAAGGTAGATGTAGCCGGTCTTACACAGAAGTACAGGCTAAAAAAAGACGGGGGCATACTATCAAGGAAAGGCGTGGTGGAGTTTGCCATAGGGGATATCGCTCCCGGGGTATTTTTGGTATATACATCAGAATTAAAGATAATAAGGGATGAGCTTAAATACCTTCTTTTCGGGGACGGACCCAATTACCTTCTTTACCGCCCCTATCATCTTACCAGCATAGAAGCGCCGCTGTCGGCGGCCAGGGCTTTCTTCTATGGCGAGCCCACCATAGTGCCTATAAGCGGCCTGGTATCTGAAGTAGTGACCTATGCCAAAAAGGACCTTGAAAAAGGGGATGTGCTTGACGGCATAGGCATGTTTACCATATACGGCATGATAGAGCATTACAGCATTGCCGCCGATGAAGGCCTGCTCCCGCTGGGTCTCAGCCAGGGGGCCAGGCTTGTAAATAATATTGAAAAAGGAGCACCCATAACCTATAAGGATGTGGAGCTGGTCCAGGATTCCACAATACTGCAGCTTAGAAGGCTGCAGGATGGGATGAAGTTCCAGGGAAGATAATATGAATACCATGCCCGGCATATTCTCCAGCTATCTGCCATATATAGAGAAACAGCTCATGTCGCTCTTTAAAGGCCGGGAGCTGCCGCTTTACCGGATGTTGCAGTACCATATGGGCTGGATGGACCAGGACGGCCGCAGGATAAGCCAGGCAAATAGCGGCAAGATGCTCAGGGCTAACCTGTGCCTTTTGGCGGCGGAATCGGTGACCGGGGATTTTAAAAAAGCCCTTCCCGTGTCGGCTGCCATCGAGCTTATGCATAATTACTCCCTGGTCCATGACGACATACAGGACGGCGACGGGATGAGGAGGCACCGGGCCACGGTATGGAAGATATGGGGAAGCCCCCAGGCCATCAATGCCGGTTCGGCGCTCAAGATGCTGGCAGACCTTTCCATTCTCAGGCTGGCAGACAGCGGCATCCCGCCCCGAAAACAGCTGGATGTATTCGAGATACTGGAGACAAACTGCCTCAGGATGATAGAGGGCCAGTATATGGATATTGATTTTGAACACAGGGATAGGATAACAGTGGACCAGTATCTGGATATGATAGAGAAAAAGACCTCCGCCCTTATATCCGGCGCCCTTCAGTCGGGAGCTGTCCTGGGATTGGAAAAAAGCAGGCTGGAAGGTTTCAGGGAGTTCGGCAGGTACCTGGGGATCGCCTTCCAGATAACAGATGATATCCTGGGGATCTGGGGAGATGACAAAAAGACGGGGAAACCCCGGGGCAATGATATAAGGAAAAAAAAGAAATCACTTCCCATTGTCTTCTGTATGCAGGAGGGCAGGGGGAAACAGGCTGAAAGACTCAGGGCCATATACGCCAGAAGCAGCATCAGCCCCAGGGCCGTAAATTCCGTACTGTCCATACTGGAGGAATGCGGAGCCGGGGATTTCTGCCGGGAAGAGGCCCGGAAGTATTACCGCCTGGCCTTAAGGGAGCTGGAGGGACTTCCGGCGAGGAAGGAATATGCCGGCCATTACAAAGAGATAGCCAGGTTCCTTATAGGGAGGGATTTCTAGAAGATGGATGAGATAAAGAGGAAAAAAGAGCATTTGGAGATCAGCATGAAGGGCGATATGGAAAACGGGGAGATCACATCCGGTTTTGAGGAGTACCGGTTTGTCCATAATGCGCTTCCGGAGCTTGATGCTGACAGCATAGATACCGGAATAGAGGTATTGGGGAAAAAGCTGGCCGCCCCGCTCATGATAGCACCCATAACCGGAGGCACAGGAGAGGGCGGGGTGATAAACAGGAGGCTGGCTGCTGCCGCTGCCGGGGCAGGCATTGCCATGGCCGTGGGATCCCAGAGGATAGCCCTGGAAGACCCGGGAAGCCGCCATACATTCACAGTCAGGGATACAGCTCCGGACATGCTGCTTTTTGCCAATCTGGGGGCAGTACAGCTGAATTACGGATACGGGTTAAAGCAGTGCAGGGAAGCAGTAGATATGATAGGAGCTGATGGGCTCATGCTGCATTTGAACCCCATGCAGGAAGTATTCCAGGACGGGGGCAACAGGGATTTTTCCGGCCTGGCAGATAAGATAAAGAACATATGTAAAAGCGTATCATTTCCGGTGGTGGTGAGGGAAGTCGGTTTCGGCATATCAGCCGGGACGGCAGAAAAGCTTATTTCCTGCGGGGTCAGCGGCATTGATATAGGGGGAGCCGGAGGAACCTCGTGGATAAATATCGAAGCAGAGCGCTCTCAGGACCATGTGAGAGCCAGGATAGCAAAGACCTGCCGGGGATGGGGGATACCCGCGGCAGAATGCCTGGAAGGTATGCGCGGCCTTAAAAAAGATATATTGATAATAGCCAGCGGGGGCATACGCAGCGGACTTGATGCCGCCAGGGCCATAGCCCTGGGAGCCGATATAGCAGGTATTGCCCTGCCCCTCTTAAAGGCAGCTTCCGTTTCAGGGGAGAAGGCACGGGCGCTCATAGATGAATATATCACCGGGTTAAGGATCGCTATGTTCGGCATCGGGGCAAAAAACATAGAAGAGCTTAAAAATACCAGATACCTCAAAAAGAAGGGAAGGCACATTTGATATATTCCCCGGGGCTGTCGGCAGCCATAGTCAGGCATATGTACAGGAATAAAAGACGGGGCAATAGCCGGTACCCGTTCGTCCTCATGCTGGAACCCCTGTTCAAATGCAACCTTGCCTGCTCCGGCTGCGGCAGGATAAAGGAATACAGGGATGTCATGGGAGAGATGATGGGGACTGAAGAATGCATGGATGCCGCCAGGCAGGCGCAGGCTCCCATAGTATCCATAACCGGGGGAGAACCACTACTGCATCCGGAGATAGGACGCTTAACAAAAGGCCTGCTGGATAAGGGATATTTTGTATACCTGTGCACCAATGGGCTGCTGCTGGAGGATTTCCTGGATGATATAGATCCCCATCCCAGACTGAGCTTTGTAGTCCATCTTGACGGCATGGAAGAGACCCATGACTGCTTCACCGGGAAAAAAGGTGTATTCGATACCGCTCTAAGGGCCATAAGGAAGGCAAAGGAGCTGGGTTTTTCGGTGAGGTCCAATACCACCATCTACCGGGACACTGATGCGGGAGAGATAACCGGCCTTTTCAGGCTGCTCAGGGAGACGGGGACTGACGGGGTGATGGTGTCTCCGGCATTCAGCTATGAAGTGCTGGGAAAAGAAAGCTTCCTGGCCAGGGAACAGATCCACAGCGTATTTTCTGATATATACAGGGATCTTGACGGCACCAGGCTTTACAATACTCCCATATACTGGGATTTCCTCCGGGGCGAAAAACAGCTAAAGTGCATACCATGGTCAACCCCCACGTATAATCTCAAGGGCTGGAAGAGCCCCTGTTACCTTATAACCGATACCCATTATCCCGGCTATATGGAGATGATAGAAAATACCGACTGGGGAAAATACGGTACCGGCCGGGATCCCAGGTGCGATAACTGCATGGCCCACTGCGGCTATGAAGCTTCTTCCATACAGGGAAAGAAAGACATAAGGGATATGGCAAGGATCATAAAATGGAATATAACCGGGAGGAGCTGATTTGAGGGTGCTGGTAACAGGTGCTTCCGGATTTATTGGCGGTCATATTGCCAGGAAGCTTCTGGAGAAGGGATATGAAGTAAGCGTCCTTATAAGGAAGTCCAGCAATAC
>CAYZJW010000123.1:0-4300 GCA_964478985.1 uncultured Actinomycetota bacterium
ACCTTGCAGCTCAAATACTTTTTAAATACATAATATATATTCGGGGAAAACAAATATTTTGCGGGGTATTAGAAGATCAAAGGCCGGGTACCGCCCCGGCCTTTGATAGTTATCTATATATCAATTTATTGACATACCATCATCACCTTCAGCATAAACAATGCTGGTAATGAGGCATCTTATAAAATTACCAGGCAAGCCTGTTGCTATTTGCCTGACTTTACCATGTCTTCAACTTTTTTGGCATCGATCTTTGCAGGTTTACCGTTTCCGCCTTCGGCTTTCTTCATCCTGTCAAGTTCATCCTGCATCTCATTGATCCTGGCAAACAGCTTCTCTACCATGTCGTCATAGGTATCAATGATCTCATCTTTGCTCATTCCCTTGAATTCTCCCAGACATTCCTTCATCTCTTTCTCCTTCCTTATTGCCTTCCTTGCCAGTCTCAAAGTATTGGACAGCAGCATGGCAATAGTCATCGGTCCCACTCCGCCTGGAACCGGAGTTATATAGGAAGCTTTAGGTTCCACATTCAGAAAGTCTACATCACCTATAAGTGTTGCTCCCTTATTATCAAAATCTTCTTTTCGCCATTCCAGAAGCTCCGGACTGGCTTTATCTTTGGTTATCCTGTTTATGCCTACATCTATTACTACTGCACCTTTTTTTACCATATCCTCCCTGATTAGATAGGGCACTCCGGCCGCAACCACCAGGATATCGGCATCAATAGTATGAGATTTAAGGTCGCTTGTCTCTATATGGCATATGGTAGGTGTGGCCCATTCGTTCAGGAATAACAGGCTCATCGGTTTTCCCACTATCTCGCTATGGCCCACCACGGTCACATCCTTGCCCTTCATGGGTACATTGTATCTTTTCAGCATTTCCATAACGCCTGCCGGTGTAGCCGGTACCAGGAAGTCCTGCTTGGCTACCAGGCATCCCATATTCATGGGATGAAAACCGTCTACATCCTTTTCCGGGGTTATGGATTCCAGTACCATGCGCACGTCTATCTGCGGCGGAAGTGGAAGCTGCACCAGTATACCGTGTATATCGGGCCTCATATTCAGCTTCTCGATCTCCATAAGGATATCTGTGGTGGATACGGTATCATCCATCTTTATAGTCTCTGAATGGATTCCTACCTCATCGCATGCCCTTGCCTTGCTGCTCACATATACCTTTGAAGCAGGATTTTCCCCGACCAGTATTACTGCCAGTCCAGGTTTCATCCCGGTATCAGCCTCGAATTGTTTGATCTCTGCTGATACTTCCCTCTTTATATCCTTAGCAACCTGTGCTCCGTCTATCAGTGTCGCCATTTTTATCACCCTCTTTTTAAATATATTGTATCATGTAATATCGATACCGGTAATAATAATGATTATTATAATCTATTACTATCCAACTAAGTAATTATAGACATGATAAGCCTGATGTCAAGGATTTGTAACAACTTTGTTTCACAAATTATTGCAGTCTTGAAAAATTGCAGGAATATTGAAGACTCTATTTCACTTTTTGGCTATTTTCCGCTGCATTCATCGCAGAGGCCGGTGAAAAGTATCTGGTAATTATCTACCTTCAGTTTACAGTTCTTCAGTATTGTTTCTTCGGCATTCTCCCTGAGCCTGACCTTTACGGCACTTTTTAGACATTGGTTATTGGTGATGATCTTTTTGCAGTTGTCGCAGATCATATATGTGAAGGTCTCTCTGGCGCATTCCCGGGAAAGCATATAATATGAACGCCCGCTTCCCAGTATTATCCTGCAAACGATCTTCAGCCTGGTCAGAAGCTCCAGTGTCCGGTATACAGTAGCCACCCCTATAGTAGGATCGACATCCTTTACCTGCATATATATATCATCAGCAGTAAGCAGTTTGGATGACTTTGAGAGGATTTTTATTATCACATCCCTGGGTTTGGTGATCTTGAATCCTGAACTGGCTATCTTATCCTGGTAGAACTTCTTTAGCTCTTTTCCATTAAACTCATCATCTACCTTCGCCATAATATACCCCTTAAATATATAGTAACCATTGAGACGGAAAAGAATAAATGCAAGTAATAATTGTTACTATTATCAATAGGATACCCTATTTCTGGCATAAGGTCAAATTTTTTAGGATTAATATCCAAATGACAGCACAGTTATTTTACCATTTGCCGGTCCTCAGGTATTCATCCATGGATGCTGCAGCATTCCTGCCGGCTCCCATGGCCAGGATGACAGTTGCGGCTCCGGTCACTATGTCCCCTCCGGCAAAGACACCTTCTACCGATGTCCTTCCAGTTTCCGGATCGGCTGCGATATTGCCCCGCGAATTCAGTTTCAGCTCCGGGATGGTAGATATAAGCAGCGGATTGGGTCCCTGGCCTATGGCTATTATGACCACATCCACATCTATGTCATATTCGGATCCCTTGATGGGTATGGGGCGTCTTCTCCCGGATTCATCCGGTTCCCCCAGCTTCATCTTTATGACCTTCATCTTATCCGCCCAGCCGTCTTTGCCGATTATCTCCACCGGGTTATTTAACACCTTAAGGATTATCCCCTCTTCTTTGGCATGC
Source organism: uncultured Actinomycetota bacterium (assembly GCA_964478985.1). Lineage (GTDB taxonomy): Bacteria > Actinomycetota > Humimicrobiia > Humimicrobiales > Humimicrobiaceae > M55B120. Next base: position 2,584 of record CAYZJW010000123.1, read on the forward strand.
TCTATCTCTTCATCACGGGCAGGCATCTCAGCCTCGCTGCGCCTGTATACCAGGTAGACATTCTTCGCTCCCAGCCTCAGGGCAGTCCTGGCCGAGTCCATGGCTACATTGCCTCCGCCCACCACGGCTACATTTTCCCCCTTCATTATGGGGGTATCGCATTCGGGGAACTTGTATGCCTTCATAAGGTTTGACCTGGTAAGGTATTCATTGGCTGAATAGACTCCGTTAAGGTTTTCCCCCGGTATTCCCATAAAATATGGAAGGCCGGCACCGGTTGAGATAAAGACAGCCTTATAACCTTCTTTGAAAAGCTCGTCAATGGTAAGTATCTTGCCCATTACCATATTGACCTTAAGGTCCACATCCATGGATCTCAGATAATCGATCTCCTTCTGGACTATTTCTTTGGGAAGCCTGAATTCAGGTATGCCGTATACCAGGACTCCCCCTGCTTTGTGCAGGGCTTCAAAAACAGTTACCCTGTAGCCTTTCTTTGCCAGTTCGGCGGCACAGGTAAGCCCGGCGGGGCCCGAACCGACAACAGCTACTTTTTCCCTGGTACATTTATGATTGCCGTCAAGATAGACGCATTCCTTGTCCTGTTCGGACAGCCTTCTTAATTCCCTGTCTGCAACATATCTTTCCAGCCTGCCTATGGCTACCGGATCATCCTTTATGCCCAGTATGCATTCCTTCTCGCACTGGTCTTCCTGGGGGCATACCCTTCCGCATATTGCCGGCAGAGTATTTTTCTCCCTTATCTTTTCCAGTGATTCTTCGAATTTCTTTTCCGTTATAAGCCTTATGAACTCTTTTATATCTATCTCTACCGGACAGCCCCTTATGCATCTGGGATTCCTGCACTGCAGGCACCTGGACGCTTCCAGCAGCGCATCTTCCTCGGAATATCCTTCAGCTACTTCTTTGAAATTCTTTGCCCTTGCTTTTGGGTCCTGCTGGGGCATGGGCGTTCTGGGTATCTTATCCTTTTTTACCTTTTTATTGGTCTTTTCTTTTGATGACATTAAAAACCTTTCCTGGTCCCTGGATCCTTTTAAAAAAATCTGTTTAAATTATTTCTTACACCTGCACTCTTCCTGATACTGGTCATAGCATACGCCTTCATGATCGCAGTAGATCTGCTGCCGGGACATGAGGAGCTCGAAATCCACTTCATGCCCGTCGAACTCGGGACCGTCCACACAGACAAATTTCGTCTCTCCCCCCACTTCGACCCTGCAGGCGCCGCACATGCCGGTACCATCGACCATTATGGAGTTTAAGGATACTATGGTCTTGAGGCTGTACTTTTTGGTGACTTTTGCTGTCGAAGCCATCATTATTGCCGGTCCTATAGCCCAGCACCTTTCAAATCCGGTCTTATTATTCTTTTCATCTACGATGTCCTGCTTCAGGATATCATCCAGGAGGCCTGATACAAAACCCCTGTATCCCCTGGTACCGTCGTCGGTGCATATATGGAGTTCGCTGGAAGCTTCCCTCATCTCCTGCTCAAGTATCAGGAGTTTTTCTGTTTTAGCCCCGATTATGGATACCACATGGCATCCGGCTGCCTTTAGCTCACGGGCTATGGGCAGGACGGGCGCTATGCCCACGCCTCCCCCCACGCATACTACTTTTCCATAATCCTCTATTTCAGTAGGATTACCCAGGGGACCCACCAGGTCGATTATACTATCGCCCTGGTTCAGTT
>CAYZJW010000124.1:0-4289 GCA_964478985.1 uncultured Actinomycetota bacterium
TGCTGAAAGAACAGCTTAAGGTGCTCTTTGACCCCGATAATCCCGCAGGCTGCCTGTTTGACGGGGTGACTACCAATCCCAAGCTCACCAATACCGCCATAGGCATACTAAAGGATGAGATGATCCCTATAGTGGATGGTATCATAAAAGATAATCCGGCTATGGATAATTACGGGCTTGCCTGGGAGACATATAAGGCCATAACCAAAAAAGGAGCTGCCCTTTATATGCCCCTGTTTGAGGGTTCCGGTTATAAGAAGGGTTACGTATCTGCCCAGGTCGATCCCAGGCTGGTAACCGATGTAAAGAAGATGCTTTCCCAGGCGCTGGAGCTAAAAGGACTTTCGGAAAATATTATGGTAAAGTGCCCCGGTTCTCATGAGGGCATATACCTTACACAAATACTGACTTCGCTGGGGATCCCCACCAATGAGACCCTGGTATTCCACATACCCCAGGTGGTGGAGGTAGCCAGAGCGGTAAAGGCAGGGCTTGAAACAGGAAAAGCAAATGGCGTAGATTATTCCCAGTGGAGGTCGGTCATAACCATAATGATAGGCAGGTTTGAGGAAAGGCCTGAATTTGAGGCCAGCGCAAAAGAAGCAGGCATAGAGCTTACCGATGAGCTTAAGAGATGGGCCGGGGTAGCCATAGCCAGGAAGGCCCACACCATATTAAATGATGCCTCAAGGGGCTTTGCCTCCAAGCTTTTATTATGTTCGGCCAGGCCGGGACCCGGACCCGATGAAGTTCTCCATGTGGAAAAGGTAGCCGGGGGCAATATGGTATACACTATGAATCCAGAGATAATAGACGACTTTATGAGGATGTGTGAAAATAATGAGATATATGCCCAGATGGATGACCCGGTTCCCGGCGGTATCATAGATAAGCTTTTAAAGATTCCATACTTTGTGGAAGGCTACTCAGAAGACGGAATAGCCAGGAAAGACTTTGTAGACCATACATCGTTTAAGATGACCAGGGAGCAGTTCTCAGGTTCCATGGCAGAGATAGAAGCTTTTATCGACGAAAGGAAGGATAATATATAGATATAACTGTCATATTGAAAAAACGGGTATTTAAATATAATTGGCTTCCTGTTTTTTGAAAACAGGCTAATATGTATTAGACCCAAAGGGCCAGGCGCAGTCCTGGCCCTTGCAGTTTAAAATAATCTTTTAAACTTGTAAGTGTTTTATGATATTATATAACCTTGTAAAAAATAGATAATGATACATATAAATAAATGGGATTATAGAGGAGGACAAATAAGTGACAATATCAAGATCAAGACTAATGCTTATTATATTATCAGTATTAATAACGGCTACCCTTCTCCTGGCTGCGCCTTCCATGGCTTTTGCCCAGGAAGAGGAAGATAATACGGAAGAAGAAGCCCAGGAACCGGAACCCGAGCCGGAAACTCTTGAATTCGATATCTCTTTTGGTGAGGTGACAAACTTTGGTAAAGAGGGGACTGTTTTCGAGTTTGAGACCAGCGTCACCTATGACGGCGAAGAAGAAAAATATTTTGATATTATAGAGGATTTTCCTGCCGGCTGGGATATGGATGTAAATCCGGGGACAAAGGCTATCGATGTCCCGGTAATAATGCTGAAACCTAATACTGCCGAGACCCTTAAGATAAAATGCAAGACCCTTATAGACCAGGAACCGGGAGAGTATATTTTTAAGATAACCCTGGTATCTGCCCTGGAAGGAGACGTGCTGGAAGGTTCCACGGAATTTACGGGAATAGTAAAGCCGGACGGCGCCCTGGAGCTGGCGGCTTCTACCGAAAGGCTTAATACCGAGGTAAGGGCAGGAAGAGAAAATATATATACTATAATAGTCAAAAATACTGGTTCAGCGCCTGTAGAGGATATAAGTTTGAGCTCTTCCGGAGAACCTGAAGGATGGCTGGTAGAGCTTGAGGACAGCATTAATATAGTTGAAGTGGGAGAAGAGGTAGAAGTAGAAGTGATGATAACACCTCCCGAGAGGACTATCTCTGGAAACTATTCCATAAATTTCAATGCTTCCAGTGAAGATGGAAATGACAGCCTTCAGATACGGACTGTAGTCGAGACGCCGCTTATCTGGAAGATAGTGGGCATAGGCATTATCGCCCTGGTAATTGCCGGTATCGCTATCATATTCGAGAGGCTGGGAAGAAGATAAGATAAAATATCAGCTTAATCAAATATCCCCTGTATTCATAAGGTGCGGGGGATTTTTTTATGCAGAAACCATTTGTGTTATAGGTAAAAATCTAATAAAATAGAAACATAAATGCATATATGCAATATATTGCAATTTTAATATTTATAATACCTGGAGGGTTTATGCCGGAGCTTTCAAAACAGGAAATAAAAGACCTTATCGAAAGATCATATAAGGCCAGGGCTAATGTGCTTGAGATGATGAAGAAGGGTTATGGCTATATAGGAGGGGCGTTCTCCGCCCTGGATATAATAACCGTACTCTACAATAAGATACTGAAGCATGATCCTAAAAGGCCAAAATGGGAAGACAGGGACAGGTTCATCCTGTCTGCCGGCCATAAGGTCATGGGGCTTTATGCCGCCCTGGCTGACCAGGGATATTTTGATGAAGAAATTCTTTGGACCTATAATACTTTGAACACAAGGGTACCCATGCACCCTGACGAGAAGGTACTTCCCGGCATAGAGTTTCCCACAGGCTCCCTGGGGCACGGCCTGGCAGTGGCAAACGGCATAGCATTATCGGCCCGGCTGGACAAGAAGGATTTCAGGGTATTTGTAATACTGGGAGACGGGGAATGTGCCGAGGGTTCCGTCTGGGAAGCTGCCATGTCTGCCGGACATCATAAGGTGGATAATCTTACCGCCATAGTGGACAGGAACGGCTTCCAGGTAAACGGCGCCACAGAAAATATTATGGATACCTCTCCCTTTGAGGACAAGTTTGCCGCATTCGGCTGGGAAGTAACTACCATTGACGGTCATGATATAGGACAGATATATGATGTTCTTTCAGGATTGCCGCTAAGAAACGGAAAGCCTACAGCAGTCATAGCTGATACAACCAAATGCAAGGGGCTTGCATTTGGTGAGGATAGATTTGAATTCCACCACTGGCACTGCCCCGAAGGAGAGATAGACAGAGCCATAGATATAGTAAACCAGCAGAAGGAAAAAGAGCATGCAAAAGTCAAATGAAGAGATTATCTATGATGACCCCAGGAAAGTTGTAGCCTCGGCCCTGGTAGAGGCAGGAGAAGCCGATCCTGGTGTGGTTTTTATATCGTGTGATTCTTCCCTGGGAGCTTCAGGGGATCCCTTCAGGCAGAAGTTTCCCCAGAGGCATTTTGAATTCGGTATTGCCGAAGCCGGGGCCATGGGACAGGCAGCAGGGCTCTCCATATCAGGGAAAGTGCCCTTTATAACTGCCTATATGCCTTTTATAACTTACAGGTGCTTCGAGCAGATAAGGGATGATGTGGCAAAGACAAACCTTAACGTAAATATAATGGGAAATAACTGCGGCCTGTCAGTGGGTACGCTGGGCCCCACCCATGTGGTCCTGGAGGACGTGGCTGTTATGAGGGCTCTACCAAATATGACCATATTTTCTCCCGCAGACGGACCCCAGTACCGTGCAGCTGTTCTCAAGGCAGCCCAGATAAACGGTCCCGTATTCCTGCGTATACACAGGCAGAAGACCCCCAGGATATATGAAGGAGACTGCCGGGTGGAGCCCGGTAAGGCAGATATCCTGAGGCAGGGAAGCGACGTCACCCTTTTAAGCACCTCTTCAATGGTATCAAGTACCCTTGAAGCGGCAGAATTGCTAAAGGGAAAGGGTATAGATGCGGAAGTAATAAATGCTTATAGTCTGAAACCAGTAGACAGGGAGACCATAATCGGCTCAGCCTCAAAGACCAAAAAGGTCGTGACCATAGAAGAGCATACGGTAATAGGGGGGCTGGGCGGCATTGTGGCAGAGCTCCTGGCCAGGGAATGCACAGCCACCCTGGACATGATAGGCATAGAAGACCAGTTTGCCGTGGTGGGGGGTTACGAAGAGCTTCTGGATCATTATGGGCTGACGTCAGGGAAGCTGGCGGAACGGATTGAGAAGCTTGTCGAAAAATAGAAGAAGTAGTTTTACTAACGCAAGTTTCGGAAAAATTATTTAAAATAGCTTAAATACAGCCCTTTTTTTGTACCTGCAACCCCGTTATGGTGGGCTTTTTCTAAATAGGATGCCAATGTAGTGACCTAATTCCAGCACCTATTTGG
>CAYZJW010000125.1:0-4285 GCA_964478985.1 uncultured Actinomycetota bacterium
TCATAAATATCCGAATCCCTTCCTTCTTCCAGCCATCCCTTTACCTGCATCTCTCCGCTTAGAAGTATTCCCAGTTTCAATGCCTCCTGCGGAAGATCTTTTCCTGAATCCCTGTAGGTCCTGGCTATCTCAAATATAGATATATCCCTTATGTTCCTTTTTATATTATTGCCTGCCGTCCCCAGCAGCGACGGAAGCAGTGATGTCCTCATGAGGCTGAGATCCTCGTTTATGGGATTGGCGATACTTATGTACCTGTCAAATCCGTCTTCGGTGTCCAGCCTGGCAGCCTTCAGGGCGCCGGTCCCAATAAATGAATAATTTATAACTTCACACAGTCCGTTATCAGCCAGCATCTGCCGCATGACCCTTATATTGGACTGGGAAGGGCTGTATCTTCCCCTGCTGCCGCTGCTTATGACAGTAGGCTTAGACTTTATATTATTATATCCGTATATCCTGGCTACTTCCTCCACCAGGTCGATCTCTCTTTCCAGGTCCTCATACCTGTAAGAAGGTATATTTGCTTCCAGTCCCTTTTTTGTGTCTGAATTCTCTATTCCCAGGCTGGTCAGTATCCCGGATATACTTTTCTTTGCAATTTCCTGCCCTAAAACTTTTTTTATTTTTTCCGGCCTCAGGATGATTTTCCTGTGCCTTGCCGGATTATTGTTATTATCATATACCGGCACCTGGCCGCTATACCCGGCTATATCCCTTAAAAGCTGTTCAAACCGTCCCAGGGCGAAAGTAGTAAGCTCAGGGTCTATCTTCTTTTCAAACCTGTTGGAAGCCTCAGAACGAAGGCCCGTCCTATGTGAAGTCTTCATTATGGATGGGCCGAAAAAATTGGCTGATTCAAGCAAGACATCCCTGGTGCTGCTGTTTATCTCCGTATTCTTTCCTCCCATGACTCCTGCCAGGGCAACAGCCTTTTTTTCGTCTGCTATTACCAGGTCTTCTTCAGAAAGCTTCCTTACAGTATCGTCAATAGTCCTTATCTCTTCACCTTTTTTTGCATTCCTTACTATTATTTTGTTTGAATGGAGAAGCCCCCTGTCAAAAGCATGAAGAGGCTGTCCTGTTTCCAGCATCACGTAATTTGTAAGGTCCACCATAAGGTCCAGGGGCCTTATGCCGCAAAGAGTAAGCCTGTTTTTAAGCCACAGGGGAGACTTTTTCCCGTCAGCTTCTTTAAAAAGCATGGCAGAGTACCGGGGACACTTTTGGCAGTCCTCTATCTCAATGTCCAGGGCCCTGTCAGGATTTATCCTCGGTTCCAATTCATAAGAAGGTATGATAAGACCTATGCCGGTCATGGCGCTTATCTCCCTGGCTATACCTATAACGCTCAGGCAGTCTGGGCGGTTCGGGGTTATCTCCAGGTCGAATACCACATCATCCAGGCCTGTCTGGGAGGCAAAATCTTCCCCTACTGCCAGGCTTTCATCAAGTATCATTATCCCCCGGGAATCGGCTGAAAGCCCCAGCTCTGCTTCCGAGCACATCATGCCTTCAGAATATACGCCTCTTATCTTGCTGCGCTTTATTTCTGTTTCACCTATCTTTGCCCCCTCAAGGGCAAGGGCTACCCGGTCTCCCGGTTTAAAATTGTCAGCACCGCATACAATATCCAGGACTCTCCTGCCGGAATCGACTTTACAAAGTGAAAGCTTGTCTGCATCCGGATGCCCGGTAAAACTTTTTATGAGCCCGATCACTATCCTGTCATATCCTTTTCCCGAAGCCTCGACTTTCTCCACCTCGGTCCCGCTCATAGTCAGCATATCCGCTGCTTCTGCCGGGTCAAGCTCCCTGGTATCTAAAAATTCTTTTATCCAGTTTAAAGTTACTTTCAAGTCTAGAGATTTCCTTTCTATCTGAATACTGTCTGCGTCCGGGATCGCCGTGCTAAAACTGTTTTAAAAACCTCATGTCGTTTTCGAAAAACATCCTCAGGTCATCGATGCCGTATTTAAGCATGCATATCCTTTCAACACCGACACCAAATGCGAACCCGCTTACTTTTTCAGGGTCATAACCTACAAAACCATATAGCTTTGGGTCTACCATGCCTGCCCCCAGTATCTCCAGCCACCCGGAACCGGAACAGACCCTGCAGCCTTTACCGCCGCATATCAGACATGATACATCCACCTCTGCGCTTGGTTCGGTAAAGGGGAAATAGTGAGGCCTGAAACGCACCTTCCTGTCACTGCCGAAGATCTCGCCTATAAATTCTTCCAGCGTCCATTTAAGATTTCCGAAATCAATGCCTTCATCTACCACCAGGCCTTCTACCTGGGTAAACATAGGCGTATGCGATACGTCATAGTCCTTGCGGTAGACTCTTCCCGGCGCTATTATGGCTATGGGAGGCTTATTCTCCTCCATATACCTGATCTGTACCGGTGATGTCTGGGTCCTCAGCAGGACATTGCTGCTGATAAACATGGTATCATGGAGAGACCTGGCCGGATGATCCCGCGGAGTGTTAAGAGCCTCAAAATTATAATAATCTGTCTCTACTTCCGGACCTTCGGCTATCTGGAAACCCATACCGATAAAGATGTCTTCTATGTCCTGCACTACCTGGCTGATTATGTTTATGCTGCCTCCGGCAGCTTTCCTGCCCGGCAGAGAGAGGTCGACTAGTTCCTTCCTCATCTGTTCATCATACAGGGATGCCTTTATCTGCATCTCCTTTTCTTCCAGGAGCTTCTCAATTTCCTTCCTGGCAATATTGGTATTCTTTCCCACTACCGGCTTAAGATCCGCAGGCAGGTTTCCTATGCTTTTCTGGGTCAGGGATATATAGCTCTTCCGCCCCAGATATCTCGTCTTTAAGGAGTCCAGCGACTCCAGGTCGCTGACACCGGCTATGCCGGACTTAAAACCTTCAAGTTCCTGTTTTATTCTTTTTTCCAGCTCTTCTGCTGATAAGGCACTCTGTTCCATGACAGGCTCCTAGGCGGATCCCTTCCTTGCTACTTCAGTCAGCTGCTTGAAAGCATCGGGATCGCTTACGGCAAGATCTGACAGCATTTTCCTGTTTATTTCCACACTTGCCTTCTTTAATCCGTTTATAAATTCATTATATGACATACCATTAAGCCTGGCTGCTGCATTTATCCTGGTTATCCAGAGTCTCCTGAAATTGCGCTTATTGTTTTTACGGTCCCTGTATGAATAACTCATGGATTTCATCAGCTGCTGCTTGGCAGATTTGAAAGTCCTGCTTTTTGATGCGGTATATCCCCTGGCTTCTTTCAGCACCTTTTTATGGCGCCTGTTTTTTACAGTTCCTCTTTTTACCCTGGTCATTTAGATCACACCTTTCAATTTATCTTCCCAGAAGCCTTTTTACTTTCCTTGAATCAGAAGCGGATACTTCCCCGTCAGTCCCCAGTCTTCTTTTCCTCTTGGCATTCTTTTTTGTCAAAATATGGCTTTTAAAAGCTTTTTCCCTCATTATTTTTCCGCCGGCTGTTACTCTGAATCTTTTGGCGGCACCTTTATGTGTCTTCATCTTTGGCATAAAACTACTTCCTTCCTAAATAGGTATTCAAACTGTTCTAAAATATTCTCATACTGGAGCCAGCACCATTATCATATTATAGCCTTCCAGCTTGGGCCTCAGTTCCACCACTGCCAGGTCTTCCAGTTCGGCTACTACCTTGTCCAGTATATCCATACCCAGCTGCTTGTGTACGATCTCCCGCCCCCTGAACATGACCGTGATCTTTACCTTATTGCCATGCTTAAGGAATTTCCCTATCTGCTTCATCTTGGTATTCAGGTCATTTTTATCGATCTTTGGCCTCAGTTTTATCTCTTTTACTACTATATGGGTCTGCTTTTTCTTTTTTTGTTTTTCCGATATCTCAAGCTGATACTTGTATTTGCCGAAATCCATTATCTTGCAGACAGGCGGCTTGCTATTGGGCGAGACCTCTACCAGGTCCAGTCCCTTTTCCCGGGCTATTTCCTGGGCCTGACGCACCGGTACTATTCCGACCTGGTTGCCGTCATCACCTATAAGTCTTACTTCAGGCACTCTGATATATTCATTTACCCGGATTCTCTTATCGCTGTGGATTATTCACCTCCGTTTTCAATTTAAAAAAAATAGGTAGACAAATCATCTACCTATTATTTATATATAACCAGCTCAGCAAGCCTTTAAAAGACCGCTACCTGGTGAGAAATAGATGATTTCTACTTAAAATTATTTATTTTGCCTAACACTATTTCCAGACGAATAGGAATTATACTAATATTAGAC
>CAYZJW010000126.1:0-4277 GCA_964478985.1 uncultured Actinomycetota bacterium
CCCCTCCTGTCAAACCCCCCGCTTATAAGCATCCCCTTAAGGCCGCTTTTCTTCATGTATTTTTCCGCCACTGATACAAGGGTGCTGCTGTCTGCTGCAGCTGTCATATGCTTTAAAAGCTGGCCCCGGCAGTGCCGGCACTGGAGTTCGCATGAACTGCCGGTGATGCTGATATTCAAAAAACTTGACCTGGTGTTTGTCCAGCTGTCTCCGATATAGACCTTGCTGCCGGGTACGGCAAATATAAGGGGTCTTTTCCTGCCGGGTATTGATGTCATGATATTACCTGCCTGTCAGACGCGGGCTTTTTCCGGGAGCAGGCTTTTTATCTGTTCCCGTATCAGATCCCTGTCACCTTCGTCCGGAATAAAGGGATAATTCCTGAATGCCTGGGAAGGCCTTTCGTTGGCCAGGGGCCGGTTGCAGGCCGCATACCTGTCATCAGTCCCGGGGCAGCCTGAAGTCATAAAGGCAAATCCTTCCCGCAACACTTCCTCCAGGTCATAATCGAAACCGGTAATGCTGCCGGAACTGTCAAAACTTATTATATCCGGCGCCTGGTGCTTCTGGTTAATAAGGTAAGCTGCTATCTGTATCTTCCTGTAGGTGAGAAGATCGGGCATATCCCTGTCCTCCAGCAGGCTGCCGGCTTCGGGATAGAAAGAAAACAGATGAGTCCTGGCCCCCAGCATCTGGGCCCGGTGTATGGTATCCACCATCTCCCTGTCGGTCTCTCCCAGTCCCGAGATGAGGTGGATGCCGGTCTTTCCCCGCCCGTAGAATCCGGAAGCCCACTCAAGCACCTGCCAGTATTTTTCCCACTTGTGGGGGCCTTTCACGCCGCTTCCCCTGTATTTTTCAAAAAGTCCCGGGGTGGCCGCATCCAGGGCCACTCCTATCATATCAGCCCCGGCTTTCTTAAACTCATAAAATACGTCCTTACCCTTTATAATGGTGGGGGATATTAGCAGGCTTATGGGAAGGTCTATGGTCTCCTTAAGTCTCCCGGTGATGTAAATGGTGTCTTTTACGGCATGGCCGTGAGTTATCATGGAGATGCATATCCTCTGGAAATGGTTGGGGCGGGAGAGGGTCCTGTCTATGACCTCTTCCAGTCTGTATACAGGCCATTTCACCCTTATAAAAGTCTTTTTGCCCCTGGCCGCGGGCCTGTTTTCTGATATGCCGCAGTAGGCGCATCTTCCGGCGCATCTTTTATCGTATACAAGAAGCAGGTTCAGCCCGGTAAGCTTTACCCTGTCCTTGAAGCTACCCTTTTCCAGCCCCAGAGACAGGGCTGCTGCCAGGCTTGTCTGCACATATTCTGGACTTTTCATCCTCTGGCTCCGGTCTTAAACGGATAAATAATATAAATACTGCCGGATGATCCAGACAGATATCCGGCTGTATAGATACTATACCCAAAAACGGGAGCATTTCAAGGACATTGAGGTTGTATACTCACCCTTATTAGATGTAAAATACTTTTACCGGGTCTATCCGGGACTGGAAACGGGTAATATAAATAAAAAGTCTGGGAAGGAAAAAGATGGGTGCTGATAAAAGACAATATGAATATGCCGCAGGCAGGTATAAGGAATTAGGGGCAGACACCGGCGCTGCCCTGGAAATCCTGGGATGCATACCGGTGTCCATACACTGCTGGCAGCTGGATGACGTAGACGGCTTTGAGGTAAAGGAGGCCGCTTCCCCGGGAGGAGGCATCCTTTCCACAGGCGATTATCCGGGAAAGGCAAGGAATATGGAAGAGCTATTTGCCGACCTGGAAAAAGTCCTCAGCCTGGTGCCGGGAAGGATAAAGATAAATATCCACGCCGTCTATGGAGATTTTAAGGGGAAAAAAGTAGACAGGGACGAGATACTCCCCGAACATTTTGACACCTGGATACAGTGGGCCCAAAAAAACAAGGTGGGTCTTGACTTTAACCCCACATTATTCGGCCACCCCATGGCAGAGGACAGCTATACCCTGGCCAGCTCCAGTCCCGGGGTGAGGGATTTCTGGATAGAGCATGTAAAGAGGAGCCGCCGCATAGCGGATCATATAGGCAGCATGCTGGGTACTGTCTGCATAAATAATATCTGGATACCGGACGGGTCCAAGGATGATACTGTCACCAGGCTGGAGCACAGGCAATACCTGAAAAGCTCACTGGATAAGATCTTCGAAGAAGATCATCCTGATAAGAATATGATGGACGCTCTGGAAAGCAAGCTTTTCGGCATCGGCATCGAGTCATATACCGCAGGCTCCAATGAGTTCTATCTCAGTTATGCCCGGGAAAAGGACAAGCTTATAACCTTTGATACCGGACACTTCCATCCCACGGAACTGGTATCGGACAAGATATCTGCAGTGCTCCTCTTTGTAAAAGGAATACTGCTGCACCTGAGCCGGGGGGTGAGGTGGGACAGCGACCACGTGACCACCCTCACCGGAGAGATATTGGCCATAATGCAGGAGATAGTCAGGGCAAAAGCCCTGGACCGGGTATATATAGGCACCGATTATTTTGACGGCTCCATAAACAGGGTGGGAGCCCTGGCCCTGGGAGCCAGGACCATATCAAAGGCGCTCCTTTATGCCCTGCTTGAGCCCACAGACAGGCTCAAAAGATTTGAGGAAGATGGAGACCTGTTCTCCAGGCTGGCTTTCCTGGAAGACCTGAAGACCGCGCCTGCAGGAGCAGTATGGGAGGAGTTCTGCCGGATGAGCAATGTCCCGGGGGATTTTGACTGGGCTGAGGCTGCATCGGATCATGAGTCAAAGGTCCTTAATTCAAGATGAAGAAAAAGTTCAGGGTAATAGATACAGGATGCCTGAGCGCAGCCCGGAACATGGCCCTGGATGAGGCTATGCTGGAAGCCAGGCATGAAGGCAGTTCCCCGGATACTATACGGTTCCTTAGCTTCGATCCCCACGCCGCCCTGGTAGGCCAGTTCCAGGCAGTGGAAAAGGAGCTGAGGCCCGGATACTGCAGGGATATGGGCATAGATATAAACCGCAGGATAACCGGGGGCGGAGCCCTATACTGGAATACCCCTGATGTGGGCTGGGAGATATTCTCCACCCGGGATGCTTTCCCGCAGGTATCAAAAGTGGAGGATTATTACCGGCTCTTCTGCAGTGCTGTCTCTGCCGGCATAAACCGCTTCGGCATACACTGTGCCTTCAGGCCCAGGAATGATATAGAATGCGGGGGCAAAAAGATCTCGGGTTCCGGGGGGACTTCCCTGGGGAATGCCTTTATGTTCCAGGGCACCCTGCTGGTAGACCTGGATATAGATGTGATGCTGAGATGCCTGAGGGTCCCTATCGAGAAGCTGGGCTACAGCGAGGTAAATTCCCTGAAGGAGCGGGTCACCTGGCTATCCCGGGAGGCAGGTTATCTCCCGGAGAGGCAGGAAATAATTGAAAATCTGCTTAAGGGCTTCAGGGAAAAGCTGGGCATAGAGACTTATCCCGGAGACCTGAACTCCAGGGAAAAACAGCTGCTGGAAGAGAAGGCTGGCTTCTTTGAAAGCGGACGCCATATATACAGGATAAGCCAAAATAAGCATCAGCATTATATAAAAGCCATAACCAAGTCCAGAAAGAGCGTGATAAAATGCTCGGCAAATATCGATATGAAGCGGGGGCAGCTGAAGAACCTGTACTTTACCGGGGACTTCTTTGTCTACCCACGGAGGGCGGTATTCGACCTGGAGGCGCGGCTCAAGAACATCTCCATAAGGGACGGCTGCGCCCGGGAAGTGATCGACGATTTCTTTGAAAACTATCCTGAACCCATATCAGGGATCGATGCAGGGGACATAAAGGATGTGGTAAGGGATTGTTTTGAAAGGACGTCCCTGAAAAAGTACGGGATACCCCTTAAGTATTTTAATGACATATATATGGTGCATAAGCCGTTTTCGGATAAAAACAAGATAGAGATGCTTCTCCTGCCTTACTGCGCCAAGCTCCCGGAATGCCGGTTCAGGTATGAGCAGGGCTGCAGCCGCTGCGGCAGATGCAGCATCGGGGATACCATGGATATGGCAGAAAAATACGGCATAGAGCATATGACCATAGTAAGCTATGAGCACCTGCACCAGACACTTACCGCCCTTAAAGGCAGGGGTGTCAGGTATTATGCCGGATGCTGCTGCGAGGCTTTCTATAATAAGCATAAACAGGACTTTGAAAAGGTAGACCTTCCGGGCATACTGTTAAATATCGACAGCACCACCTGCTATGACCTGGGAAAGGAAGA
>CAYZJW010000127.1:0-4267 GCA_964478985.1 uncultured Actinomycetota bacterium
ATTTATTTTGCCTAACACTATTTCCAGACGAATAGGAATTATACTAATATTAGACCGTTTTGTCTATACCGCTTCTCTTGACTCTTCTTCCGGCACATATCCGGATTCCCATGCCCTGTCTGCTATCTTCTTGTAGCGGTCAGCATAATCATCCAGGGGCCTGGCCAGGCATCCCACTATGGTCTCCGCGCCTTCATGGGTAGCATATGCGCCGGTCTCGGCTACAATATCCCTCAATACCTGGGGATTATCTATTATGGTGCAGGGCCTTAGATGGTTTTCCGTATACGGCTGCCTCTTCTTGAATGCCATGAAGAATTTGGATGTCAATATTTCGATAAGGCTTTTTTCCTTGATATTGTCGGCTGCAAAATGCACGAATACACAGGGTTCTACGTCTCCGTTCACATTTATATGAAGGTAATTCTTGCCTCCGGCCATGCAGCCGTTTACCAGCGGCCCGTCATTCCAGAAATCAGCCACGATCATATCTTTGGTCTTCCTTATATCAAGTATCTTCTGCCTCCTGTAGTCACGCTGCTGGGGAGTAGGCATAAGCTCCATATCCGGCTCCTTGCCAATCGGTATATAATTGAAATACCATCCGATAAATGCTCCCTTTTCCACAAACAGGTCTACGAACTCATCGCTTACTACCATCTCATTATTATGCCTGGTAGCTGTTACCGAGAAACCGAAGAGCACCCCGTTGTTGCGCAGCGCATCCATGGCATTCATTATATTCTTCCAGGAGCCTTTCCCCCGCCTTGCCTCTGTCTCTTTCTCGAATCCCTCAATGCTTATGCAGGGTATGGCATTACCCAGCTGGGCCAGTTTTTTGGCCACGCTGTCATCTATGAGCTGGCCATTGGTGTAGATCTGGAAGAAAGAATCATTATGTCTTTCCAGGAAATCATAAAGGTGCTCCCAGCAGAAAGGTTCCCCGCCGGTTATCACAAAGAAATATATACCTATATCATTGGCTTCCCTGATAACCCGGTTGCAGACATCATAAGGAAGGTCTTTCTTCTTGGAATACTGCCATGCATAGCAGCCAAAACACTTAAGATTGCACCTCATGGTAGGAGATATAACCAGAAGGTTGGGGGGATTAAAGCCATATTTTCTGGCAAATGCCATCCTCCTGGGCTGTCCCTGGACCATGGCATTGTTTATGAGGTTCATGACCACCTTTTCCCTGACTTTCGGCGCCATCTTTGATGCAGTCTTTTTCAGGTTTACCAGCAGATTCTCCAGGAAATCCCTTTCCTCCTGCTTCTTCATCCTGTATACCCTTCCCTTTACCAGCGAGAGCCATCTTTCATCAGATATTCTGGGCAGGACCCTTAGAGCTCCCTTGATAGCGGATCTAGTGGTATACAGCTTTACTCTTTCTCTCAGTGTCATAGTTTGCCCCTTTATAGAGTAATAAATCTTTATAGCAAAAGTATAATGTCATCAATGGACCCAAAAAGAATACAATAAATTATAGGAATATTTTTTCAAAAAATAAAGTAGAAAAAAATCAATATTCAATGATCCTGTTTTTGACTGCTTCGGTAAATATCTCCAAAAACTCAGCAAGTCCGGCCTGTTTCATGTCTCCGCCTGATTTCTTCCTGACTGTAATAGTGCCGGTCTCCTCTTCCTTCCCTCCGATGACTATCATATAGGGGATCTTCTGCATCTCTGCCTGCCTGATCTTCTTATTGAGTGATTCCACCCTGTCATCGATTGATGCCCTGCATCCGTTTTTTACCAGCTCTTCCAGGACTGTATTGGCATAGTCAAGTTGTTTATCCGATATGGGAAGTACCACTGCCTGCTGCGGCGCCAGCCAGGGAGGCAGGCTTCCCCCATATTGTTCCAGCAGTATTCCCATAAACCTTTCAACGCTTCCCAGCACTACCCGGTGTATCATAACCGGCCGGTGCCTTTCATTATCCTTACCGGCATACTGTATATCAAACTTCTCCGGCATGGCAAAGTCCAGCTGGATAGTGGCGCACTGCCAGGTCCTGTCCAGGCAGTCCCTTATATGGAAATCTATCTTGGGGCCGTAGAAAGCACCGTCACCTTCGTTTATATTGTAATCCAGGCCTTTTTTTTCGATCATCTCCTTTAGTATGCCCTCTGCCTTGTCCCACATCTCTTCCGATCCAATGCTTTTTGCAGGCCTGGTAGAAAGCTCTACAAAATAATCGTCAAAGCCAAAGACGCGGTACATCCTGTCTACCAGGTCTATGACACCGCCTATCTCACTGTCAAGCTGTTCTTCGGTGCAGAATATATGGGCATCATCCTGGGTAAAGTTTCTTACCCGGAAAAGCCCGTGAAGCACTCCTGATTTTTCATGCCTGTGTACCAGTCCCAGTTCCGCATATCTTATGGGCAGTTCCCGGTAGGAATGCTGGCTGTTTTTATATATTATGATATTGCCGGGGCAATTCATGGGCTTTACGGCATATTCATTTTCATCTATTTCAACAAAATACATGTTTTCCTTGTAATTATCCCAGTGCCCGGAAGTCTTCCACAGGTCATTGGAGAGTATTATGGGAGTGTTTACTTCCAGGTAACCTTCCCTGGCATGCTCCTCCCGCCAGTAATCAAGTATTATATTCCTGAGTGTCATGCCTCCGGGGTGGAAAAAAGGGAAACCCGGAGCTTCGTCATGGAAGCTGAAAAGGTCGAGTTCCCGGCCTATCCTCCTGTGGTCGCTCTGTTTTGCCTTCTCCAGCCGTTCCAGGTACCTGTCAAGATCATCCCTGCTGTAGAAGGACGTGCCGTATATGCGGATAAGCATCTCATTATCCTCATTGCCCCTCCAGTAGGCTCCGGCTATGCTTAAAAGCTTGAAGTCTCTTATCCAGCCCGAAGAAGGGACATGGGGACCCCGGCAGAGGTCTGTGAAATCACCGGACCGGTATATGCTGACCATGTCTTCAGGGATATCTTTGATAAGCTCCAGCTTATAAGGATTTCCGGCAAATAATCCTTCCGCCTCTTCCCTTGAGACCATTTCCCTTTTGAATGCATGGTTTGCCCCTATGAGCTTCTTCATCTGTTTCTCTATTCGGGGAAGGTCTTCCGGCGACAGGCTGCCGTCTATCTCAAAATCATAATAAAAACCGTTTTTTATTGAAGGGCCTATGGCAAACCTGGCTTCAGGATAGATCTTTTTTATTGCCGCCGCCATTATATGGGCAGTGCTGTGGTTGAGGATATCCAGTGTTTTTTCATCATCTCCCGGATATAGAAGCTTTACCGAGATGTCAGAATGGGGACTGGCGGCCATGTCGATCACAGTTTCCGCCATATCGCTGTTTTTTTTATCTGTTATCTCTGCCGCAACAGCTTTTTTTGCAAGTTCCCTGTCAAGCTTCCCTGCAGCTTCTTTTATGGAAGCGCCTTTCTCTACTTCTGCATTTCCCAGGTCTTGAAAGGTTATGCTGATCATTTCCCTGTCTTCAAAAAATATTTCAATTACATCTAAAAAACAAAATGGAGCGGAAGACGGGACTCGGACCCGCGACCCCCACCTTGGCAAGGTGATGCTCTACCAGCTGAGCTACTTCCGCCCAAAACATATTTGGCTGACTTAACTATTTTGCAAAACAAATATTAACTACTTATGATTCAAAAGTCAATCAGCTTGACCGGCCGGCTACTGGTTTTTTATTTCCTCAAACATCTGTGCTGTCTCATCCTCATAATGGACCACGGCGCTGGCCTTTCCTATCATCTTGCTGTAGGAAGGCACGCCCCTGAGCTCTATTTCCGGAGTACCGATATTTCCCAGCACCGGCAGTATCCTCATAAGGTCGATAAAGCCCAGATCAGTCCAGGTATATCTTAACAGGAAATCTGCAAATGCCGGCAGGGCCAGTATCCTGTCCAGCGTGGTCTTCTGTTCATACAGGGCCTTTATGACCTTTGCTGCTTCCCTTTCCCGGGCCCAGGCCCCTCCCTGGGTGGAGCCATCCCCGCTCCTATAGCGGTTCCGGCATAATGCAAGCGCCTGTTCCCCGTTAAGATGATGTACGCCCCTGCTCAGATAACAGCCCGAAAAACCATCTGCCATATCTTCACCGACTTCTATAGTCACACCGCCCAAATAATCGATAAGGGGGATGAAGCCGTCAAAATCGGTTATTATATAATTATCTATATCCAGGCCGGAAAAGCCTTCAAAAGTCTCGATTGCAAGTTCAGGACCCCCCATGGTATAAGCTCCGTTGATCTTTCCGTCATTATGCCCGGGTAT
>CAYZJW010000128.1:0-1967 GCA_964478985.1 uncultured Actinomycetota bacterium
CGGAAAATACCTCCCGGTGTCAAGATACCCCATATGGGATGGAACCAGGTGGAGATAAAGATGAAGGAAAGCAGGATATTTTCCGGTATTAAAGACGGGGAATATTTCTATTTTGTCCATTCATATCATGCGGTACCAGACGATCCTTCTGTAATAAGCAGCACTACAGAATACGGGACTGACCTGGCAGCAAGTGTGGAAAAAGACAATATTTTCGGGTTCCAGTTCCATCCCGAGAAAAGCAGCACCATCGGACAGGTCCTGGTAAAGAATTTTATAAGCCTGGCGGAAAGCAGAAAATGATAATATATCCGGCAATAGATATAATTGAAGGACAATGCGTCAGGCTCACCAGGGGTGATTTCGGAAGGAAGAAAAAATATTTTGATGACCCGCTCATGGTTGCAGCCAGGTGGAAGGAAAAAGGCGCCTCATGGATACATGTCATAGACCTGGATGGAGCCAGGACAGGAAGTGTATCCAATCTTTCCCTGGCGGAAAAGATAAGGAAAAAGACGAAAGTAAAGGTCCAGTACGGCGGGGGCATAAGGGATATTGAGACCATGGAAAAAGTACTTTCCGCCGGCATAGACAGGGTCATCCTGGGGACCAGGGCTATAGAAGACAGGGATTTTCTGGAGTCAGCATCCACCAGGTTCGGAAATAAGATAATAATAAGCCTGGATTTCGGCAAAGACGGGACCATTTACAAGAACGGATGGCAGGAAAGGACTTCAAAAAACATATTTGACTTTGCTGGAGAACTGGAAAAGCTGGGGATGGACGAAGTCATAGTGACCGACATCGAACGCGACGGTACGCTGGGGGGTATCGATACCGGCCGTCTCCGGAAGATACTGTCCGGGATCTCCATACCCCTTATAATAGCAGGCGGGATCTCCAGTATCGATGATATAATAAAGCTCAAGCAGATAGAACCATTGGGCATAAGCGGGGCAGTAGCAGGAAAAGCCCTATATGAAGGAAAGGATCCCATGGACCTGGCAGAAGCCATAAAGGCAGGTAAAGGCATTGATAACTAAAAGGATAATACCCTGCCTGGATGTTGACAGGGGCAGGGTGGTAAAGGGAATAGAATTTTTAGATCTCCGGGATGCAGGGGACCCGGTAGAGCTGGCTTCTTTTTATGATGTGGAAGGTGCAGATGAAGTGGTATTTTTGGATATAACCGCCTCTCATGAGAAGAGGAAGACGGTAGTGGAGCTTGCCAGCAGGACTGCAGAGAAGGTGTTTATCCCCTATACCATAGGCGGCGGTATAGCGGCTACCGCAGATATCAGGCAGATACTTAAAAAAGGGGCTGACAAGGTGTCTATAAATACATCTGCCTTCCTGGATCACTCACTGATAAGGGATGGAGCCCGGATATTCGGCAGCCAGTGCATCGTAGTGGCTATTGATGCAAAGTATAAAAGCAGGGATTCCTGGGAGGTATACCTCCACGGGGGAAGGACACCCACCGGGAAAGATGCAGTTGACTGGGCGGTGGAAGCCGAGAAGCTGGGGGCGGGAGAGATACTCCTTACCAGCATGGATACGGATGGTACAAAGGACGGCTATGATATAGAACTTACCAGGGCTGTCTCTTCATCGGTAAATATTCCGGTTATAGCCTCCGGGGGAGCAGGAAAACTCAGCCACTTAAGGGATGTGATAAAGCATGCAGATGCAGATGCGGTGCTGGTGGCGTCGATATTCCATTTTGGCCAGTATACGGTAAAGCAGGCCAAGGAATATTTAAAAAGCCAGGGTATTAATATAAGATTATAAAGATGGTGATATATATGGATAAGAAAGCCTTGATACCTGCCGTTGTGCAGGACTATGATACGGGTGAGGTCCTGATGCTGGCTTATATGGACCAGGAATCGCTGAAGAAAAGCCTGGAGGAAGGGTATACCTGGTTCTGGAGCAGGTCCAGGAAAAGGCTGTGGAAAAAGGGAGAG
>CAYZJW010000128.1:2067-4217 GCA_964478985.1 uncultured Actinomycetota bacterium
GAAGAAGCCATCGAGGTCCTGCTGGCAGCCAAACACCAGGAAAAAAAAGATATCATATATGAAGCCGGCGATCTCCTGTACCATTTATTGGTGCTTTTGGCTGAGAAGGACATAGAACCTGCCCGGCTTTTTGAAGAACTAAGATCCAGGAGAAAATAGGAGGTAGAAGTCTTGGCAGATAAAAGAAGGATTGCCGTTATGACCAGCGGCGGAGATGCCAGCGGCATGAATGCCGCCATAAGGGCTGTAACCAGGTATGCCATAAGCAGGGGCCTGGAGATATACGGGTTTTATGAAGGCTATAAAGGGCTTATTGAAAATAATTTTACTCCACTGGACCTGTCCTCGGTAAGCGGCATAATCGACCGGGGAGGGACCTTCCTTTATTCAGCCCGTTCCGAGAGGTTCAGGTGCAGGGCAGGACAGAAAGAAGTAATAGAGAACCTTAAACGGAATGACATAGAGGGCCTGATAGTAATCGGGGGTGACGGTTCCTTCAGGGGAGCCCACGAACTCCATAAACAGGGGATACAGGTAGTGGGCATACCGGGTACCATAGATAATGATATCCCGGGCACTGATTACAGCATAGGTTTTGACACTGCCCTTAATGTCATCATAGACCTTATCTCCAAGATAAGGGATACCGCCTATTCGCATGACCGTATTTTTGTAATAGAGGTAATGGGCAGGGCTTCCGGACTTATAGCCATAAATACTGCTATCGCCTGCGGTGCTGATTTTGTCCTCATACCTGAAAGGAAAGTAGATATCGTTGCAATAGCCAGCGATATAAAGGAAAACAGGAAGGATAAAAGGCATACACTGGTGATAGTGGCCGAAGGAGCAGCAAAGGCCAGCGAAGTGGCATCTTCCATAAAGCTCCTGGTGGGCAGGGAAGTAAGGATATCGGTACTGGGCCACATACAGAGGGGCGGATCCCCTTCGGCAATGGACAGGATACTGGCTGCTGAATTCGGCAGGAAAGCAGTAGAGCTCCTCATAGAGGGTGAAAGCGACTGCATGGTGGGCATAAGGGCCATGAAGATAATAACCCATAAGTTTGAGGATATATTTGAAAATAAAAAAGAGATAGATGCCAGCCTCTGCCAGCTGGTCAATATGCTTTCCAACTAAAATACTTTTTTGTTGATTGTAAAACTGATAATATAAAACAAAAACGAAGGGTGTCATATGTTTAAAGGAATCTACACAGCTATCGTTACTCCATTTGCAGATGACGGAAGACTGGACCTGGAAAGCCTGGACAGATTGATAGAATTCCAGATAAAAAATGGTATAGACGGTATTGTACCGGTTGGTACAACCGGTGAAAGCCCCACACTATCCACCAAAGAACATATAGAAGTAATAGAGAGGACCTGCAGGACCGTAAATAAAAGAGTCCTGGTAATAGCAGGAGCAGGCTCCAATAATACAGAAGAAGCTATAAGTCTTGCCAGAGCTGCCATGGATGCAGGCGCAGACGGGACACTGCAGGTGGCGCCCTACTACAATAAACCCACCCAGGAAGGTTTCTACAGGCATTTCATAAAAATTGCCGATAATGTTAAACTGCCTCACATAGTATATAATATACCTCCCAGGACGGGAAAGAACATAGAGACAGATACCATGATAAGGCTGGCCCGTCATCCCAATATCGTGGGCGTCAAGGAAGCGTCCGGGAGCATAATGCAGATGATGCAGGTAATAGAGAGAGCCCCGGAAGACTTCTCGGTGCTTTCCGGGGATGATGCCATAACCCTGCCTCTTACTGCTGCAGGGGGGATGGGCCTTATAAGCGTATCCAGCAATCTATTCCCCGGGCTCATGAAGGATTTCGTACATGCAGGACTGGATGGAGATCTCGGAAAGATGAGGGAGCTTAATTACAGGCTGCAGCCCATGTTCCGCATCATGAATATAGAGCAGAACCCCATACCCATAAAGACAGCCCTGGCCATAAAGGGTTATGTAAGGGAAGTATTCCGCCTGCCCATATGCGAGCTTATGCCGGAAAACAGGAAGAAACTGGAAGAATTCCTGGTAAAGTTCGAGTCCTGATAGGGGAGCCAGCATACCCCAAAAAAATATACTGGCAGCAGACGGCTGTTTCTCTGATGACGGTTTTTTCTACGCACCCTCAA
>CAYZJW010000129.1:0-4215 GCA_964478985.1 uncultured Actinomycetota bacterium
ATATTAATGTACATACTTTTTATTATCCTGCTTATCATGCAGGTAGCATATACCATAAGGATAGGGGATACGATAATTTTTCTTAGATGATCAATACAGTAAGAAGATATCACACTGATAGCCTGAAAAATTGTAGCAATCTTGAAGTATTATTGAAAAATTAAAAGAAAGGAGGAAAGGACTTGATATCAATAAACAAAACAAAAGATCTATGGAACAGAGACCCTGAATTTACTAAACTAAACAGTGACATCGGGCCTCTTTGCTGCTGGTTCTGGTGCTGGTGGGTAGGCGGCGGATGGTAGACCGCGGATATTAGAATAATGAGATTATGCTTTACCAGAGCAAATATAATTACTGTCATAGGCTGGATGAAAAATATACTTTCATCAATAATTTCCTTACCGGAGCGCTTGACCTTATAGAAACAGGGATATGGGAAGATTTGCTCGGTGGAGATTCCAGCAGAGGAGATCTCAGCCCTCTCTCTGACCTTATAGAGAGAGGGTACTTCTATAAAGACCCTCTTGAAGAAGAACGGCTGTTTGAGAAGCTTTTTAAAAACTACCAGAAGAAAGCTGGCCAAAGACCGGTCAAATATGTATTATGTCCCACCTACACATGCAATCTTAGATGCACCTATTGTTTTGAAAAGGATCTTCCCGAAGTTCCCAGCCGGGATATGGATGAAAATATGCTTGAAAGTGCATTGGAATCCATCAAAGCGGTATCCAGCAGGATTGACAGGAAAATATATGCGGTAGAGCTTTTTGGAGGTGAACCTTTACTCCCCAGGAACAAAAATTCGGTGGCAAAGATCCTGGGATTTGCAGCTGAAAAAGAGGCAAAGGTAACAATTGTCACCAATGGCGTTTTTGCCGGCGATTTCATAGATATACTTGAACCGGTAAAGTATAATATTGAGATGCTTCAGATAACCATTGACGGTCCGGGATACATCCACGACAAAAGGAGGAAGACCCCCTCGGGAAAAGGAAGTTTTGATCAGATATCAAAGAGCATAAGCGGGCTTCTGGATGCGGGTATAAACACCAATGCCAGGGTGAATATCGATTCAGAAAATATACAGTATCTGCCGGAGCTGTATGAATATATGAAGAAAAGAGACTGGGTGGGGAATCCCAATTTCAGGACCAAACCATCGCTGGTCACCGACCATACAACCCTGGATTATGTAGACCCGATCATACCGGAAGACCTCTTTCTTGATAAACTCCTGGATGTCTATGACAGGCATCCTGAGCTGGAAAAGACTTTTGGTTTTTACAGTTTCAAGCCTATCCGCCATATAATCGATATATTAAACGGAGCGCCCAATGTATCGCCCCGGTTTTTTAACTGTGAGAGCAACCTGTTGGAATTATACATATTCTGTCCTGACGGAATGGTATACACCTGTCCTGAATCCATAGGGAATAAAGATCTTTCTATCGGAAAATTTTTCCCGGATCTCGAGCTGTCAGAAAAAAAGATGGACATATGGCGAGACCGGGACGTCATGAATATGGAAAAATGCAGGAGCTGCAGCTTTGCCCCCATCTGCGGCGGAGGATGCCCGCTGTCTTCGCTCCTTATATCGGGAGGAAGGGAACCTGTATGTGAGAGGTTTCAGGAAGTCCTGGATACTTTCCTGAGACGGAGGGGTGATATGATATTGGATCAGTTTACAGGATAAAAGTCCCGGGCACACATTCTTTTGATATTATCCCTGCCATTTTTAATTTTCCCCTGATTCTAATAGAATCTATTATAATAACATCAATATCAGGTAATTGGTCATGGGTCAGAGATTAAAATATTTTGAATCAGGGCAGGGCCTGGCCTGGCTCCTTATAATAACGGGAGCACTGTCTCTCATTGTCCTTATAATACTGCTGGTATCCTCCCTTATATACAGGCCTCCGGCAGATACTGCCGCCCTGAAGTATTTTGATCCCGGGTTCCTGGCAAGGGCAGCCCGGTATAACCGGATAAGCATGATAATCTCAGTCTCTGTAAGAATTACCACCTGGCTTTTTATGGCGGCAGCAGTGTGGGCGGTATGGAGATATTTTTCAGGGGCCGGTCATGTCCGCTTATATATTGCTGCCGGTTATATAGCCCTTTTCTATATATTGCTCAATATTATCATCCTTCCTCTCAGCTTTTACCGGGGTTATGTCATCGAGCACCGATTTGGCCTTTCCAATCAGTCTCTGGGGATGTGGTTTTCCGACTTTGCCAAAGAAAAGGCAATAGACATAGTCATCTCGGCAGCGGCATTTACAGGCCTGTATGCCCTTATGACATATGTTTCCCGGAACTGGTGGCTTATTGCCGCTTCGGTTATGGCGGCCTTCATCATAATCGGGGTGTACATTTTTCCGGTACTGATAGATCCGCTGTTTTACAATTTTAAAAAGCTTGAGGACCAGGAGATGAGGCAGGATCTTCTTGAGGTAACCGGCAGAGCCGGTATCGAGGTAAGCGACATACTGATAGCCGATGCCAGCAGGAAGACTGTCAAAGCCAATGCTTATTTTACCGGTTTTGGCAACACCAGGCGCATAGTACTTTATGATAACCTTGTTAATGATTTTACCAGGGAAGAGAGTATAAATGTGGTGGCCCATGAGGCGGCCCACTGGAGGTATTTGCATATAATAAAGAGCATAGCCATTGGGATCTCTACTGGATTTCTGGGCCTTTTCTTGCTAAGCGTTATTCTCAGGCGTACCGGCCTGACGGGAGATCTCAGGGCCATCTTTATAATAATACTACTGGTATCGTTTATCACTTTTTTGTCAGCACCGCCTCAAAATATCCTTTCCAGGCATTTTGAAAGGCAGGCTGACCGGCTGGCCCTGGAGATAACCGGTGGACATGAAGCTCAGATAGGACTTATGAAGAGCCTGGCAGAAGCCAACCTGGCAAATGTCGATCCCCATCCTATCATACGCGCAGTACTTTACTCCCATCCTCCCATAATAGAGAGGATCCAGGCAGCAGAGATGCAAAAACCTTAGAAGCTTTAAGCTTTCTTTAAGGTAGCCGGGATATAATCTTTTAAAAAGGCATATTGCCTTATCATTCATATGGAGGAAAAATTGCAGATACTATTGACGGGAGCTTTTGGCAATGTGGGCTTATATACCCTGAAAAACCTGCTGGAAATGGGTCATAGCGTAAAAGTCCTGGAGCTGGACAACAATAGAAACAGGAAAATATACAGGCATCTAAAAAAAACAGATCCTGGTGCAAAAATGGATATATTATGGGGAGATATAACTGATAAAGACCAGGTAAAAAGTGCAGCAGCGGGAATCGATATAATAATACACCAGGCTTTTATTATCCCCCCTGTTTCTGAAAAGAAGCCAGACTGGGCCTGGGAGATAAATGTAGAGGGTACCAGGAACCTTATCAGGGCAGCCAGGGAATCCCGGACCGAACCCGGTATCGTTTTTACGTCCTCAATATCCGTATACGGAAAGACCCAGGACCTGGCTCCTCCCAGGAATATTGCCGAAAATGTACAGCCCACTGATAATTACTCTCATCACAAAGTAGCATGCGAGCATCTTGTAAGGGTCTCCGGACTTAAATGGACCATCCTGAGGCTGGGAGCAGTCCTGTCGCCGTCACTTTGTGAAATGGACCCTCTGCTTTTCAGCGTGCCCCTTGATAACAGGATAGAGCTGGTCCATGCTGCCGATGCCGGATATGCCATAGCGGCCTCAACAGCCAGCGACAGGGTCTGGGGAGGGATACACCTTATAGGCGGGGGAAAAAAGTGCCAGATGATGCAGAAGGATTTTATTGCCAGGGTCCTGGAAGAGGTAGGAATAGGGATGCTCCCGGAAGAAGCATTTACCAGTGCACCTTTCTATACTGATTGGATGGATACATCTGCCAGCCAGGATATACTTGGCTACCAGAAAAGAGACCTCGATGATTTTATTTCTGATATAAGAAAGACGCTGGGCATAAAAAGATACCTGGTAAGGATGGTAAAGCCGGCGGTCAAATACTGGCTTCTAAAAAAATCGCCATATCTTGCCCGGAGGACAGAAAGAAAGAGACCTACCGGAAAGATGCTCAAAGGAAAAACTGCTACGGTTGTGTAACATATATATAGTGTGGGAAAACATAATTAATTATCATTTCGATTTTTTATGGCAGAGCAAGCTCCCCTTTTTATGACACAAAGACCAG
>CAYZJW010000130.1:0-4058 GCA_964478985.1 uncultured Actinomycetota bacterium
TTCAAGCTGAAGGAAAGAAAGACCACCGTCAGGACGGAGATCGTCGCTGGTATCACCACATTCATGACAATGGCCTACATCATTTTCGTGAATCCAGCTATCCTGTCCTCCGGCGGCGCTACCGGGATCCCCTTTGAGGCGGCGGTGATCGCAACCTGCATCGGTGCCGGGCTGATGAGCATGCTCATGGGCCTTATAACCAATACGCCTTTCGCGCTGGCTTCGGGAATGGGCATAAATGCGGTAGTGGTATTTACCATCATCTTCGGCCTGGGGCTTACCTGGCAGCAGGCAATGGGCATCATAGTTATCGAGGGCATAATAGTCACCATCTTTGTCCTGACAGGACTAAGGTCTATGATAATGAGGGCCATCCCCATGGGGCTGAAATATGCCATAGGCGTAGGCATAGGACTGTTTATCGCTTTTATCGGTGCCCAGCAGGGAGGCTTTGTGGACATCGATCCGGTCACTGCAGTAAGGCTGGGAGACTTCACTGCCGGCTACACCCAGCTGGCGGCATTCGGCCTGGTTCTGACCACCGTACTTGTGGCATTCAGGATAAAAGGCGGCATACTCCTGGGGATCGTAGGGACCGCAGTAGTGGGCATGATATTCAGGGTGATCCCCCTTCCGGCACAGTATGTCAGCGTTCCTACAGCTGAAAGTTTTTATACATTCTTCAAAGCTGATATTGTGGGAGCTGTCTGGAGCAACGGCATGCTCAACATAGCAGCGCTGGTCATGGTATTTGCCCTTTTTATGACAGACTTCTTTGATACCATGGGAACAGTCATAGGTGTCGGGGGAGAAGCAAAACTGCTGGACAAGGACGGGTCTCTTCCCAATCTGAAGAGCGTGCTATTAATAGACTCGCTGGCAGCGGTTGCCGGCGGGCTTTTCGGGGCCAGCTCTGTCACCACCTATATCGAGAGCGCCTCCGGCGTGTCCGACGGCGGAAGGACAGGCATAATGCCCACAGTTACCGGTTTTTTGTTTCTGGTATCCATCTTCTTTGCCCCGCTTATAGCAGTGGTGGGCGGAGGAGTAGAGATAGCCGAAGGCGTATATAAATATCCGGTCACGGCATCCGCCCTTATAATCGTGGGATTTTTGATGATGACTGTCATGAGCCGGATCAATTTCGGCGACTATGAAGAAGGCATACCGGCGTTCTTAACCATTATCATAATGCCTTTTACCTACAGCATAGCCTACGGGATAGGTTTTGGTTTTATAAGCTACACCCTTATAAAGATATTCAGGGGCAAGATAAGGCAGCTGCATCCGCTGATGATAGTAGTCAGCATACTTTTTGCAGTGGCATTCGTAGCCCAGTTCCTGGCAGAGAGATTTGCCGGATAGCTCCGACTGATATGTAATATATAAAGCAGGGGACAGGGAGACTAAAAGATCCTATTCCCTGCTTTTTTCTTTGACAAATCTGTTTTAATCTATATTATGAGCATATGGTCATAATATAGACAGGTCATGAAAAAGGATTTTGACAGATGGGTCGATGAAAAAGGGCCCGTTTTTTTTAAAAAGATAGGCATAATGCCGGGCCAGAAGATACTTGATTTCGGCTGCGGCTGGGGAAGCAATACTATGGCTGCGGCAATAGCGGTAGCGCCTTCAGGCTTTGTTTATGCACTGGAAAAAGATGAGGATTCCATAAGCAGGCTCCTGGTATCGGCCGGCAGCAGGGCAATAGAGAATATAAGGGTTATTGCATCCGGTGAAATGGCCTCCATACCAGTGGGCAGCGGCGAGCTTGACGGGGTGCTTCTTTATGATGTCATCCATGACCACTATTTTGACAGGGCCGGAAGAAAAAAGCTTTTTATGGAAGCCGGGAGGGTAATAAAGATGAAAGGCCTGCTGTCAGTATTTCCCCATCATATCGATGATGCCGGACTGGGCATAATAAAGGCAGAGATATCGGGCGCAGGCTTTATCTTCCGGGATATGATAAGGGACACCATACTTCATGACAGCGGACTGATAATAGATTCAGTATATAATTTTACCAGGGAATAAGGACAATGATCTGACAAATAAACATAATGGAGGAAAGACTATGAAGAGACTGCCATCAGAAGTAGACAGTGCATGGGACAAGATGAGCGGACCGGCGGTGCTTACCACTGTGAGCCGGGACGGAGTTCCCAACAGCATATATGTGACCTGCATCTCAAAATATGATGAGGGCACCATACTGGTAGCGGATAATTATTTCCACAAGACGAAGGAAAACATACTGGCAGGAAGCCGGGGATCGATAATCTTTATTACTGACCAGAATAAGTCCTACCAGATAAAAGGCCCCATAGAGTATCACACCGAAGGCGGAATATATGAGGATATGAAGAAATGGAATCCCAAAAAGCATCCCGGACATGCAGCCGCGGCCATCAGGGTAGAAGAAGTATTCTCCGGGGCAAAAAAATTGCTTTAGTCATAAAAATTTTTAAATGAATTTATTCTATCTTTTAGTATTATAGAGAAGACAGCGAAAAAACAGTACTTAAGATAGATGAAAAACAGTAAAAAAATAATATTTTCCCTGCTCTGCCTGGCAGCATGCACCCTCCTGTTTATGGCTTCCTGCTCTATTATTTACAGGATACAGGAACAGTCGGGACCGGAGGCGGCCGTTATGGAAAGCAAAGATGCCGCCGCCGTTTCCGGAAAGCACAATACCGCACCGGTGGCGGTAATGGAGATATACCAGCAGAATTCCGACGGCTATTATGTGAATGCAGGAAACCCGGCATACTTTACAGCTGAAAACTCTTTTGACCCGGATGGCGATGAGCTGGCCTACAGCTGGGATATCCCCGGAACTTCAGGCTCCGGGAGCATGGCCCTGGAGCATATATTTGCAGAAACAGGAATATATACAGTCGTCCTTACCGTATCTGACGGCATAACAGATACTGCTGTCAAAAAGCGGATCGAAGTAGTAGATATAGACAGCAGCATAATCATCACCCGGGAGCACAGCATCACGGTTGAGATCCAGTATACCTTCACCAATAATGGTCCCGGAGATGTCCAGGAGCTGTTCTGCCTTATGGAAGTCCCCAGGACATATCTTCCCTTCCAGGAAGTAATGGAAAGAAGGTCTAACTACAGGGAAGGCGACCAGCTTATCCAGGACGGCTTCAATACCATAGCCCGGTTTAACCTGGGAAGCCTGCAGGAGGGAAAGACCAGGACCGCATATATAAACTGTGATACACTTCTTTATGAATATGATTTTGCCAGCCATGGCGATACCGGCGATTATCTTCCGGGCGACAGCGATGTTGCCGCATATACCGGCAGCGAATACTATATCGACAGCGATTCCAATATAATCAGGTCTGCCGCCAGGACTGCTGCCGGGGATCTTTCCAGCCCCGGGGAAAAGGCGGAGAGATTATATGAACTGGTGACCGGGGCCCTGGAATATGATTATTCCAGGCTGGGCGGAGGAAAGATGGGATATAACCATGCTTCCCAGATACTGCAGGACGGATTGGGGGTATGCACTGATTATTCCGTCCTTTATGCCGCCCTGTGCCGGGCTTCAGGAATACCTGCCGTAGTAGTCCAGGGCATACCGGTATTCAGCATACTCAATGAATCGGGAAGACAGCTATCATACGGCCATGCCTGGGTGGAGATAAAGCTTCCGGGATACGGCTGGATCCCTGTAGATGTAACCTCCGAAGAAGAATTCATGGGATATAATTACTTCCTGAACCTGCAGACATATAAGGGTTCCGGCATATTCTACCGGAGCCTTGACATAGAAGGGGAAAAGTTTTACCCCAATAGCATATATTATACCTGGACCGGTGAAAGCGAGCCTGTGATAAACCAGGATATATCCTACCGGGTAAAAGGACTTAAGGCAGAAGACATGGACGTATACAGGGACAGTGATTTCCTGGATAAGGCAGGCCTGGCGCTTTCCGAGTATAATAATGCCATAAACCATGTGAATAATGCCCACGGACAGGGCTGGATATTTGACGATCCCGCACATATAGCCATAGAAGAGACCCTGC
>CAYZJW010000131.1:0-1157 GCA_964478985.1 uncultured Actinomycetota bacterium
CACCTTCTGGAGATACATCTGGAAGATGCAGGGACTCTCCTTAACTATTACCTGGACAGCGGCGGCAATTATATAGAGACTGCCGAAAGCTATGGCGACGGTCATTCTGAAGAAAAGATAGGCAGGACAGTCTCAGGCAGGAGGAATGAGTTTATACTGGCCACCAAGACTGCAAAAAGGGACAAGAGATCATACCTGGAAAGCCTGGATGGAAGTCTAAAGAGACTGCGTACTGATCATATAGACCTTCATATAATACATGGTATCGGCGCCTTATGTTCCCCCGGAGGTAACAGGTTTGACGAATTGGATCAGATACTGGCACCTGGCGGAGCCCTGGAAGCGGCAGAAGAGGCCAGAAAAAAGGGCAAGATACGGTTTCTGGGTATCTCCATGCACGGCCAGCCCGATGTCCTTATCGAATCAATTAATAGTTATCCTTTTGATGCAGTGATGGCTACCATAAATTATTTTGACAGGTTTAATTTTCCCAGGATCGAGGAAGTGCTGTTGCCGGAAGCCCTGAAGAAGGATATGGGCATTATACTGATGAAGCCCGTGGCTGACGGTTATCTGTGGAGATCAGCGGAAACTGCCTTCAGGTATGCCATGGACCGGCCGGTCTCGGTAGTGGTAACTGGAGCAAACACCAAAAGGATGCTGCAGCAGGATATTGAATATGCCAGAAACTTTAAACCGCTGACTGAAAGCCATATGCAGGATATATTCAGGGACGCGCCCGAACTGGGACAATATGTATGCAGGCAGTGCGGGGAGTGTTTGCCCTGTCCCGAAGGTATAGATATACCCCGGCTGTGTAAAATTGAAGGGTATTTTGACCGTCAGATGGATGACGGAATAGTTGATAATACTTCGGATTTTGCCCTCAGGGAAAGGCTTAAGCACTGGTATGGCGGACAGGAGATCGCCAGGCAGGCTTATGCCAGGCTGGATAAAAAAGCAGAGGATTGCACAGGATGCGGGGAATGCAGTCCCAGGTGTCCCTATAATATTGATATAATAAGGAAGCTTAAGAATATTGACTATAAGCTGGGAAATGAGACTGTATTCTAGTCCTTGTCACTGTTTCCGGATAATTTTTTCAGCTTATCGGTAAACTCTTTTATTTTTTCATCTACTGTATGGTTTATGGAGCC
>CAYZJW010000131.1:1257-4004 GCA_964478985.1 uncultured Actinomycetota bacterium
GCCTTTCTGGTTTACAGAACCGGTCACTGCCAGGTTCTGATCGATGGGTGCTCCGGATATGGCAGACAGCATGGCATACAGCTCGGCGCTGGAAGCGCTGTCTCCTTCAATTCCGCCATAACTCTGTTCGAATACTATCCTGGCAGAAAGGTTCAAAGGACGGTCTATGGCATATTTTTCTGTAAGATATCCCGATAGTATAAGCACCCCTTTGGTATGTATGGGTCCTCCAAGTTTTGTCTCCCTTTCAATATCTATTATCCCCGCTTTTCCCATACCAATGGATGCAGTTACCCTGGAAGGCCTTCCAAATGCATAATCGCCTGTATCCAGTACTGAAAGGCCGTTTACCTGGCCTGTCATGCTGCCGTCTGTGGAGATGAGTATGGTGCCGTTTTCTATCAACTCTTTTATCTTTTCCTGGATGAGGTTGGAACGGTAATGTTTTTCCTCTATAGCTTTTTCAATATGGGAAGCTTCAATATATTTACTGCCTTTCTCCCTTGCATAATAATCAGCCTCCATGATGATATTGGATATTTCCGAGAACCTGGTGGATATCTTTTCCTGGTCCCCTGAAAGCCTTATACCATATTCCAGTACTTTAGCCACCGCATCAGACCTGAGGTGGGACATATCCTCCTTGGTGCATAATGTGCATATAAAGCTGGTATAGTCCCTGATATTTTTTTGGGAATTTTTCATAGAAAGATCGTAGTCTGCTTTGACTTTAAACAGTTTTTTGAAGTCGCTGTCCATCCTATAGAGTATATTGTAATGATAAGGATTGCCGATAAGTATTACCTTGATATCCAGGGGGATAGGTTCCGGTTTGATGCTTTTAATGGAAACCACTCCCAGTTTTTCACTGATCTCCTCTATTATGATCTTCTTATCCCTTAAGGACATCTTTAGGCTGTCCCAGGAAAAGATATTTTTAAAAAGATCCTCTACCGGCAGTACTAAAAATCCGCCATTGGCCTTATGAAGGGAACCGGAACGGATCATGGTAAAGTCGGTCGAAAGAACTCCCAGCTGAGCCTCCTTTTCTATCCGCCCAAAAAGATTCTTATGAGTGGGGTTTTTTTCTATGATAACAGGAGCGCCTTTAAGCCCCGAATTATCTACCAGAACATTTACCATATATTTTTTGAAAGGAAGCTCTTTCATCCAGGGGAAAATGGCCGGCACTGCCGCAGTTGCCGGTTTTTTGGGCAGGAAATCTTTCAGGTTCTTAAGTATGTCCTGCTTTATATTCTCAATATATTCCAGGACCTGGTCATTTTCACGGTATTTATCCCTGATATCATCAAGGTATTTTTCAATAGCAAATAGAGCTACTTCCTGGTCAAGCTTATTGGTCTCTTCATTTATCTTGCGGTCCAGGTTCCTGATAAGGTTCAGGGTATCCTGAAGTTTTTTATTTATCCCGGTCTTCTTTTTCTGTATCTCGTCCTTTTCTTTCTGGAAAAGATTCATGTACTGTTCCTGGCTCATAGGCTTTCCCCCTACGGCCGGCACCATAAATAATCCGATCTGGGTAGATTTCAGGGCGAAACCCTGCTGATGGGCTTCTTTGCGGAGATCCTGCATCAGCCTGTCTTTTTCCTCCTTTATGCTGCTGGTGATAGATTCCCTTTGATCTGTATAATCCTTGCTGATAAAAGTCCTGGGCAGAAGATCCCTTATAGAACTTATGAGTCTGTCCACATCACCGGAAAATTCCCGTCCCTTCCCGGGAGGGAGCTTGATGGCTATGGGTTCATAGGAGTCGCTGAAATTATTAATATAACACCAGTCCGGCGGTACCGGTTTTGTTCTGGCCAGCTCTGTCACAAAACCCCTGACGCCTGTCATCCTGCCGGTCCCGGTGTATCCGGCCACGAAAATATTAAATCCGTTATTACCTATATTAAGACCAAGTTTCAAGGCCCTAACCGCCCTTTCCTGGCCGATAATACCTTCCAGGGGTTTTAACTCATCAGTTGACCTGCACCCCAGCTTTTTGGGGTCAAAACTCAGTCTTAATCTCTGCGGGGATAGGCTTTTAATCATATTACCTCCAATTACCGGTTGATGAAGCATATATTATAAATAATATCATCTACTGTATCATTGTAAAATAAAGTAAGCTGGAAATATGCCGTGTCCCGCAGAGGCTCCTTGACAGCCGGATTGAAAAGAATTACTATATAAATTATAGTAATAGTAGTATAACTTTTATTTGACTATATAAGCCAGGAGTATATAATGGCCTGGATATAAAAGGATATTGCTAAATGATAAGATATTATTAATTCTAGGATTTGGGGTTATTATGGCAGAAAAATATAATGCAGATACCAAGCTTGAAGAAGTAATGAAAAAACCTGAGACCAGCGCAGTTATATCTAAGTATCAGCTGCCATGCCTGCATTGCGCTATGGCTGCATACGAGGCAAAGGTACTGACTCTGGGACAGATATCAAAGACCTACGGCATAGACCTGGACGGTATGCTGAAGGAACTTAATGCACTCGACTAAAAAGACCTTTTAAAGCCAGGTCCCGATTTACATAAAACCATCCAGTGGTAAAATAGTCTATAGTCATAGAGATTATGATGGACTATTTTTCATATTGCCAGTATATAATAACAGCTCTGCTGTTTATCATACTGCTTAACTTTATTATAAATAATCTTACATACAGAAGCACCTCAAATTTTGCTCTTCCGGAAAAGCTCTCCCGCAAATCCCCCCTTGTATC
>CAYZJW010000132.1:0-4002 GCA_964478985.1 uncultured Actinomycetota bacterium
GTCGAGAAATAATCAATTGTGTTTTAATGGGATCCATGCTTAGCTTTAATAGATCGATCATATCTGTTTATGGCATTGACAAGACTAAAACTAAAAACTGATCACTTCAGGGCAAAGATGCAAAAGTAGGAATAATAGAATACGGCGGGGATGTGGTGCCGGTTATGGATAAAAAGAGATGATTTTCCAGGATAGCTTCCCGGGGGACTTGTTTGCAGAATAGATTTACATCTTTCATCTTAGATTGTATTATTCAGAAATGAATTACTCGAAGACAATCTCCAAAGCTTTAAAAATATTAAACTGTTTTGCCGGCGGCAATGAGTATAAAAGCCTGAGCCAGATCGCCGAAGAGGTAGAAATAGAGAAAAGCACCATATGCCGTTTTTTAAAGACCCTGGAAAGGGATTCTTTTATCGAGCAGGATAAGGAAAGCAAGAAGTATAGATTGGGGAATAAGGTCCTGTTATTGGGGCTTTCAATTCTCAATAACCTGGATACCAGAAAAGAATTGATCCCGTTTATGGAAGAGCTTAATAAGAAGTATAACCAAACAGTCAATCTGGCCGTAAAACATAAAAATATGATACTTTACCTGGAAGTATTAAAAGGTAAGGGTTATATCCATGAATTGACCTCTGTGGGCTTCCAGGAACCATTATACACGACTTCAATGGGGAAAGTTTTCCTCGCCGGGATGAGTATTGGGGAGCTGGAAGAATATTTTAAGGAGACTGAATTTAAAAAATTCACCAAAAATACAATAACAGATATTGACACTTTAAAGAAAATAATTGAAAAAGTAAAAAAAGACGGATATGCATCCAATGATGAAGAGACCATAGATAACCTCTGCGCTAATGGTGTACCCATAAAAGATTCAGGCAATAAGATAATCGCAGCCGTCAGCGTTTCCTTTTTAAAGATCTCGGTCGATGGTCCCACCAGGAAAGAGATAATCAAAGACCTGCTGGAAGTCAGCCGGGAGGCATCCAGGAAATTCGGGTATTATGGAGAGTAAGTCTCAAGGTTTTAACCGGTCCTGCCAAAGAAATTATTGACTAAGTAGATCAATCAATATAGAATTACAATTATAACAATAGCATTGTATTATTTGAAATAAGATTTTTTTGCCTCATGGGATCAAGCATTATAACCAGTTCCTGTTTCAAGGAAATAATCAGCGGCAATAGATTGATCTGCGGCCCGGGAAAGGACATAAATTGCGGTGGCGCTAGAGGAAAATGGCAGGAAAAACATAATGAGAACATTTGACCAAACCATACATAAAGGCCTTTTATGACAGATTTAAACAAAAAAACTCTACTAAAACTGCTTAAGATGATGATAAGGATAAGGAAATTCGAGCTGGCGGTAGAGAAGAATTTCCAGCTGGGGCATATCTACGGTACTGCCCATCTTGCCATAGGCCAGGAGGCTTCTGCCGCCGGAGCAGTACTTGCCCTGAGAGAAGACGATATGATAACCTCCACCCACCGGGGCCACGGACACTGCATCGCCAAGGGAGCAGACCTTGATCTTATGATGGCAGAGATATTCGGAAAAGCTACCGGCTACTGCAGGGGAAAGGGCGGCTCCATGCATATAGCTGATGTAGAGGCAGGAAACCTTGGTGCCAATGGCATAGTGGGGGGAAGCGCCGGTATTGCCGCCGGTGCCGCCCTGGCAGCCAAAAAGCAGGGCACAGGGCAGATAGCAGTATGTTTTATGGGCGACGGAGCCATAAACGAGGGTCTGTGGCATGAATCGGTAAACATTGCCTCCATATGGGATCTGCCGGTTATATACTTTGTAGAGAACAACCAGTACGGCATGGGAATGCCTTCGGGCAAGGTGACCAACCTGCAGAAATTATCAGACAGGGCCAGGGGATATAATATAGCCGGATACACCATAGACGGAAATGACGTGATCCAGGTATACCAAAAGGTATCCCAGGTATCTTCCAGGGTAAGAAAAGATAAAAAGCCGGCCCTCATTGAAGCAGTGACCTACCGCATAAGGGGACACAGCCTTCGCGATGCCCAGAGGTACAGGCCGGAAGGTGAGACAAAAAAATGGATGGAAGCATATTGCCCTATAGAAAGGCTGAAAAGGCATCTTGAAGATAATTGCAAGATCTCTGGAGATGAAATAGATAGGGCAGAAAAGCAAATAGAGGCTGAGATTGAAAAAGCGGTAAAGTTTGCACTGGAAAGCCCCTACCTTGATCCTTCAGAACTTACAGATGATATATATGCCTGAGATTTTTAAGATTTATTGGAAGAGAAATAAGACATGAGACAAATAACATATGCAGAAGCGGTAAGGGAATGCCTTTCGCAGCAGATGAAGCAAGATGACAGGGTCTTTATGCTGGGTGAGGATATAGGGCTTTACGGGGGAGCCTTCGGTGTTACCCAGGGACTGATAGAGGAGCTGGGCCGGGAAAAAATAATGGATACTCCCATATCCGAGCAGGCGATAGCAGGGCTTGCCATTGGGGCAGCCCTTGCAGGAATGCGGCCCATAGCAGAGATAATGTTTTCCGACTTTATGATGCTTCCGCTGGAGCAGATTGTAAACCAGGCGGCAAAGATCCGCTATATGTCCGGGGGCAAGGCAAAGGTACCCCTGGTCATAAGGACACCTATAGGCGGAGGCATCGGACTTGCAGCCCAGCACTCCCAATGCGTGGAAGGCCTGTTTTTCCAGTTTCCCGGCCTGAAGATAGCCATGCCCGCATCCCCCTATGATGCAAAGGGCCTTCTTTCGGCTGCCGTAGCTGACGATAATCCGGTGCTGGTCTTTGAGCATAAGCTTTTATACAATACCAGAGGCGATGTACCGGAAGATCCCTATACCATACCCCTGGGAAAGGGCAAGGTGCTAAGGGAAGGCAGCGATATCACCCTTATAGCCACTTCATATATGGTGATAAAAGCTATAAATGCGGCAGAAAGACTTAAAGATGAAGGCATAAGCGTCGAGGTCATAGACCCCAGGACCATAAAGCCTCTGGATATGGAGCTCATCTCAGGATCTGTCAAAAAGACGGGCAGGGCAGTACTGGCAGAGGAAGCATATTATTCCGGCGGATTTACCTGCTTTCTGGCATCAGAGATAGCAAAGAACTGCTTCGACTGGCTGGATGCGCCTGTCCACAGAGTGGCATCCCTTGACTGCCCCATACCCTATGAGCATAATCTTGAAAACCATGTGATACCCGGCGAGGATATTATCGAGAAGAGCATAAAGGATGTGCTGGGGGTTTAGCAGCGGAGATCTTTAAAATAACTAAAACCAAAAATAGCACAGGACCATCAAGGAGGAAAATATGCCAAAGAAAGTAGCCGTAATACATACCAGCACCGTGTCCCTGGATGACTTAAGAGGACTTTTTGCCAGGATCATGCCTGAGGTAGAGATGGTAAACATCATAGACGAAAGTTTGCTCAGGGAAGTCATGGCCAATGGAAAGGTGACTCCTTCCATAATAAAAAGGATATGCAGTTATGCCGTACATGCAGAAGACATGGGAGCAGATCTTATACTGAATCAATGTTCATCTGTGGGACATGCAGTAAATATTGCCCGCAGCCTGGTAAACATCCCCTATATAAAGATAGATGAGCAGATGGCAGAGGATGCGGTAAGCACAGGGGAAAACATCTCCCTTATTGCCACAGTAGCCTCCACAGTAGACCCCAGCGCCGGCCTCATAGAGGAAGCAGCCCAGAATATGGGGAAAAAAGTCAATGTAAAAAGATGCCTGGTAGACGGCGCCCTTGATATACTGATGAGAGAAAAGGATGTCAAAAAGCATAACAGGCTGGTGGTTGATGCCATAAAGAAGGCAGTACCTGATTCTGATGTGATAGTCCTGGCCCAGGGGAGCATGACAGGGCTTTTGCCGGAACTGAAGGACCTGGGGATCCCCGTTCTCTCCAGCCCCGAGTCCGGGGTAAGGAAGGTAAGAAAAGTACTGGGACTTTAAAATAA
>CAYZJW010000133.1:0-3965 GCA_964478985.1 uncultured Actinomycetota bacterium
GACAGCCGGTCTGATTTTCAGATAAATGATATAAAAAATTTGTTAAAAGAAAAAATAGATGTATATTATCTAGATAAATGGGTTGACAGGTTAGGCATTACAGGTTTTTACATGGAGATATCCGGTGGTGAATAAAAAAGAGACTGATCTTATCTATAGAAAGATGATGGGAAAAAAGACCGGTGAAGAAAGAATGCTGATGGGTTTTTCTATGTTGGATTTTGCCCGCAGCATAGTGCTGAGCTCTATTAGTAAAGATGCTTCTCCAAAGGAACAGAGAAAGCAACTATTCTTAAGATTCTACAGGGATGATTTCAAGAAAGAAGAACAAGACAGGATACTGAACCGTCTAACAGGATAAACACGGTGAAAGTCTCTATCTTTATTATTTCATCCTGTATTGGTATAGTATTTCCTGGAAGGATAATGACTTGATGATCCCAAGATGGTCAAGGCAGGCAGTATTAGCGGGCATGCTTCCAGCCACAGCAGGCTGCCGAGAAAGCTTTGAAATAGCTGTATTAGCATTATTAAGACGAGGACTTTTTCCTGATGATCTCAGTAGATGAAGCCAGGAGACTGGTGCTTGACCAGGCACCGCGACCAGTTATTGCGGACACGCCCCTGCTGGAAAGCATGGGGAGGGTGCTGGCACAGGATATATGTGCAGCAGATGACATACCTATTTATGATAATTCAGCCATGGACGGCTATGCCGTTATCGCCAATGATGTAAAGGGTGCTGATGAAAGTTATCCGGTAAGGCTGGTAATAGCCGGCGGCAGCATACCTGCGGGAAAACTGCCCCAAGAAAGGATAGACCCCGGCTTCTGTGTCCCTGTGATGACCGGAGCTGCCATTCCGGCTGGAGCAGATGCGGTAGTTGCCAGGGAAGACGTGCAGGGGGACGGCAAGAGCATACTGGTCTTCAGGGAGGTTATGCAGGGGGAAAATATAAGATACAGTGGTGACGATATAAAAAAGGGCGATAAAGTGTTAAAAAGCCCGCATATAATATGCCCTTCCTCTATCGGCGTGCTGGCATCGCTGGGCATCAGTGAAGTACCGACTTTCAGGCCGCCCGCAGCGGGAGTCATAGCAACCGGCGATGAACTTGTGGGAATAGATCAAAAACTGGCCAGGGCAAAGGTCAGAGACAGCAACAGCTATACCCTTTCGGCCCAGATAATAGATGCCGGAGCCCGTTATAATCGCTATGGGATGGTTTCAGATGATGAAAAGCTTATAAAAAGGAGCATAGAAAAAGGGCTCAGGGAGAATGACATGATGCTCATAAGCGGCGGGACATCAATGGGGGAATATGACCTGTTAAGGGACACCCTGGAGGATATGGGAGCTGAGCTTGTCTTCTGGAGGATAAACCAGAGACCGGGAAGATCCATGATATTATACAGGCTTAAAGGCAGGCCCGTATTCGGACTTCCGGGAAATCCGGTCTCAGTAATGGTATGTTTTGAGATGTATGTAAGGCCGCTCATAAGGAAGATGATGGGGTTCAGCCAGCTTTTCCGGCCCCTGGTCAGGGCTGAAGCCCTGCATGAGTTCAGGAACAAAAAGGGAGGGACAGTCTTTGCCAGGGTAATACTGGAAAACAAGGAGGGCCGATACTTGTTCGGCTCCACCGGGATCAAGGGCTCCGGGATGCTTACTTCCATGGTCAGGGCCAATGCCATAGCCTGTTTCCCGCCCGACATGGGCGATGTCAAAAAGGGAAGCGTCATGGATGTTTACAACATGGGATGTCTTTAAGCTTATATTATTTTAGCTTATATTATTTGAAATTCATTATTATAGTAGTATAATCGTTAAAAATTAAATATCTGTCTCCGACTCAAACGTCCTAAAACCTTTAAAGGTCATGGGCCTTGAGCGGCAGGGTTGTCCGGGAAACTGGCCAGCCTCCCATTTGGAAAGGAGACCTCAAGGGTTCAAATCTATATTTGACCGGCAGGTTTTCTTGCCGGTTTTTATTTTTTTTAAGGACAGATGGGACAAGAAAGGGAATCTATGAGTGTACTGAAGAGATCCGTAATGGCCATCCTTATAGTCACAACAGCATTTTCACTGGTGCTGACAGCATGCTCAGTGGATGGCGCAGGCCAGGAGACTGCCGGTGTGGAAAACGGAGTGTCACTAAGTCTGACTATAGTCAATGGCGGTCAGGAAATAGTCGTAAGCATGGATGAGATCCTTAAACTTGATGTGGTTGAGAAAGAGGTCACTCCGGTACCCAGGGAAGATGAAGAGACGCAGGCCAGGCTGGTAAAGGGCGTGCTGCTGGAAGATGTCTTCCAGGAATTTGCCGGTATCTCACAAAAAGACCCGGAAGCTATCAGGCTGGTTGCCGGCGACGGTTATTCCATCGAGGTTGCAAAGGACCTGCTGCAGACCAGGGAGATAATACTGGCTTTTGAATTAGACGGGGAACCGCTGGAAGGATGGGAAAAGCCCTTAAGGTCGGTAGTGCCCGATGTCTTCGAGATGTACTGGGTAAAGAACCTGGAGAAGATAGAAGTGGTGGAGGCAAGGTCA
Organism: uncultured Actinomycetota bacterium; assembly: GCA_964478985.1. Lineage (GTDB taxonomy): Bacteria > Actinomycetota > Humimicrobiia > Humimicrobiales > Humimicrobiaceae > M55B120. The sequence goes on from CAYZJW010000133.1 coordinate 2,554, forward strand.
GCGGCTGATATCGAGAAGATAATAATGTTAGAATCACGGATAAGCTATATCACGGACCAGGAATATGACTATTATGGTGAAGCGGACAGGGCGGTAAAGATAAGCGACCTCCTGCTGGAATTCGAGGATGATCCGGAAAATGTATATGCGCAGAGCGTGGACGGTCTGGAAAAGAATGAAAAACCTGATATCTTCAAAAGCGCATATCTTAAATATACCGGCAGCGACTCGCCCATGTTTCTTTCAGAAGACCTGCCCCACGGGATGTGGATAAAAGAGATGCTTTACTTCACATTTGGAAGTTCCGCATACTTTTCACTGACTGCGGGTTTTGAAGCTCTTGAAAGCGAGAAAATTGAAGGAATAAATGCGGTAAGGCTTCCCGGTATTATTAGGCAGTGCGGCCTCAAGCAGGCAAATAAATATATATTCAGGGCAATTGATAATTATTCGGTGGAAATAGAGGCAGGGTCTATCGGCCAGGGATATATGTATATTCAGGAAAACGGGCTTCCTGCAGTCGCCTTTGAGGGCCTGGAGAAAAACACAAAAATAAAAGACCTCCTTTACATAGGAGCGGCTGAGTAAAGAAGTTTTTTTTAATAAGATAGTGAAAAGGAAAGAAAAAAGATGAGAAAGAAGACCTTGAGAAACATCCTGGTATGGGCAGCGGCGGCATTTATGATGCTTTCATTTGCTGCAGCTTATGGCTGTGCCGGGACCGAAGCTGCCAGCGCTACCGAAGCTCAGTGGAGCATAACCATAAAGGCAGCCGACGGTACCACTGCAGAGTTTACCAATGAAGACGCCGGCGCCATAGAAATGGTGGAAGTGACAGCCGAACTGGAGAAGAAGGACGGAAGCACCACAGAAGAAAATTGGATGGGCATACCACTGGCTATGGTCCTGGAGAGTGCAGGCATCGATGATTACAATATGGTATCAGTGGCCGCAAGCGACGGCTATAGCCAGGAATATGATGCTGCAGCCATAGATGACCCGGAGACCATCCTGGGATTTTTCAAGGATGGCCAGGAAGTAAGCGCCGATGACGGACTGGTCCAGCTGGTGGTTCCCTCCATGGCCGGTATGTTCTGGATAAAGAATGTAGCCCAGATAGAAGTATTGGAGTAACGTTAAATAAATAACTATATGTCAGCAAGACTTAAAAAGTTTTTTGCCAGGTTTTCGCTGTTTGACCTGGTCATAATAGCCATTGTGGCTGCACTGGGTATTGCCATGAAGCCGGTGATAGTGCCGCTTGTCCATATAATAACCGGGCCGCTTTTTATCCCGGGCGGAGCAATTGCCGGCGGCTTTTATATGATGTGGATAGTAGTGGGCGCAGGGCTGGTAGGCAAAAGAGGTGCAGCCACACTTATAGCCCTGGTGCAGGCCATAATAGTCATATC
>CAYZJW010000134.1:0-3763 GCA_964478985.1 uncultured Actinomycetota bacterium
ACTATGCCTTCCTCTACTGCAGCCTTGGTGGCTGACAGGGCATCCTCTATCCTGTGTTTTTTCTCCTTAAGCTCAACCTCGGTGGCTGCTCCCACCTTTATAACTGCTACTCCTCCGGACAGCTTGGCCATCCTTTCCTGCAGCTTTTCCTTGTCATAATCGGAGTCGCTCTGCTCTATCTCATTTTTTATCTGCTTTATCCTGCCCTTTATGCCGTCAAGGGAGCCTTTGCCTTCCACTATGGTAGTGTTTTCCTTGTCTATCTTTACCTGACGGGCCCTACCCAGCATGTCCAGGGTGATGTTTTCCATCTTTATGCCGATCTCCTCGGAGATCACTTTTCCGTCAGTTATGACGGCTATGTCATCCAGCATTGCTTTTCTCCTGTCACCAAAGCCGGGAGCTTTTACTGCTGCCGAGGTAAGGGTGCCCCTTAGCTTGTTTACCACCAGGGTGGCCAGGGCTTCGCCTTCCACATCCTCGGCTATTATCATTATGGGCTTTCCAGACTTCTGTATCTTTTCCAGTATGGGTATGAGGTCGGCTATGGCGGTTATCTTCTGGCTGGTTATCAGTATATAGGGTTCGTCCAGTACCGCTTCCATCCTGTCGGCATCGGTCACCATATAGGGGGAGAGGTATCCCTTGTCAAACTGAAGTCCCTCTACCATCTCTATGTCTATGCCGAAGGTGTTTGATTCCTCTACGGTTATTACTCCGTCTTTTCCCACTTTATCCATGGCATCGGCAATGGTCTGCCCGATATTCTCATCAGCGGCTGAAATGGCTGCCACCTCGGCTATCTTCTTCTTGTCAGTGGATATATCCACGCTTATCCTGCTGATCTCCTCCACTACTGTATCCACTGCACTTTCTATGCCCCTTTTTAAAAGCAGGGGATTGGCGCCTGCGGCAACATTCCGCAGCCCTTCCTTTACCATGGCCTGGGCCAGGAGGGTGGCTGTGGTGGTACCGTCGCCGGCTACATCATTGGTCTTGGTGGCCACTTCCTTTAGAAGCTGTACCCCTGAGTTCTCGAAGGGATCATCCACTTCGATCTCCTTGGCAATGGTGACTCCGTCATTGGTTATGGTGGGAGCCCCGTATTTTTTCTCCAGCACCACATTCCTGCCTTTTGGGCCAAGGGTGATCTTTACCGCATCAGCAATGATATTTACGCCTCTTTCCAGGGCCTTGCGCGATACCTCATTATATTTAAGTTCCTTTACCATGATTATTTGCCTCCTTTTTTATCCACAATTGCCAGTATATCGTCTTCGCTTACAATCAGGTGATCTTCACCTTCTATTTTTATTTCAGTCCCCCCATATTCGGAATAGAGCACCATGTCCCCGGTTTTTACCTCCATAGGCATGACCTTGCCTTTATCATCTTTCTTCCCGGGTCCGGCCGATATGACCTTTCCTTCCCGGGGCTTTTCCCTGGCAGAATCAGGGAGTACTATTCCAGTTTTTGTAGTTTCCTGTCTGGGACCAGGCTTTACCAGCAGCCTGTTTCCAAGAGGTCTGTATCCCATGTCATTACCTCCTTATGATATAAGCTATATTATTACCAGGAGTAATATATACCAGATCCGCAGGAAGGCAATATCTAAAGGAACAGACTTTATACTGGAAAAAAGTATAGGTATTTTACCCGGCCGGGGGTATTATTGTCTTTAAAAGGTATGTGACCTATTATGTATTTAAAATATCCTGCAGATAAAGAGTAGATAATGGCTGAAAGTATTTATGAAAAGATAATAAACAACACAGGATGTGCGGTGCTGGTCCTGGATGGCGGGGGGAATATAAGGTTCAGGAACAGGGCTGCAGCAGAACTCCTGGGAAGCGGTAGTATAGATGAGGGACTCCTTAAAAAACTTAAGGAGCCAGGCGGCAATGGGAGCTTTACCTGGGAAAATAACGATAAGGATAACAGGAAAGCTGCCATGCTGTGGAGTACATGTCCTCTGGACAGTGAAGAAGATATTATCTGCATCGGTGCCGGGATCAGGCAGCAGACTTCACAAGCATTACTCCAGGACCAGGAGAGGGAAAAGATCGCCATGTCGGAGCGCAACCGGCTGGCCAGGGAGCTTCATGATACGGTCAGCCAGAATATCTATTCTACCAGCCTGATAGCTGATATACTTCCCAGGATATGGGAAAAGGACAAGAAGGAAGCCATGAAGCAGCTGGAAAAGATAAGACAGCTTACCAGGGGCGCGCTTACCGAGATGAGGATGCTGCTTCTGGAGCTAAGGCCTTCTACTTTTGCAGAAGAAGATCTGGAAAGCCTTATAAGGCAGCTTTCAAGGTCGGTAAGGATAAGGACCGGTATACTGATAAAAGTAAGTGTTGAAGGTAAACTTATACTGCCCCTCAGGGAAAGGCTGGCGCTTTACCGCATTACCCAGGAAGCTTTAAATAATATTATCAGACATTCCTCTGCTAAGAATGTCAATATACTGTTAAGATATGTCCATGACAGGATGGACCTGGTGATAGAGGATGATGGATGCGGTTTTAAAAGTGATGATATATTGCCGGACAATTTGGGTCTGGAGATAATGAAAGAACGGGCTGGTTCCATCGGAGCATCTATAGATATCTGGAGCAGGCCGGGAGAGGGCACCAGGATATCAGTAAGCCTTATGGATAAAAAAGATGGATAAGGAAAAAACGGTAAAAGTGATAATAGCCGATGACCACATGGTCATAAGGAACGGGATAAGGGCTGTGCTTTCAGTCTATGATGATGTAGAGCTTGTGGGGGAGGCGGTAAACGGGCAGGAAGCTGTCGAGCTTTGTGAGAAATACAGGCCTGATGTGGTGCTTATGGATATAATGATGCCGGTGATGGGCGGCATAGAAGCCACGGCTGCTGTCATGGGCAGATGGCCTGACACAAAGATTATCATACTGTCAAGCTACAAAGATAGTGAACTGGTAGAGGGTGCGCTTAAGGCAGGCGCCCTAAGCTATCTTCTAAAAAATGCTTCTGCCGAGGAGATAATAAAGGCCATAAGGGATGCCCATGGCGGTGAGTCCATGATATCGCCCGAGGTGACCCAGGTGCTTATCTCCGGGGTAAAAAAAGAAAAGTTAAAGACTTTTAGTCTAACCAGGCGGGAAAAGGAAATACTTGCCCTTATGGTAGAGGGGCTGTCCAATAAGGAGATCGCCAGAAGGCTGGTAGTAACAAATTATGCTGTAAAGTTCCATGTCAGCAATATTTTGAGCAAGCTGGGAGTATACAGCAGGTCGGGCGCAGTATCGCTGGCCCTGAAGCAGGACCTAGTCAAGTGACTAGTAAAAAACCTCTACTAAATTACATATAATTATTTCTACTTATTGCTATTAAAAAATATATCTTTGCCCCATATACTCTGATAAATTTTATTATCATACCCAGGTGTCCGGTCATGAAGGTCTTAGTATGTGAAAAGGTTCCCAGCGTGCAGTCAGCTTTGAGGCTGGTTTTGTCCCAATTCAGAGAAATAAGCCATATAGCTGAGGTGGAAAGTGCCGGAAGCCTTAAGGAAAAGATTGCAGGGGAGTGGCCAGATATTCTCCTTATAGATCATGATTTCCTGGGCATAGAAACCCGGGATGCCATAATTGCGCTCAAGGCTGAATACAGGGATATGTCCATAGTGGTCCTGGGAAAAGATGCCGGCCTCAAGGATAGACATCTTAAGACTTGCATAGATGAATATATTGTAAAGGGATATCCTCCGGACAGATTATATAATACGCTC
>CAYZJW010000135.1:0-3761 GCA_964478985.1 uncultured Actinomycetota bacterium
TCACTTAGCACCAGGTTGGGCTCACGTGGTGTGGCGAGATTATGGCTGGAAAATCATAAAAGTCTGGCCAGATATTGTAAGGAATGTAGTAGAAGCGCGTCATCCTATGGTTTTTGAGGTTACGGTTGGGAACTTGAAAGTGAGAACTATAGGCCGTATAAGCCAGCTATAATCTACCATGCGCCACATTTCTGGTTTTCCCTCTTTCCTTACCGCTATAATAGACAGCGTTATATTCCTGGTCTTTAACCGGGCAATACTTTATTACGGCAATGACACCTATATTGCCATTGCCGGAATAACCATAAGGATACTTGATATCGTGACCAAGCCTATAGTGGGTATATCCTATGGTTTCTCTACTATTGCCGGTTTTAATTACGGAGCAGGTTTATTTAAGAGGGTAAGGATAATACTCAGAGAAGCAGTGCTGTGGACAAGCATCATAGCCTTTTCCGGGTTTATTGCCGCCATGATCTTTCCCCGCTGGCTTTTCAGGATATTTACAGACAATACACAGGTAATAAGTAATGGTATAGTCCCTATGAGGATAATAGTGATGCTTCTTCCCATGCTGGGATTCCTGGTGGTAGGAGGCATGCTTTTCCAGGCAATAGGCAAACCCCTGCCGGCACTTATAATAAATGTCTCCAGGCAGATAATCTTTTTGCTTCCGGCAATATTTATCCTGCCTCTGTATTTGGGCCTTAACGGTGTGTTCCTGTCATGGCCGGTCTCTGATTTTCTCTCATTTATAGTAACCCTTGTACTTGTGGTCATAGAGCTTAAATACATAAGCAGGACTGCAGGTATGGAGGAAGAAAAAGCCCCAGTCTGATACATATCTTATCTCCTTGACTTTAAAAAATTAAAAGACTAATATCTTTTTTTGTTGCCGATTTTCTTCATAAAAAAGCAGGACCTGATAATGGAAAAACAGAAAAAACAGATACTGAACGAGGACCTCAGAAAACTCCTTTTCAAGTTTTCCCTGCCCGCAGTCACGGGTATGCTGGTGTCAGCCCTTTATAACTTTGCCGATACTATTTTTGTGGGCAACGGGGTAGGCCCGGACGCCATAGCCGGACTTACGGTTGTCCTGCCCATATTAATATTCATAATAGCCGTCGCCCTGCTAACCGGTATCGGGGCCTCATCCATAATATCCCGGGCCCTGGGAAGGGGCGATGAGAAGCGTGCGCTTATTGCCGCCGGCAACAGCTTCATAATTAATATTGTCTTTAATATAATACTGATAGCCTGTTTCTACTTCTTTATGGAAGACATACTTGTATTCCTGGGCGCTTCCGCCAATATCCTGCCCTATGCCGAAGAATACCTTTCCATAATGCTTTTCGGCTTCATATTCTTCTCCCTTTCCATAAACAGCAATAATCTTATAAGGGCTGAGGGCAAGCCCAGGGCGTCCATGTATGTGATGCTTGTAGGGGCTGTGCTTAATATAATACTGGACCCTATCTTTATCTTTGTGCTGGACATGGGTGTAAGGGGTGCAGCTATTGCCACAGTCATAAGCCAGGCTGTCAGCATGATATTCATAATATTTTATTTCAGGTACGGTGGGAGCGTATATCGCTTTAACCGCAAGGTCTTACGTCCCGACTTCGGCATAATAAGGGAGATCCTGGTTATAGGATTCCCCTCTTTTTTACTGGAGATAATAGGAAGCGTGCTTTTTATGGTATTTATCAAGGTAGTCAGGGTATACGGCGGAGACCAGTATATAACCATAACCGGGATAGGCATAAGGATCATCGATCTGATATTTATGCCTATTATAGGCATCAGCCACGGTTTCTCGCCCATTGTGGGATTCAACTACGGGGCAGAAAACTACCGCAGGGTAAAGGCGGTTCTCAGGGAAGGCCTCATATGGACTTCTGCCATAGCTTTTGCCGGATTCATATTCATGGTGGCATTTCCCCAGGTGCTCATAGGCATCTTTACCGATGATCCTGAGATCATAAATAACGGCATTACTCCATTGCGGCTTATAGCCCTGCTGGCACCTCTCTGGGGTTTTCCCATACTGGGCGGGGCATTTTTCCAGGCTATCGGAAGGGCAAGGCCTGCCCTCATACTGAACCTGGCGCGTCAGCTGATACTGTTTATACCCGCAGTTATAATAATGCCCATGTTCTTTGACCTCCTGGGAGTATGGATATCATGGCCCCTGACGGATTTTCTTTCTGTCATACTGGTAATAGTATTCCTGGCAAGGGAATTAAGGATAATCAATAGAAAGATCAGCGCAGGGGAAGAAAGCGCCTTATCAGCTTAATACATTTCTTAGAAGATCGTCGAAGGTCTCTCTTTTCCTTATCAGCCTGGCACTGCCGTTTTCCACCAGGACCTCTGCCGGCCTGGGCCTGGAATTATAGTTTGAGGACATAGAAAATCCATAAGAACCGGCATTGGTTATTGCCAGTATATCCCCAATCCTTATCCGGGGCATGTTTCTGGGCCGGGGGCCGCCGGAGTCAATGGTAAAAAGATCTCCTGATTCACAAATATTTCCGGCAATAAGCACTTCTTCCGGTTCACCGCCTGGATTTGAGCAGTTTAATATATGATGGTAGCTTCCGTAAAGGATGGGCCTTATAAGATGGTTAAAGCCGCTGTCTGTCCCTACAAAACGGTATGAGGGCGTCTCCTTCTTATTGGTAGCCGTGACCAGCAGATAGCCTGCCTCTGCAGTAAGGTATTTTCCCGGCTCAAAATTGAATTCAAGCCGGCGCCCGTAGCCCTCTGAAAAATCTTTCATAAAACCTGAAGCCTTGATCCCGAAAGCCTTAAGGTCAAAAGGCTCCTCTCCGGGATGATAGGGCACCCCGATTCCGCCGCCAAAATCCACAAAATCAAGACTACTGATGCCTCCCGTGCTCTTTAGAACCATATCCATAGCTTCTATAAACTGGTCTGCTTTTAAGATCCCTGAGCCAATATGGGCATGTAAGCCCCTGATATCCAGCCCAAGGCTTCCGGCAAGGGCGGCAGCCTCATCCATCTGATTGAAATATATGCCGAACTTTGATCCCGGCCCTCCGGTTATGCAGTGGTCATGATGCCCGAAACCGATATCCGGGTTCACCCTGACACATATGTCTTTTCTCCCGTCAAGGCTGGCATATTGCTTCATTACCTCCAGCGAACCGATGGTAACCATCACATTCCTGTCACTGGCATATCTCAATTCTTCCAGGGTCGGATTACTGGGGGTATAAAGCAGGTCCTCAGGACCAAAGCCTGCCTTAAGGGAAATATATATTTCTCCGGGGGAGACGGTGTCTACACGGCTGCCCAGCTCCCTGAAGATCTTCATCACATTTATATTGGTATTTGACTTACATGCATAGTAAATATTCACACTGGGGTAATCAAAAGCTTCCTGAAGCGAGTTAAACCTTTCCCGGAAAGTATGGGCATTATATACATAAAGGGGGCTCCCGAATTCATTTACCAGGTCCTCACAGGAAACACCTGCCATATTAAAACTGCTTACCGCTTTATTTTCCATTTTGTCTCCAATAGCCATATAGAATAATGCAAAATATTGAAGAACTTATTTATAGCAATAAAAACAAATATTTTCCAGAGATTTATTCTCTAATATTTTTACTTTCTTATGTTATAATACTATCCTGCCGGAGAGATGGCTGAGCGGTTTAAGGCGCACGCTTGGAAAGCGTGTAAGCGGCGTAAGCTGCTTCGAGGGTTCAAATCCCTCTCTCTCCGCCAGT
>CAYZJW010000136.1:0-3760 GCA_964478985.1 uncultured Actinomycetota bacterium
TATATGGAAAACCTGGGTATCGAATGCAAAAAATCGGGAGGGCATAAGATAGCAAATACAATGCTGGTAAGGTGCGCCATCAGGCTCCTGATGGATATGGACCTGGATATATCGAAAGTAAAGACCGAAGAAGAACTTGAGGAAAGGATCAAGAAAGCGGCAAAAAAGTATAAATAAAGCCTGATATATTTTTTAATTCCATATACCCATTATAGGTTGAGGACTTTGACCTGAAATGGGTATATTGTTTATATGGATTCCAAAAAGCATAGAATACTAAACGATAATCTGAGGAAACTTCTTTTCAAGTTTTCCCTGCCTACCGTAATAGGCATGGTGGTGGCTTCTCTCTACAATCTGGTGGATACCATATTTGTAGGCAAAGGCGTGGGGCCCCTGGCTATTGCTGCGGTTACCCTGATCATGCCCATAATGCTGGTATTCCTTTCAGTGGCCACCATGATCGGCGTGGGCTCAGCATCCATAATATCCAGGTCACTTGGATCAGGCAGGGACAGGGATGCAGTGCTTACCATGGGCAATGCCTATCTTCTGGACCTTATGATAATCATCCCCATGGTCATCCTATTATATATATTCAAGGACAGGATCCTGGGATTATTCGGTGCAGGCGAAGTGGTATTTACTTATGCCAGCCAGTATCTTTCCATACTTGCCATAGGTTTTTTCTTTTTTGCGCTGTCATTTATATCCAGCCAGGTCATAAGGGCCGAAGGTATGGAAAGGGCTGCCATATATCCTCTAATTGTAGGGGCGGCACTGAATATAATCATGGATTATATATTTATTTTCATACTTGATATGGGCGTAAGGGGAGCAGCCCTGGCCACAACCTTAAGCCAGTTTATAATGTTTTTGATGGTGGTGCTGTATTTCCAGTTTGCTTCTACCATTTTCAGGCCCAGGCTTAAGAATTTTATCTTCAAGCCCCATCTGATAAAAGACATAATCAGGATAGGGTTCCCATCCTTTTTGGAGCAGCTGTCTTCCAGTATAATATTTATAATGCTAAACAGCCTTATACTAAAATACGGCAATGAGATATACCTGGCTGTTGCCGGTGTGGGCCAGCGCATAATACTGATATCTTTAAGACCGGTATTCGGGATCAATTTTAGTTTCGCTACCATTACCAGCTTCAATTATGGAGCGGAAAGACTGCGCAGGGTAAGAACAGTGCTGCTTGAGGCGGTGATGTGGGTCATCACATTGCTGCTGGCTATTTATGCACTGATCCTTATAATCCCCGATCTGCTGCTTTCGGTATTTTCAAATGACCGGGAACTTATTGCAACCGGCATCATACCGATCATGATAATGTGCGCCCTCCTGCCGTTCAGGGGATTTTTTATCATAGGAAGATCATTTTTCCAGGCTATCGGCAAATCCAGGCAGGCGCTCATAATAAATACATCATATATCCTGTTTTTGATACCGCTATTCTATATACTGCCCATTTTTATGGGTATTATAGGGGTGTTTACTGCCTGGCCCATTGCGGTATTTTCATCAGCCCTGCTTTCGGGAGTATTTCTTTACAGGGAAATAAAGGTGCTTGACCGCATCATAGACCGCCCGGCTGACAGCTGTTAATATACTCTAAATCCCTTGGAGCTTACTCTCCGCCTGAGATAAGGGTGCCATCCGAAAGGTCATAGCTCTGCCGGTATTCCGGGGCAACGGCATCAAAGCCCAGGCCTTGAAGGGTGTCCAGGAAGACTTCACTCACTTCTTCCTCCACATGTATCACAAATATCCTTTCCGGTTTTTCCTTAAAGCGGTTTACCCAGTCAATAAGCCCGTCTTTATCGGCATGGGCGGAAAGCCCGGTAAAATTATGGATGGCTGCCGCTGCCTTAACCTCTTCTCCGTAGATGGTGACTTTATCTGCGCCTTCAAGTATGGTCCTTCCCAGCGTACCCTTTGCCTGGAAACCAACGAATACTACTGAAGCTTCCTGTTTCCAGAGATTGTGTTTTAAATGATGCTTTATCCTTCCACCTTCGCACATGCCGCTTGAGGATATTATGACTTTGGGGACAGGATCATAATTTAAGGATTTTGAATCTTGCACGGAATCGGTAAACTCCAGGTTGGGAAAATCCAGTGGATTCATACCGTTTTCAACGATGTCCCTGGTCTCGCTGTCACCATATATATGAAGGTCATCATCATAAAGCCTGGTTGCCTCGGATGCCATGGGGCTGTCCACATAGACGGGGAAACCGGGAATAGATACCAGCCCTCTTTCCTTTATCTCCCTGATAAGATACAGAAGGCCCTGGGTCCTGCCTATGGCAAAGGAAGGTATGATGACATTGCCGCCACGGGAAAGGGTCTTGTCTATTATACCCGCCAGCTGCTCTGTAAAATCCACATGTTTCATATGGGACCTGTCGCCATATGTGGCTTCCATGACTATGTAGTCGGCAGAAAAGATATATTGAGGGTCCTTGATGATGGGCTGGTCCAGGTTTCCTATATCGCCGGAGAAAACTATTTTTTTACTTATGCTTCCCTCTTTTATGAATATCTCTATGGAGGCAGATCCCAGTATATGGCCCGCATCCACAAACCTTACGGCAATATCTTTACTAATATCGGTCATCACATCGTAGCTTAAGGGCTGGATATGTCCCAGTGTCTTTTCCGCATCTTCCATTGTGTATAAGGGTTCGATCTCTTCTTTGCCGGCTCTCTTTCTTTTCCTGTTTTCCCGGAAGGCATCTGACTCCTGGATCTTTGCGCTGTCTTCGAGCATTATGGAAAGAAGGTCCAGAGTGGCCTCTATGGTATATATTTTTCCTTTAAAACCCTGCTTTACCAGCAGGGGGAGCCTGCCGCTGTGGTCTATATGGGCATGGGTCAGAAGGACAAGATCGATGGCAGAAGCATCAAAAGGCAGTGCCTGGCTTTCCTTTTCATCCTGCCCCTGCTGCATTCCGCAGTCTATGAGGAACTTCTTTCCCGATGCTTCAATAAGGGTGCAGCTTCCGGTTACCTCCCTGGCAGCTCCGTAGAATGATATCTTCATCATATTTCCTTTACTTTTCCTCTTAAAAAGAATATAGCTTTTCCAAAAATATCTATCCCCATTTTATATTAAAGAAACTGGAAGAAATCAAGTAAATAAAAAAATTAAATACGATATTTTTATAGAAAGGTTAATACGATATAATAGTCTTTGGATAACAATATTTGAAATCAGCGAGGTTATAATGAAAAAACGAAGACTCCTTATTCTCCTTATAGCGGTATTGGCGCTTTCCATGATGGGCCTGGGCGCTCAGTGCGGATTTGGGGGAGAGTCTCCCGCCCTGGAGCTGGAGGTCTATGACGGTCCGGATTTTTCAGAGGAAGACGGGATGTGCTATTACAGGGTAGAGGCGATTTCTACCGGCACCCCGGCGCCTTCCATAGAATTTTCCGATGATGACAATGTAGAAGCCATCGGGACCGGCAGAGTGGAAGTAGGCGTTGAAGAAGGCGATACCTATACCCTGACCGTCACTGCCACAAATTCAGCCGGTACGGCCACGGCCTCTATTGTGCTTGGGGCTGACTGCAGCAGCGGCACTGCAGCAGATGCCGATTCTGATGCTGACGCAGACTCTGATTCTGACAGCGACTCAGATGCAGACAGCGACAGCGACTCGGATTCCGACAGTGATTCTGACAGCGATTCGGATGCCGATTCAGATGCGGATTCCGATGCGGACAGCGACAGCGACTCGGATGC
>CAYZJW010000137.1:0-3694 GCA_964478985.1 uncultured Actinomycetota bacterium
AGTCGCCCACCGGCGTCTTGGGAAAGGCCTGGTCGATGTATTGATCGAAGTAGAAGCTGTAAGCATATGCGGTACTGACGTCTCTATTGTAAAAGTACCGCCTGCATTTGTAATCGAACCAGGAATAATACTGGGGCATGAGCTGGTTGGACATATTGCCGGAAAAGGAAAGAATGTGACCGGGCTTGACATGGGGGACAGGGTTGTGGTAAATCCCAATGACTACTGCGGAAAATGTTATTTTTGCAGATCCAATATGCCGAATCTCTGTGAAAATATCAAAGCAATGGGGGTGGCTATAAACGGGGCATTTGCAAAGTTTGTCAAGACCACTGAGAAGGTATGCTACCGTATATCGGAAAGGGTGCGGCCGGAGTCAGCAGTCATGGCTGAACCCCTGGCCTGCGTGATAAACGGGACCAATAAACTGAATGCCAGGCCGGGGGAGACCGCAGTCATAATGGGGTCAGGGCCTATTGGGATATTGTTTTTACAGATGTTTAAGGCATCCGGCCTGTCAAAGATAATAGTCTCAGAGCCTTGGTCCTTCCGGAGGGATTTCGCAGTATCCGCCGGATCAGATATAATTATCGATCCCGTAAGCCAGGACCTGGAAAAAAAAGTGATGAAAGAGACTTCAAGAGGCGCCGATATAGTGGTAGATGCAGTAGGGACACAGCTTGCCAGCGGCATAGACATTGTACGGAAAGGCGGAAGGATACTGGTAATAGGTGGAAAGACCGGTGCTGTTTCCAGCTTTGAACAGATAAAAATGATCACAAAAGAGCTCAGGGTCATGGGCACTTTTCTGGCAAATAACTCTTTCCAGCCTGCAGTGGATGTGCTGGAATCGGAAAAGATAGATGCCGGGAGACTTGTTACCCACACAGTACCCCTTGACAGGATCCATGAAGGAATAGACCTCCTCAAAGAGGGTAAAGCCATAAAGGTCATGGTGGATTCGCTTGATATATGACCGGACTTGGTCCTGATACAGCTATATCCTGCAGTATGAAGTCTTTGGCCACATTGCTGATCGTGGCCGTGATCCAGCCTTAGAAATCATAGATCTTGGCCGGCAGGATGACGGCTCTAGCCAAACGGGACACCTTTTATCCTGTTCAGGAGGCCTTTATCTACTATAGACTCTACTTCATGGCTGGTGTCGCAATGGGGGCATTTATAATACATCTGGTCATCATAGTAGAAATATTTTTCTAACTTTTTGTCGGTAAGTTCTTTTTTGCCCTTTTTATTATCCACTTCAAAAAGTACATTACCGCATTCATTGCACTTGTAACAGGTCTTGTTTTCCTTGTCCATCTTTTCAGCCATAGTAGTTTCCCTCCCTGATATATTTTTATACCATTTCATACATTATATTAAAAATAGACAAAATAAAAAATGGCTCCCCTCTGGTCTTCAGGCCAGCTGCATGCTTATGGATTAGAAAACATTTGCTGCATTGAATATAATATGTATAAAGGAGATGATCAAAGTGAAAATGAGATATTTGGCCGTTTTGGCAGTAATGCTGCTGGCCTTGATGCTTTTACTGTCTACTGTCATGGGATGTAATATAAGAGGGAATATAATAGATACCGGCCAGGAGGAGAAGTCAGACGAAGCCGCAGATGAAGCGGATGGGGAAAATGGCGGCATTGATTTTGACAAGCTGCTGGAGGAACTGCAGGAAGAACAGGAACAGCTGCCGGGGGGAGCTGCCCTGGGCGGAGCCTATCCCGAGATAGACGGCCTTCATGTTACCGGCAATCCTGTCACTGTCAATATAAACAGCTACAGGCTTGAAATAAAAGGTGCAGTGGATAATCCCTTAAGCCTGACATTCGACCAGGTAAAGGACATGGAGTCTACCAGAAGATTCATAGTCCTGGATTGTCCCGGGTTTTTTACTGATGAAGGATACTGGACAGGCGTGGAGGTCAGGAAATTGCTGGGATCAGCAGGCCTGAAGCCGGACGCTGCAGAGGCAAGATTCATCAGTCTTGACGGCGGCTACAGCCGTTCAATACCTATTGAGGAAATATTTTCCAATGAAGGGATAATAGTGGCCTATCATTTTAATGATATGGAATTTCCAGAGATCCACGGCTACCCCTTGAGGCTGGCCGCAGAAGGCGAGCCCGGTTATGTATGGGTCAAGTGGCTGGGAGAGATAGAAGTATTGACTCAGGACCAGCTGGAAGAAGGAGACGAAAAAATGTGACCGGGACCGGTTTCATTTTGCTTTTAAACTGTTAAAATATTCCTTATACTTTTCCTGCCTGAATATATTTGACAGAGGAATAGATGGATATAAGGAAAATAGCCGAACTTACAGGCTTCTCAAAGTCTACTGTTTCCAGGGCCATAAACGACCAGCCGGGGATAAAAACTGCCACCAGGGAAAAGATACTTAAAGTTATTGAGGATCTTAATTACAGTCCCAACCAGGTGGCAAGAAGCCTGGCTACCAGGAAAACAGGCCTTATAGGGGTCATAATACCGGATGTTGAAAACCCGTTTTATTCCAGGATAATAAAAGGCATCGGAGATGTACTGGATAATTCGGGCTACAATATGATAATAATTAATACCTTCAACCATCTCGTGAAGGAAAAAAATGCCATCCATATAATGGCAGGTAAAAAAGTGGACGGCATAATATTTTCCGCAGTGGAGAAAAATACGGCAAATATCGACCTTATAATAGAGGCAGGCATTCCCAGTGTCTCCCTGGACCTTGAACATGACAGGTACCGGCAGATAGATTCAGTATATTCTTCCCAGTATGATACAGCATATAATGCAGCCCTATACCTGTCTGGCTGCGGCCACAGGAATATTTACCTTATATATCCCCCTGTTGACATCAATCGCAAAAATTCCGATTTTTGCCGGGGTTTCATGACATATATGGAAGAAAAAGGCCTATATGCCGGTGAGCGGAATATTATAGGCTGCCAGCCCTCCATAAAAGACGGCTATAGCATAGGCATGAAGCTTTTCGGAAAGGGAAAAGTCATGCCGTCTGCCGTGCTTACGGCTGATATAATAGCTTATGGGCTTTACCGGGCTGCCGGGGAATCCGGCATAGAGATACCGGGAGATATCTCCGTTTTCGGAAATGATGACCTTGATTTTTCGCGGATACTCCGTCCCGGCCTTACTACCACTTTCCAGCCCAAGAGGCAGGCGGGAAGGATAGCGGCAAGGCTTCTTATAAACAAGATAAACGGCCTTTATTCTTCATCCAGGACAGTGGCCATGAAGCCGAGGATAGTGATCAGGGGATCCGTAGGAGCATGCAGATAATCCAGGCGCATATATTGTTTGACAAGCCAGATATAGATATTATATAATTGGCGGGACCGGTCCCAAAAATATATAAAGGGGGTACATGATGGGGAAGCTATCCGGAAGGATCTGGTTTCTGGAAGAGGATGAACTGGAAAAGATCCATGACAACAGCCTGAACATATTAAGCGACATAGGATTCCATGTGCCCGATACAGAGATACTGGAACTTCTGGAGTCAAACGGCTGCCACGTGGACTTCAAAAGCCAGACAGTAAAGACAGATGCTGCCCTTATAGAAAAAGCTATAGAAAATATGACTGGAGATTTCAGTGTCATACCGTATATCGAGGAAAACCGTATCTCATTTAATGACGGGGATCTTAAACTTACTATG
>CAYZJW010000138.1:0-3622 GCA_964478985.1 uncultured Actinomycetota bacterium
AGACATGCACAAACGGCATGTCCGCCCGCTTAGCTATACCGTATCTGATCTATCAAATCTACATAGCTGGCACGCCAGGAGGGATTCGAACCCCCGACCTACGGATTAGAAGTCCGTTGCTCTATCCAGCTGAGCTACTGGCGCAAGCCTGTATCAACATAAAAAATACCAATGAAAGTAAGATCCTGCCTGACCTCTACTCAAGCCAGAGTAATACTTTAGTGAAATTTTGTATAGAAGTCAAGCTCAGGTTTGGATTGAAATATTGTTATATACCTGTAATTAAAAGAGGTATCCAATAATTTATTTCACTATGATTTGATTATAGGATACTTTCTGTCTAAAATGGAAAATAGCAATGTTTTATCTGTTGCCTATAGTTAAAATATAGATTTATCATTACTGTTCCGGGAGGTTTAATTTGGGAGGTTTTGAAGCAGCATTTCTGGGTATTTTTGGCATAGTTTTAATTTCATTTTACAGTTTATTCTTCATTGTATGGATATTCTATATTCTTACAGCCTTTATCATGGGAATAACCCTTTTTGTGTTCTGGTTAATAGCCCTGATAGACTGCATAAGACGTGATGAAAAAGATTTTGCAATTGGCGGGGATAATGCAAAACTTGTCTGGATATTGCTGCTTATACTGGTAAGAGGGATTGCGGGCATCATATATTACCTGGTAATAATGAAAAATAACAGATCCAGTGATAAGAAGTTAAAAAAGAAATAATGATGGAGCGGGAAACGGGATTCGAACCCGCGACCCTCAGCTTGGAAGGCTGACGCTCTAGCCAACTGAGCTATTCCCGCTCGAAAAGAAGTTTGGCCTGGCAAAACATGGATCCACCATGTTTCCCCCGATAAACCATATCTTTATTAACCTGTCAAACTGTCTAATGGTCGGGGTGAGAGGATTTGTTCCTTCGTCTCCCTTCGGTCGCTGCGGAGACGCAGACTCCCTCGCCAAAGGCTCAGTCCGTCTTTTCAAATCCTGGCAAAACATGGATCCACCATGTTTCCCCCGATAAACCATATCTTTATTAACCTGTCAAACTGTCTAATGGTCGGGGTGAGAGGATTTGAACCTCCGACCCCCTGCTCCCAAAGCAGGTGCGCTAAACCAAGCTGCGCTACACCCCGAAAAGTACTCTTTATAGAGCAGAGGATATAATAACATAATTCTATTTTTTTACAATAAAACCACAGAAGTCCCTGAGTGCTTTACCCCGGTGGCTGATGGTATTCTTCTCATCACTTTCAAGTTCCGCCATGGTCTTAGTATAGCCTGCAGGGATAAAAATACAGTCGTATCCGAATCCGCCGCTGCCTTTCTCCTCAAAACCTATTACTCCTTCACAGATCCCTTCGGTCTTGAAAACCAGTCCATTATCCACATCCCATAAGACCATACTGCATATAAACCTGGCAGACCTCCGGGAAATATCTTTTATGCCTTCTATCTCTGCCAGAAGTTTGTCCCTGTTTGCCTTATCGGAAGCGCCAGGTCCAGCATACCTGGATGAATATACACCTGGTCTTCCCCCCAGTGCATCCACTATAAGGCCCGAATCATCAGCAAGTGCGGCTTTTCCTGTGGCTCTTGAAACTGCCTTTGCCTTGATTATGGCATTATCAAGAAAGCTGTCTCCGGTTTCCTCTACTTCGGGGAAATTTCCAAAATCACTATAAATAAACCAGTCTATACAGGAACAGGCTTTATAGCTTTTTATCTCTTCTATTTTCCCGGTATTCTTTGTAGCTATTACAATATCCATATATTATCCTCTATATTTTCTGGCTTAGTACTGTTTTCTGTATTTCAATAAGTCCTGATATTGCTGCCATTGCCTTTTCCAGCATCTCATCAAATTCTTCTTTGGTAAACAGCGCTCCCTCTGCTGTAGATTGTACTTCTATAAGATTATCTTTTGAATTAGCTACCACATTCATATCCACATCTGCGCCTGAATCTTCCTTAAAGCACAGGTCTACCATTATTTCTCCTTCTACTATTCCCACGCTTACTGCAGCTACGAAACTCTCAATGGGCATCTCTTCCACCAGGCCATTTTCTATCATACCCTGAAGACAGTCAAAAAGGGCAATAAAGCTGCCGGTTATAGCTGCTGTCCTGGTGCCGCCGTCTGCCTCTATCACGTCACAGTCTATCCAGATGGTACGCTCACCGATCTTTTCAAGGTCAACAGCAGCCCTGAGCGACCTGCCGATCAGCCTCTGTATTTCATGGGTCCTTCCGTTTATCCGCCCCAAAGCCTGGGGCCTGATTATCCTCTGGGGCGTGGAGCCCGGGATCATGTCATATTCGGCGGTTATCCAGCCTTTGCCCCTGCCCCTTAAAAAAGGGGGCACCTTATCCTCAAAAGTTGCCGTACATATTATCCTGGTATTCCCCATCTCAATAAAAACGGACCCGTCTGCATGTGAGATATATTTCCTGGTTATCTTTATCCCCCGTATATCAGTATTTTTTCTTCCATCCTGTCTTTTAGACATGTCATCCTTTCCCCGGCCTGTCACACATCCAGGCGGGTCTTTATTATTTGCCTGATCTCTCTTCCCAAAAACATCTGTCCAGTTTTAAAAAAATTGCTCTTCTCTGCCGTCTCGTAGAACAGCCTTTTTGCCTTATTGCCTGCATCAGCAGTCATATCACGCTGTATAAGAAGGCTCCGGACGTCCTTTGCAGTCTCCATAGCAGAATTTATGACCCTGATATTGTCCCCGCTGACCTTCAGGATCTGTTTTTCAATAAGCGGAAAATGGGTGCAGCCAAGCACAAGCACATCAATTTCTTGCTCCAGCAGAGGCAGTAAATATCTTTTTATCTGCCGCTGAAGCTTCTCGCCTTCCAGCAGGCCGTTCTCTACATACTCGATAAGGACTGGAGCTGCTGCAGAAAATGTCTTGATGCCGGGATCTATCTTCATCATCTCTTTTTCATAAGCCCTGCTATCAACAGTTCCCTTTGTGGCTATCACTCCCACTCTTTTATTGCTGGTATTTTTTACTGCAGTACGGGCGCCTGGCTCGATGACCCCTATAACAGGCAGATCCACATGCGACTTTAAATAATCTAATGCAGCCACTGACCCCGTATTACAGGCGATAACTACCATCTTAACATCTTTTTCCAGAAGAAACTCTGCTGCTTTTGACACATATCCTTTAACATCTTCCAGATCTTTGGGCCCATAGGGAAATCTCATTGTATCGCCGAAATAAACAGTATTTTCAGCAGGTACCTGTTTGATTATCTCCCTCAGTACAGTAAGACCGCCGACTCCCGAATCCAATACACCTATTGCCCTGTTATCCAATCCTGTATCTCTTTCTGTCGCTGCCGATGCTTGATCCGGAATCTTCCGGCTGTTAAAACTTACTTATTATATAATTTTAGCATGCAAAAATAAAAGCATTGAACCGGGATATGTTATTGATCGTAAGCTTATTTGTCCGCCTGGCAGAGGTAGTATATCCATCCATCCCTGTTAAGCAGGGTAGAATTGCCGGTAATAAGGCCGCTCCTGGTAATGGTGCTGATATTTTTATAGGCTGTTTCTCTGAGCTGTCTTACCTGCTCATCGCGTGATATATA
>CAYZJW010000139.1:0-3615 GCA_964478985.1 uncultured Actinomycetota bacterium
TGTGGTTGGCAAAAAGGTTTCGGAAGTGATCCCCGGATTAAATAAAACCGACCCTGAACTAATGGAGACCTACGGCAGGGTAGCGCAGACAGGCATTCCCAGGACTTTCGAGATATACATCAAAAATATGGATATGTGGTTCTCGGTATCGGCCTACAGCCCCAAGAAGGGTTATTTCGTTGCCCTGTTTGACGTTATCACCGAACGGAAGAATGCAGAAGAATCTATGAGGTTTGCCAATGTCCTTTTGTCTACCCAAATGGAATCTTCAATTGACGGTATCCTGGTAGTTAGCGATAACGGCAAGGTCCTTTCATATAATAAAAGGTTTCTGGATATGTGGGATATCCCTGGGCGGGCAGCTAAGAACGGTATTGTTTTAAAGGTAATAAACATGATGGCTGATAAGGTTGACGACAGGGAAAAGTTTCTTGAAAAGATGGAAAATCTTTGTGCTAACAAAGATGAAAGAAGCCGGGACGAGGTTGAGCTGATAGAAAGCAGGATACTGGATATGTATTCTTCTCCCATGCTGGGGCCAGATAAGAGATATTATGGAAGAGTCTGGTATTTCAGGGATATAACAGACCGGAGGGTATATGAAGATGAGCTCAAGAAAAGTTATTTATCCCTTAAGAAAAACCTGGGGGATGTGATAGATACCATCGGCAAGATCGCTGAGATGAGGGACCCATATACTGCGGGGCACCAGAAAAGGGTGGCCTATCTTGCAGTTGAGATAGCAAAGAAGCTGGGACTTGACCGGGAACAGCTGGAGGAGATAAATATGTCAGCCATGATCCATGATATAGGCAAGATACATATCCCCTCCAGCATACTGACAAAACCGGGAAAACTGACAGACCTCGAGTTCAGCCTTATAAGGACTCATCCGGAAGGCGGCTATGGCATTATCCGGAATATGGATTTTCCTGTTTCAGTGGCGCAAACTGTACTGCAGCATCACGAAAGGCTGGACGGCTCCGGTTATCCGAAAGGATTGGGGAAAAAAGATATTTGCCTGGGAGCAAGTATAATCGCAGTAGCAGATGTGGTCGAAGCCATGGCTTCGCACAGGCCTTACCGGCCGGCACTGGGGATAGACCTGGCAATAAAGGAGGTAAAAAAAGGCAGGGGCATAAGGTATGATGCTGATGTGGCGGATGCTTGTCTTGCAGTTATAAGCGGCAGCGGATTCAGGTTTGATGCAGGACAGAAAGACGATTATCATTTTTGATAAAGACAATAGTGATCGTGGGAGGATGCTTTCCGGAAGGGGCGTTACTGTATTTTGATCACGGGATGTTTTACTTTGCTAAATAATAATATATTGGGATTAAGGCAGGTAAATATTAATGCTTGGAGCAATTGCAGGAGACATAATAGGCTCAGTCTATGAATTTAACAATACAAAGACTGCCGATTTTCCGCTTTTCAGCAGATATTCTGATTTTACCGATGATACAGTTCTTACTGTGGCAACTGCAGACTGCATACTTAATTCTGGAGATTATGCGGAATATTACCGCAAATACTACAGGTCATATCCCGGAAGGGGATATGGAGGCATGTTCCATAAGTGGGGAAGATCAGATGTAATGGGTCCGTATAACAGTTTTGGAAACGGCTCTGCCATGAGGGTAAGCCCTGTGGGATTTGCATTTTCGAGCATGGAGGATGTGCTGGCAGAGGCAGAAAGAAGCGCGGCAGTGACTCATGACCACCCTGAAGGGATAAAAGGAGCCAGGGCGGCTGCGTCGGCTGTGTATCTTGCCAGGAAAGGGATGTCAAAGAAACATATAAAGGAGTATATAGAAGATAGTTTCTCTTATGAGCTCAGCTGCAGGCTGGATGATATAAGGGATGTCTACCGGTTTGACGAGACCTGCCAGGGAAGCGTACCCCAGGCGATAACTGCTTTTCTTGAGTCGGAAAGCTTTGAAGATGCAATAAGAAAAGCTGTCTCGATCGGGGGAGACAGCGATACGATAGCCTGCATAACCGGAGGCATAGCAGAGGCTTTCTACCGGAAAGTGCCCGCTGATATCAGGGTTGAAGCCATGTCCAGGCTGGATAGCAGGATGATCGGCGTAATAGACCGGTTCTGTAAAAGATTTAAGCCGGGGCAATACCAGTAGATTCTTTAATCATACTGGCTGTAATATTCCTGTAATTCCTCAGGTGACAGGGATTTATCATATATCTGCACTTCGTCAATAGAGCCTACAAAACCAAAATTTGAATAGCTGCTGTTATATTTCTCCTGGAGCTGGGCACCGATCTGGACGTCACCGTCTGTCACATTTGCGGCAACAGCCTTATCGGTGCTGTTGACCTTTACTCCGTTTACATATAATGACATGCCGCCATTATCCCATGTACCTGCCACGTGATACCACTTTCCGGTCTCAAACCTGTAATTGGTGTCCAGAAAACCCTCCCCGTTATTTAAGGCCAGGGTAAGCTTCCTGTTGTAGAACTGCAGGGTATAGGCCTCGTCAGAGAAATCCCTTTTATTGCCCTTATGTATGATGCCGCTGAACTTTTCTATTGAATCTATATTGATCCATGCCTGCAAAGTCCCTTCTGTGGTCAGGTCAAGAGATCCGCTGTCAGGCAATGAGGCATAGCTGTAAAGGCCGTCCTCATTAATATTTCCGAACTTAAGGGCCGTACCAGAAAAGCCGTCTGTCCATTCCGCGCCTGAGATCGTGCCCTCTATATCGCCATAGCTTACGGTATAGCCTGAACCTTCGTCCAATGAAAGGCCTACAACCATATTCCTGCTGAAGTTTGCTTTGACTGCGGACTTTCCATAACCGCCGTCGGCTATCATGGTACCGTTGCTGAAGACTATATCGTCATCTGTATTTTCCGTACCGTCCACTCCATAGCTTCTTAGAGTATAGGAATATCCATCTTCTGAGACATAGGCAAACTGGTTTTTCCACAGGTCGTTTTCAGGCACCTCTTTTAAATACCCATTTTCCTCCAGCGATATAATGCCCTCTTCTGTCAGCGGATACCTGTCACTGTCGATCCTGAATATCTCAAGAGCAGTTGCAGTATTGCGCATGACAGCTTCAGTGCCTGACTCTTTTGACCTGTTATTTAATGTGATGTAGCTGGGTATGGCCACTCCTGAAAGGACGCTCATCACGCTTATCGCTACTATAAGCTCCACCAGGGTGAATCCTGTAATTTTTTCTATAAGTTTTTTATATATCTTATTCATAATAAAATAAATATAATAATTATTATATATATTATAAATTAATAAATTATAATTACAACAATTATATTAATGTATTTATAATTAATAACTCCTGATAAGGATTTTAGTGAAAGGGCTTTCATCAAATATTATTGCAGGCTGAAAATTGTAATATTTGATAATTTTTGAATAATATACTTTAAAGATATCTTAAACTGTTGTAATATTAATCCTGTCTAATTTTTAAGAGTATAGAAGGGAAGAGATGTCTGGTAAAAAGATTTCTTACCGTATATTTATCCTGGCAGCGGTGATTTTATTCCTTGCTGCATCTGTGCTGCCGGCGGGATGCGGCAGAAGGGCATTGATAAGGCAGGCGCTGGCAGATAAGGAAAGCCAGG
>CAYZJW010000140.1:0-3573 GCA_964478985.1 uncultured Actinomycetota bacterium
CAGGGCTTCCAGGCATCTGTTTTTGTCCCTTTCCCCCAAAAAATCCACCAGGTCGAATATCTTCATGGAATAGACCCTGCTCACCAGAGCTTTTACGGTGCCGGCATCTATGATCTTCTCCTTTTCCGAACTGATATAATCAGACAGTTTCCTGTATTCATTTTTTAACAGGTTTATATCCAGGTTTACATTTTCTACCAGGAGATGCCTGGCATCTTCGGTAAATCCTATCCCGTCCCCCTTTGACCTTTTGTCAAGCCATTTAAGCAGGTCCGCCGATGATGGAGGCTTTATGCTCCTTATAACACCCTTTTGCCTTACAGCATCCATAAGCGCTTTGTTTATCTTTTCGCCGGGGGCAGTGAATATGAAGGTGGTATCAGCGCCGTCGTCCCGGGATATCTTTTCTGCAGCCATCTTCTGGAAGCCTGCCGGAGCTTTTTCTATATGCTCCAGTATGACCGCCTTTTGCTCTGAAAAGAGTGAGGGCGAGGATACAAAGGCTTCAAGCTCCTCCAGGGACTGGCGGTCGGCAGTATCAAATACCTTTAGATCTATTGCAGACCCGGCACCACTGCTCATATAATCCCTTATCTCCCCTATTTTTTCTTTCAGGGCATGCTCGTTCCTGCTGATGTAGAGGTATGCTTTTTTTAATGTCCCCTTGCCGTTTTTCATCAGGTCCCCTTGTGTTTAATATGCTTTTTTATTCTCTACTACTTAAAACTAAAAATCAATTCTTTTGGCCGATATTATTTTGATAACGGAAAAGATTATAAGGATGGCAAGGTAGTACAGGAAAAGCCCCGTTTCTCCCGGGCTTTCCATCTCCAGGGAAGGAAAGAAGCTCCGGGAGAAAAAACCTGCTAAACCCAGTACCGGCCTTGCTGCAGCAGGCACCAGCCTCAGCGCTGCCCCGCCGGCAGGAGGCCATATTATGCACAGTGCCGAGGCCAGGAACAGGATCAATATAAGCATATAGAAAAAGGGCAGGACCACCAGGTTCGATATTGGAGATATAAGGGGAAGGCTTCCGAAATAATGTAGAAGCAGCGGGCCGCATGCCAGCTGTATAGAAACAGTCATAAATACGGAAGCAGTTATATAGTTGTCCAGGACTCTTTCAGGCAATTTAAATGCCGTCAGGATCTTCTTGACTGAAGGATATACAAAGACTATTCCTGCCATGGCGGCAAATGACAGCCAGAAACCAGCCTCCATCAGGAAGGAAGGATTTGATATGGAAACAATCATAAAAGAGATGCACAGCACATATTCCCGCCTGAATCTCCGGTGCCATGAGTCAGCCGCAGCCGTTCCCAGTACCCAGATAGTAGCCCTCATGATGCTGGCGCCCGGCCCCAGCAGGAAGTTGTATGCTCCAAGCACCAGGGCAAGTACCGTTATAAGGATGTATCCGGTGAATTCTTTTTTGAGTATCATATATATGGTGAGGGCCAAAAAGGATATATGCAGGCCGGATATGGCCAGCAGGTGGGCGGTTCCGCTCTGCCTGAATATATCATAGGTACTTTCCTTAAGTCCCCTTTTGTCCCCCAGTATGAGGGCCCGGGCCAGGGCTGCATGCCTGCTGTCCAGATAATATGAGAATGCCCCGCTTATACATCTGTATGTCCTCTGCCTGAGCCCGAATATCATACCGCTTAACCCGCCGTTATGGCCCGCCGGTACCGCCTCTATATACACTGCCCTCAGCGCCAGGCCGGCGCCTGACAGCCTGAGCTCTCCTCCGGCCTCCACCATGTCATCCCTGTTTATGGCCTCCCGGTCCTTGACCATTACCCTTATGATATCTCCTTTTTGCAGTACCGGGGAGCTTGACCCGGTGATAACTACATCCATATACATGGTCCCCAAAAATGTCTCCGGATGGTCCGCGACCCTTCCCTGCACCCTGACCTCTTCCGGAAATACAGCCGGACCATATTCATAACTTTCTGGCAGATGAGAGGCTGATATAAGATATCCGCAGAAAAACAGGATGACCGAAGGCACTATTACCAGAAGTGCCGGCCCGGGCCGGGAGGCTTTATCCCATTTTCTTTCCCGGCTTCGGATATAGAAGACCGATGAGCCTGCCAGGAGTAGAAACATAAGGACGATTATCATATAGCAGGCGCATGCCGGTATGACGATCCGCCAGGATGCCTTTATGCCCCCATAAATACCGGCACCGTATAATATTGTCCAGGCTATATAATAATGCCTGCCCGCTGCAGCATTAACAGCCTTTTTCATAACGCAAACATCATGCTTCCGCCTTTTTTCTTATCCCTATATATCTATGAGATCCTTTATGGCCTCGAATTTTTTGGGCCCGATGCCGCTTATATCCAGAAGATCTTCTTTCCGGGCAAAGGGGCCGTTTGAGCTGCGGTACTGGATGATCTTTTCCGCAGTCACCGGACCGATGCCGGGGAGGCTCTCCAGCTGGGCCTGCGAGGCCGTATTTATATTTATGATAAGACTGTATCCGCTATCTTCTCCTGCCGGCCCTTCAAATATTCCCGCTTCAGCATCTTCTTTTGAGGGGATATATATCTTCTGGCCGTCCATGGCCTTTCGGGCCAGGTTAAGCGAATCGGTACATGCTGCCCCGGTAGCTCCGCCCGCTTTTTCAATAAGGTCTATAACCCGGCTGCCTTCCTGTATCTCATATACGCCGGGATTTTTGACTTCGCCGCAGATATGGACAATTATAAGGGCAGGTTCATCATGGATGAGAGGCAAATTATCTTTCTCATCCCCTTCACTGCCAGCTTCATAGAAACTCTTCAGGATATTTTCTTTCCTTTCCAGCCTTTTTTGCTGGCTGACAAACACCGCAGTAAAGATTATAAGAATGATAAAGACCAGCATGAATACTGCTATCATGTGATGCTTTTTAGTGACATACCTTATATTCTGGAACCAGAATATGATCCTGGAAAATGTCTCCCTCAGGTCAAGAAGCTTCATATCCTCCCATGAATTAATTTATATATATGTGCTATTATATATTAGCATAATTTTAGGCTGATATTAAATAATAAACTAAATTGCTGTAAGATATAAGAAAAGGCAGGAAAGGAAGGATAAAATGGGCAACAAAATAATTGTATTTATAGAGGACAATTTCAGGGATGAAGAACTGGTATATCCGTACTACAGGTTTATTGAGGCCGGATATGATGTGAAGCTGGTGGGACCTGAAGCGAAAAAGACCTATACGGGCAAATTCGGGCTTCCCATGGAATCAGACCTAACTCCTGACCAGGCGGACCTGGATGAAACGGCGGCCATCATCATTCCCGGGGGATTTGCCCCGGACAGGATGAGGCAAAACAGGGCCATGGTAGACCTTGTTAAGAAAGCTTTTGATGCCTGCAAAATAATAGCTGCCATATGCCACGGGGGCTGGATGCTGGCGGAGGCTGATATCTGCAGGGGCAAAGATGTCACCGGCTTTATTGCTATTGCCACCGACCTTAAGAATGCCGGGGGCAATTATCTTGATAAGGAAGTAGTGGTCGACGGCAATCTTGTCACCTCCAGGACACCGGCAGACCTGCC
>CAYZJW010000141.1:0-3463 GCA_964478985.1 uncultured Actinomycetota bacterium
TGCCAGGAACGAGGAGAGAAATCTTCCCAAACTCCTTGATTCCCTGGCAGCCCAGACCATAAAACCCGGAGAGATAATAGTAGTAGATGATGACTCAGCAGACAACACCCCCGGGATTGCAGAGGATCATGGCGCCAGGGTCATAAGACTCAAAGACCTGCCCCGGGGATGGGTAGGGAAATCCTGGGCCTGCCATAACGGGGCCATGAAGGCTGAAGGCGTTTACCTTCTTTTCCTGGATGCCGATACTTCACTGGAAGAGGACGGGATAGAGAGAATGGCAGACTGTTTACACAGGCAAAAAGGTGTGATATCCATCCAGCCCTACCACAGGATAAAAAGGCTTTATGAGAACCTTTCCTTATTCTTCAATATAATACTAATAGCCGGAATAGGTGCATTTACCCCTTTCAGTAAAAGACCTATTGGTGCTTTCGGCCCCTGCCTCCTGTGCAGTTTGGATGATTACAAAAAAATTGGAGGGCATAAAAGCATCAGGGGCAGGGTCATGGAGGACATAGAGCTGGGCAAGAAGTTTATAAGGCAGGGAATAAAAGTCAGCTGCATGGGGGGAAAAGGCGCCATTGATTTCAGGATGTATCCCGGAGGGTTTATGGATGTGGTAAGGGGCTGGTCAAAAAGCTTCAGCTCCGGGGCCAGGTCGACTTCCATTCCTGTCCTTATAATGGTAATAGCCTGGATAGCCGGGGCTATTTTCCCTATCAATGCCCTGGCAGAAGGACTGGCGTCTATGGATATGCGGCTGGTCATAATATCTGCAGTTTTTTATGCCGCTTTCTCAGCCCAGATATACTGGATGTCATACAGGGTAGGCAGTTTCAGCATTTTTGCTTCCATATTTTATCCTATTCCCCTGGCATTCTTCATAGTAGTATTCCTGTATTCGTTTATCATCACTTTTTTTAAAAAGAAAGTCACCTGGAAAGAAAGGGACATAAGGACTTAAAGGTCAGGCGGGGATAATGCCGGTTTTTAGATTGTCACATTTCTGGATAATATTCCTGGATATATTTGTATGGCTGTTTATACACCTGGGTGTTTCCTATTTATGCACTCTTATACCTTTATCTTTTTTTAAAAAAGATATCCGCTGGTTCAGGATAAGATCCTGGGAAAGACAGGGTATGTTTTACCAGAGGCCTCTGCGCATAAAAGTCTGGAGGAAAGTCATACCTGATGGGGGCGGCCTGTTCAAAAAGGGCTTCCCCAAGAAGAAACTGCAGAGCAGTGATGCCGGATACATGGAGACCTTCCTTTATGAGACAAAACGGGCAGAGCTTACCCACTGGCTTGCTATCATCCCTGTGCCCCTATTCTTCCTGTGGAATATATGGTGGGTGGGAATAATAATGATAGCCTATGCTATTTTGGCCAATCTTCCCTGCATAATGCTGCAGAGGTTCAACCGGGCCCGTATAGGGAAAATACTGGAAGAGCGCCGCAAATAAAGAAGCCTTTACCTTTCCCGGAGATGCAGAAACGGCCATGCTGCAGATAATTGAAAGTTTTCATAATAATCCTTTAAATTCTTAACTCTTTGCTGTATCATTGGTTAGTTTTTCTAATAGAAGGGGTGCTTATGGCAAAAGATCCTGCAGGCAAATGGGACAAAGATGAATCCATTCCATACAAGATAAAGCTGGGGATGTGGATGTTTCTGGCTTACTGTGTAGTTTACGGTGGATTTATAATAATCAATTTAGCTGATCCAAAACTTATGGGCATCGATATCGGAAGCCTGAATCTCGCTATTGTATACGGCTTTGCCCTTATAATCTTAGCCCTTATAATGGCCCTGGTCTACAACTTCCTGGCCAGCAGGATGGAGAAAAAGTACCGGGATAAAGAAAAACAGGAAAAGGTGGTCGGGCAATGAGATATATGCCTTCCCCCTGGGCTATCATAATATTTATCGCTTTTGTGGTCGCCGTATTTGCCATATCATACTATTTTGCCAGAAAGACCAGGTCTTCTGAGGGATATTTTGCCGCCGGGGGAAACATACACTGGTCTGTAAATGGTATAGCTTTTGCCGGGGATTACCTGTCGGCAGCATCTTTTCTGGGTATTTGCGGATTAATTGCAGTTGCCGGATATGACGGGTTTCTTTATTCCATAGGATATCTCGCCGGATGGATCGTAGCTCTATTCGTAGTGGCCGAACCTATGAAACGGCTGGGCAAATTTACATTTGCCGACGCCCTTGATTCCAAGTTCAGATCAAGGGGCATAAGGTTAATAGCTGCCATATCTACGCTTATTGTATCCATGTTCTACCTCATCCCCCAGATGGTGGGAGCAGGTTCGCTGGTAACGCCGCTTCTTGGCCTTCCCCACTGGGCGGGAGTATTGATGGTGGGCTCCATAGTAATAATAATTGTGGCCACCGCCGGAATGGCATCCACTACCTATGTGCAGTTCATTAAAGGGGCGCTCCTGGTATTTTTCTCACTTATACTGGTAATAGCCATCCTGGCCCGAGGTTTTTCCACCTCTCCCGACCAGGGCGGCCAGACCGATTATCATGATTTTAAGACCATTGAAGCAGTTTATGCTGAGGATGGGCAACTGGCCATAGAAAGCGGCTCATACCAGCTAATAAAGCAGTGGGAACCGGAACCAGGCCTTGTTCTGGCAAAGCTCCAGGATAATTCAGGTTTTGGATCAATATGGAAATATAATGAAGAGAAGGAAGTCCTGGAAGAGACTCTTACAGTTACCCAGACAGCCGAAGGGCAGACCCTTTATAACGGCGGCACTGCAGATGAAGAACTTTTCTACCAGGTGGGCCATATGAGCCGGATAGAGGGCCGGGAAGATGTGGAGACTGGTCCTGTAGGAATGTTCAGCTTCTTTTCCACCATAAAGGAAAGCACGGTAATAAGATGGGAAAAAGAGGTAATAGATGATGCCGGCGACAGCATAACCGTATACTATCAGGATCCGACACCGGGAAGGGAGGTCCTCCGCCCAGGGCTGGTATTCAAAGTAGACTCTGACAGGGGAGCGACAGCTACAGACAAGATCGACTTTGCCTCGCTTATGCTGGCCCTTTTCTTCGGGACGGCAGCACTTCCCCATATACTAATAAGGTACTATACTGTGCCTACACCGGCATGTGCCCGTAAGTCTACCATAGTGGCCATAGCCGTGATCGGCTTTTTCTATATACTTACCCTGTTTATCGGCCTGGGAGCCATGACCGGAGGCGTGGTGGATATAACCAACAATAATATGTCAGCACCGCTTCTGGCAAGGTCTTTCGGCATAGCTTTATTTGCCATCATATCTGCCATAGCATTCGCCACCGTACTGGGAACGGTCAGCGGACTCATAGTTGCTTCCTCGGGAGCAGTGGCCCATGACCTGATGGACAGGTTCATGAATATAAAGATGACAGACAGGAGAAAGGTACTTTCGGGAAAAATAGCTGCCATAGCAG
>CAYZJW010000142.1:0-3448 GCA_964478985.1 uncultured Actinomycetota bacterium
CTGATAATAACAGGATTGAAGGTTTTAATTAAACCTAAGATCAATATTTTAGAACATCCTTTCTTTCCTACAATATTAGAACCATATTTATCAAAGAAAATTGGGTCTCCTGACTCATCTACAAGAAAATAGGTGGTTTTTTCGTTGTTCATTTTCCAAATATAGAATGTTGATAATTATTACAAGATAATACAAATAATATAATTAATAAATAGTAATTAAAGATACTATTATTATGTAAATAATAATCCAAAATTCCTGATATTTGATCTAAAAAAGTACTTCAATCTGCTATAATATCTCTTGAAACTATATTCATTTATATACATTATTAAGATTGATGCAGAATCATTCAATATCCGGCCTGATAGATCTCATAAAAAAATACAGGCTGCAGGAAAAGATACTCATCGTCCCCTGCCTGCATGCGGGCCAGCAGATACTGCAGCATCTTACCAGCCAGAGCAGCGGCTGGATAAACATGAGGCCGGCCACAGTGCAGATGCTTGCAGAAAACATCGCCCGGGCAGAGATCATAAAAAGAGACATAAAGCATATATCCCAAATTGAATCCAATATTATAATAGACGGAGTATTTGCCGGGCTTGCCCTGGAGGGAGAACTCTCATATTTTAAGAAAAATATCATAAACACAGGCATAATAGAAGCTATAACCTGCATGATAACCGAGCTTAAGATGTCAGGAATCACCCCGGAAGACCTGGAACCGGAGCATTTTATAGATCCCCGGAAAGGCCGGGACCTGAAACTTATATACCGCCAATATGAAGATATCCTGATACAGAAGGGCCTGGCAGACTATCCCCGTACTATAAACATGGCAATGGATATCCTTAAGTCAGGGAAGGCAGAAAAAAATGATGCGAAATATATTGTCTTTTCCCGTTATGCAAATACTTATCTGGAAAGAAAGTTTTTAAATGCCATTTCCGGCAATGATCCTGTAATAATAGAGGGGGAAAAGATCCACGGCATCCCGGAACCGGAAAACAGGTGGAAAAACGCGGGAAGCGGACGGCAGTTATCATGCTTTTGCTGGCTTTTTGATATAGAAAGCATGCCGGCAGGATGCACGGAGACGGGGATAGAGCTATTTG
This sequence comes from uncultured Actinomycetota bacterium, assembly GCA_964478985.1. Taxonomy (GTDB): domain Bacteria; phylum Actinomycetota; class Humimicrobiia; order Humimicrobiales; family Humimicrobiaceae; genus M55B120. The sequence continues at coordinate 1,119 of CAYZJW010000142.1, forward strand.
CAGCCGCTTCATACCAGAATGAGGTAAATGAGATAGTGGGAAGGATAGTAAAAGAAAAGATACCGCTGGATACGGTAGAACTTATATATACGGGGAGCGATCCCTATCTCTCTGTCATATACAATAGTCTTCAAAAGCTGGGCATAGCGGCAGCCTTTCCCGAAGGGCTCCCCGGTGACCTGTCAGGACCGGGAAAGGCACTCAAGGGCATCATATTATGGCTAATGGATGATTTTGCCGAGATCCATTTAAGGCGCCTTTTGAAACAAAACCTTATAAAGACCCCCGAAAACCGGGGCTCCCGCCTGGCCCACATCTTAAGGACCTCCAATATAGGATGGGGAAGGGAGCGCTATATGCCGGTGCTGGAAGCCGCTATAGATAAATTAAGGAAAAAAGACGGTGACAGGTACATGCAGAAGCTGGAAGACCTGCTGGCCCTGAAAAAACTGTCTGCGGAGCTTCTGGATATATTTGCCGGTATCGGACCGGGGGATATAATATTTTCCCGGCTCTCTTCTGCCTGCGGGGAGTTTCTGGATAAATTCATAAAGGCTGCCGGCAGGGAGGATGCCGGGTATATCACGGCTCTAAGGGAAAGGCTGGAGTCATTATCCAGGATATCGGAAGGGATGATGCCGCTGGAGGAAGCAGCCAGGAGGGTGATGGATATAATATCAAAAGTCCCTTACAGGAAAGCATCGCCGGAACCGGGTAAGCTTCTGGTCTCAGGTATTGCCTCCGGCGGGGTGTCAGGCAGGAAAAATACATATATCATAGGGTTTGACAGCCGCAGGTTCCCCGGCACAGCGGCTCAGGATCCCATCCTCCTGGATGAGGAAAGGAAAAGTATGGGCAGGGAGCTTATCCTTTCCGAAGAAAGGCTCAGGGAGAAGCTGTATGACTTAAATCTCATGATGGCTGGCTTAAGAGGCAATGTCACTATAAGCTACTCTGCCTATGATATAAAGGATGACCGGAGCCTTTTTCCCTCCTCGGTATACCTCCAGGCATACAGGCTGAAAAACACTGACAGCTCCATTGACTATGAGCATATGCTAAAAGGTATCGGAAGGCCGGAGGGCTTCTCATCACCCCATATAACGGACCAGTCAGGCTGGTGGATAAACAGGCTTACCGGCGGCAGGACCTTAAGGGACGGGACCAAAGCGGTGTTCAGTATTTATCCCTGCCTCAGGCAGGGAAGCATTGCCATGGCTGCCAGGCAGGAAAGCCTCCTTACCGGATATGACGGCTATATAGGCAGCCAGCCCGGACTTGACCCCAGGGATAATAAGGATATGGTGCTTTCCTGCACAGCCCTGGAAAGCTATGCCCACTGCCCCTGGCAGTTTTTCCTGCAGTATGTGCTGGGAGCATACAGGCCGGAAGAAGTTACAAAGGATCCCTTCAGGTGGCTGGATGCAGCCCGGAGGGGAAGCCTCCTGCATGAAGTCTTCCAGAGCTATGCCGCCGTAAAGGCAAAAGGGGATAAAGAAGATATATACCTCATACTTGAGAGGGTCTTAAAAAAATACAGGCTTGAAGTGCCGGTACCCGGAAGGGCGGTCTATGAAAATGAAGCGGCCCGGCTGAAAAAAGACCTGGAAGTATTTATGGAGCTTGACAGCCAGCTGGCAGAGACGCTTCATGCCGAGTATGCCTTCGGCTATGAAGGCAGCCGGCCGGCGGAAGTTGATACCGGCTCAGGGATAATAAGGCTCAAGGGAAAGATCGACAGGGTGGACAGGGACAGTGAAGGAAATTACCATGTATGGGACTACAAGACGGGGAGCGCCTATCTTTTTGATGCTGACGGCTATATAGCCGGGGGAAGGCAGCTGCAGCATATACTGTATGCCATGGTGCTTGAGAAAGTTATGGGATGCAGGGTCAGCATTTGCGGATACCTCCTTCCCACCGGTAGGGGAAGGAGTTCGGGAAAGGGCCTGGTATTTAAACGGGATCCCGGAGAGAAGGAGAGATGGCAGGAGGGGCTTAACCTGGTGCTCGACCTTATATCATCAGGGCTCTTTATAGTATCGGATGAGGAAAATCCTCCCTATATAGATGATACCGATATATACGGAGACGACCTGGACAAGAAGTACTTGAAGGAAAAGATAAAAGATCCCCGGAACCAGATACTATCAAAATGGAGACAGCTTAAAGATTATAGATGACAGACTTAAAGGACAGGCAGGCAAGGGACAAGATAAGAGATGAGCTGGATACCAGTTTCTTCGTAGAGGCAGGGGCCGGCTCGGGAAAGACCTATCACCTGGTGGAAAGGATGGTAAACCTTATAACCTCCGGCACCGCCTCCATAG
>CAYZJW010000143.1:0-3338 GCA_964478985.1 uncultured Actinomycetota bacterium
CAAGCAGCTCGATCCCCAGTGTAGTATAGTGGTAAAAAGTGGATCCCTCCTCTATACCTCTTAACATGCCCCTCAGTACCCGGAATCCCAGGCCGATAACGGTTTTGGCTTCCGGTAATATGGTAAGAGGGTTTTTCTGCCGGGGCAGGTGCTTAAACCGGTCTATGGATGAAAATCCTACCAGGTCCGCGCCCCGCATCTTTGCATAATCGATTATTTCCTGTTTTATTTCATTCATATCTTTACCCTGTAATTGTTTTTCATTGGCTTTATCCGTCCCGCCTCTATAAGATGCCGGTAACATTCCGTATCACATTTCTTGCCGCATAGGCATGGTACATACCCATACTGCGTAGGGGGCAGGAAATCCAGTTCACCATAGATGCTCTTTGCTTCTTCCGGTGAGAACTTTTTATCCCCGTTCAATATCTTTTCCCTTTCAGGATGGTCTTTTAAGATCCCGTCATGCATCAGGGGGTTAGACCGGTGCGCACCGCGGTAATATACGCTGCAGCTCCATTTATCATACCGGCTGCCGTCAACTAAATATGATATAGTGTGTCCGGGGCAGGCTTCGGAGCAGAGCCCGCAGTTATCGCATATGGGTCTTTCCAGCAGCGGATCCGGTTCAAGCGGCGCATTGGTCACAATAAAGGCAAGCCTCTGCATGGGGCCGAACTGAGTTGTCAGCAGATTGCCCCGCCAGCCCAGGGTACCCATACCGCATATGGCGCCTGCCTTATCAAAATCCAGCAGAACTTCAGGTTCCGGCCTTTTGCCGTCAACAGAGACCGACTTACTCAGCCGGTAAGATACGCTTACTTCCGGATTCGTACCATGATCATCCCTGACACGAATATTCGGAGATGTCCTCTGCAGGCATGCTTCATACCCTTCATTTTCAATAATACGCGCCATCCTCATGAGAAATATCATGGTCTTTTCCTCGGCATTCGCCTTTACTCCCATAAGGGTATAATTATATACCTGGCTCCCGTTCTGCATAGATTCTATGATTCCCTTCGGTATCCTGAAGGCAAAACCGATGATGCACCTGGCGGTAGGGCAGATCTGCCGGGGATCCTGTCTGGGGTGGGACCCCTCATAAAGGTCGATATCCCCGATACCTGCCAGGTCTGCCCCATATTCAAAAGCCATGCTTTTTATGTATTCACTGTTTATCATAATATTTTCACTTTACCTGTCTATTTCCCATCTTTTCCTGGTGGTCCTGAAAGGTTCATTGAACTTATCTTTCAGGCACCCTTTTTTCTCCAGCATATTGACACAGGCGCCTATGCAGCCCCCGCACTTGGCCATATTGTATCCCATCCATGTGGGGAAATAGCCTTCAAGGGTCCTGTATACATTCAGGGTCTCTTCCTCGCCCGATTTTACACCTTCTTTTTCCAGTATTGCCAGTTTGCCGTCTTTATTTTCTTCAAATACTTCTGTCGGTATAAAAGGATCATGTTTTCTTCCGGGAAATGTATAATATACAAAACATTTCCAGGTATCGATCTCGCCCCATTCAATAAGCTTTCCTCCAATATTTATCTTATTGCTCTTTGTAGTATCTGTGCTGATACAATTGCCGGGACATTCCCTGGCGCAGGCCATACACCTCTTGCATAGGGGTTCTCCGTCATACATGGGGTCAGGCTCCAGGGGAGCATCTGTCAGGATGTATGCAAATCTCACCATGGGTCCGAATTTTGGAGACAAAAACATCTTGCTCCATCCGATCTCTCCCAGGCCGCATATGACACCAGCGATCCTGAAATGAAACTGCAGGTCGGGAGCCCGGTTTTCCGGTGATACCGGCCTGGTAGATCTGACATTCCTGTGAAGCGGAGTTTTTTTGGATGACCTTTGCTTATCGGTGTCTATCTCGGCATCAATTTCGATCTGTTCTTCCGGTGTAAGGGTGCTGCCTTTCTCGCCCGTCATATCAGATACGGGACCCCTGCCGCCTGTATTACGGTAAACCACTGCTTCATATCCGTGGTCTTCGATCAGCTTACCAACTTCATACAGGACTACAGGTGCAAATATCTCATTGATATTGCCATATGCCAGTGATGGATACTGGCCAAACTGCGTCCCTTCTTCGATACCTCTCTGGACACCCCTGGGTATCCTGAAGAGCATCCCGATTATGGATTTTGCCCGGGGAAATATATATCTGGGGTCCATATCAGGGGGAGCATCATCAAAAAGCTCCAGGTCTCCAAACCCCACATCATCCGCTCCCGAGCTTAAAGCTACTTTCCTTATTAATTCTTTATCCAGCATTTATGATCACCTTTTTTTATAAACAATTTAAGCATACATCCAGATTGACAAGTGCATTATCCAGTGCATTACTGCAGTAGCCGCACTGCTCACAGTTCTTATCACAGTTAAGCTGCCTCTGGTTAAAATCTTCCGGCAGCTTCCGGTTCTCTATAAGATAGGGATATAAAAGCCCTGAATGATCGGGCTCGCATAGGTCCAGTATGCTTCCGCTATGGCTTTCATTTACATAACTTTCCAGGACTTTTTCAGGATGGGCATGCACCCTGGTGGCCAGCTTGGCTATATCAAACCATTTTTCGTATTGGTGTATTTCCTCCGGCCTTATAAAGCTTGTGTCTTTTAAGAATGATACCCACCTGTCTTTTTCTTTAAGATACTTCCAGCATATCCCTTCAAAAACTGCTGCATTGTCCATCTGCATCATCTCACCTTCATGGGCAACCAGATTGTCATGAAAGATATGAGCCGAGCAGTTATTCAGGCAGCCGCTGTTTGCCAGCAAATAAAGTTTCTTCCCATGGCTGTCACACCAGTTTTTAAGTTTTTCTATCTGCTTCTTATTGCGGTTTTGTTCCCGCTGCATGTAGAAGCCGTCAAAATAATCGCTGATATACTCCATTCCCATGATGGTCCCTATACTCATATTTATGGAAGCGCGCAATTCTATATCCTTATAATGTTCTCTCACGAATCCGGCTATTACCGGTGAAGTGGTGGTCACAGCCTGCAGACCGAATCTTTTGCTTAAATAGCCTACTGATTCATCTATGCGGCTGAATAGCTGTTTGGAAAGGCTGTACTTTCCATAGCAATTACTATTCAGCAGCAGGCTCAGTTTTATCCCGTTATCCGACAGGAAGGCAAGGTCTTTTATCTGTTTCTCCTGCGCTTCCCAGGGGGTAAAGTCCGGAGAATCAGTAGTCCTGTTCCTTCCGTTTGCAAAGTCCGACCATGTAAAATATACTTCCGAAACATGTTCTTTATGCTGCACGATAGTCTCCATAAAATCGCTGTTTACCTGCAGCTGATATCCGGTCATA
>CAYZJW010000144.1:0-3313 GCA_964478985.1 uncultured Actinomycetota bacterium
AGTCCTTGTATATTATATGGGTATCTGTAGTCTTTATTATTTCTTTGTCAAAGCCGGGGCTATAGTCTACGGGAAACTTGGTTAGATACTGGTCCAGGCCAAATACAGGTCCTACATTGACATCGCCTGCTTTTTCCATATCGGCATATATATTTCTATTGGCCATTATGGCTATGCCGTCTGATATGTCATCCGGTACCGGCTGTACTATTTTAAGGCCCTCACCGGCCCATCTTCTTATGGTGCCTGCCCAGTAGCCGAATTCAACTTTGGGGACTTCTACCCCGGTGTGATCTGCACCTTCCATGCGCATGGCAGACAGGAATTTTTCACGTGAGTTCATATTCTCCTTTCAGCGGTTTATCAGTTTAATAGCTTTTAGTCCAGATGGAATACTTCTTCCAGTACTTCTACTTCCGGTCCCAGGATGGAACTGTCTTCCTTCACAAAATATTTATCCATATGCTCCTGCCACCTTTTGTTGACATCAGTCTTTCCGAACTCTTCCATAGCCTGGTTAAAGTCTCCGTCAACTTCCAGATAGGCAAAAAGGGTGCCGTCAGGCTTAAAGTATATGGAATAATTATGCATTCCGTAGTCATTAATGGCTTTAGCCATCTCCGGCCATATCTCGTCATGGGCTTTTTTATACTCTGCCTTAAGCTCAGGTTTTATCTTAAAAGTAAATCCTACTCTCTGCATATCTCCTCCTTTGGGTTTTTCGATGAACCAGCTTTTAAAATATAAGGTCAGTTATCATATCCATATTGTCGGCAAACTTATAGCCCTTCATATTTTCGTCTATCTCTTTTTCGTGCTTTTTAAGCTTTTCTGCCAGCTCCTGTAATTTCCAGACCATCTTTATGCCCAGCTTAAGCGAATTTTCCCTGTCATCACGGGGGGCAATGATATCAATTGCCTGCCAGCCCTCATAATCAGTCTTATTCATATAATAGTAAAACTCCAGGAGTTCCCAGAAGTTTATGGTACCGAATATCATATCCGGGTCCGCATCTTTATAGTTTTCATTGAGGTGGACCTGGTAAAGCTTGTCATGGACATCCAGAAGCGCTACTGATTCCCCCAGGTTCTCTCCAGCCATAAGGGCATGGCCCACATCGATGGCTGCTCCCAGATTGGGCATCCCTACATCATTTATAAGGGCCAGGGCTTTTCCGGTATCCCTTATATACTGCTTCTGCCTGGGGTCTTTTGACTTGGCTTCAAGGGCGATCTTTATCTTGGGGTCATATTCACAGATCTCCCTGACCGTCTCAACCATATTCTTCCAGCCGTCATAATAGTTTACCTGGAAGGGATAATCCAGTCCGTCATGGGCCGGCCACAGGAGCACGCTGTCGGCTTTTACTGCCTTGGCAAAATCAATTGATTCCTTAAAAAGCTTTACCGCTTCTTTCCTTATATTAGCTTCATTGGTGGCAAAAGCTCCGTGCCTCCACTTCCTGTCAGACCAGCATTCAACGGCGATATTTGATACCTTGAGGCCGAAATCAGCCAGTTTGGCTACTAATTTATCCGGGTCTTCCGGAAGGGGTGCTGTGGGATAGAAAGTAAAAAGCCCCGTAAGTCCTTCTATCTTTGACATTATCTCCAGCTGCTGGTCTGCTGTCATGTCCTCGAAGTATCCTCCCGGTACATATCTTTCGCCATAGGTGCCCAGGCACCACAGATGTGCATCTACATTAAGTTTCATTTTCATTTCCTTTCCTAGATTTTATAGGTCTTCTTATTGTTAAAACAGTTTAGACATATTAAGCCCTGTATCTTCAGTACCCTTGATGTCATATATCCATCCAGGGATATCCTCCATCAGGCTCCCCGCCTCCCTGTACATGGCCAGGATATTCTCCAGGGGAGAGCCAGGCTGCACTGCATGGGATGGTCCCAGTATAAGGCCTCCTTCCGGGAAAAGTCCCAGCCTTCTTTTTACCTGGCTTCTGACATCTTCATCAGTTCCCCAGGCAAGCTCATTTTGGACATCCATGCTGCCCTGGAATATTATCCTGTTGCCAAACCTTTTTTTGAGTTCCCCGATATCATTTTCTGGTGTAGTAGGCTGTACCACATCATAGACATCAAGCCCTATCTCAATTAGGCGTTCAAGAAAGGGCCAGATAGTACCGCACATATGCATCATGGTCCTGGCCCCATAACTGTGCACCATATCAAAATATTTTTTATATTTTGGCGCAAAATGCCTTTCAAATACTTCCAGGCTTATCATAGGGCCCCTCTGGTTTCCCAGATCTTCGCCGGCATGGGCAAAATCTATAAGCCCCCCGGCCTCCCTAAGGATATTTTCCTGGAGGCCGTAATAGAACTCAAACCTTGCTTCCATTATCTTTAAGAAAACAGGATTATCATCCATAAGGTCCATGAGCACTTCTTCCATTCCCCTGGCCCTTGATATCCCGTTTATAAAGTCCATATCTCCTGCAGTACCTATGCATACGGCAAAGCCATTATCCCTTAAGGTTCTGGCATCTTTTTGGACCTGTGAATAATCAAACCATTCTGATTTAGGAAAATGTGAGATGTCCAGGTCCTTTAACTGTCTTATCCCTGCAAAGGGCTGATAGACCGGTTCCGGGTACCTTCCGCCTTCAAACTGGACATATTTATATCTTTCCCCGAAATATCCTTCCATGCTACCATCGGGAAAAGTCTTCAGTTCTGGTCCGGTATAAGGCGGTTCTACATACCTGAAATCATCTCCAAGGACCAGCAGCATCTGCTCATCATTTTTCAGCCCAAAATGGTCCTTTATCATCTGGTTTATTTCGGGAGTACCTTCATGCTTTATAGGGATCCTGTCATATCCTTTTCTAAGACAAGCGCTAAGGACCCTCTCCCTTGATGATGTCATCCTATCCTGCATATTGTGCCCTAATCAAATATATCAGCTTATCACCTTTAAAAACTCCTTGGCTGCTCCTGAAGCATCGTCAGCATATATCTCAATGCCGTACCTGTCGGCAAAGTCGCGGGTAACCGGGGCTCCGCCTACGGCAAGCTTTATCTCAGACCTTACCCCTGCATCTTCTAAGGCCTTTATATGCTCGGGAATATTGGCAAGGGTGGTTGTAAGTAGTCCGGAGAAGGCTACTATCTGGGGTTTATGCTCTTTGACTGCATCCACAAATTTTTGGTAATCTACATCTATTCCTAAGTCCACCACATGAAAGCCCTGGCCCTCTGCCATGGTTATTACCAGGTTCTTGCCTATATCATGGAGATCTCCCTTTACCGTACCTATTACAACCGTACCCTTTTCCACCAGAGCTTCATCGCC
>CAYZJW010000145.1:0-3274 GCA_964478985.1 uncultured Actinomycetota bacterium
TTGCCGACCGCTATGGCATAGAGATATATGCCGATGATGCCTCGGGGGCTGCTAAGGAGTTTGTGAAGGCGGTAAGCTGAGTAATTAAGTACAGGGATATATACTTGAAAAAAACAGAGATGAAAGGAAAGAATTATGAGACTTAATGTAGATGCGCATCTGTGGTGTCTGGGGACATATGGGGAAAGATATGTTCCTGGAGGGTATTTCGGGGAGATGACTGTGGACCAGCAGCTGGAAGTGATGTCAGGAATAGACGGACTTACAGGTCTATTTGTATTTTATCCATTCCCTCCCATGCCGGACGATCCGGACAAGCTGGTAAAGAAACTGGATAACTATGGCCTTAAAGTCTCTAATCTTGCTGTTGAATGCTGGAGTGACAGGAAATGGAAATATGGAGCTTTTTCCACCAGTGAGGCAAATATAAGGAAAGAGACAGTAAAGATTTTTAAAGATGCAGTAGATCTTTCCAGAGAGATAGGAGCAGACAGTGTCCTTTTGTGGCCTGCCCATGACGGACTGGATTATCCCTTCCAGACAAACTATTATGACGGCTGGAAAAATATGGTAGAGACGGTAAGGGAGATATGCGCCCACGATCCATCGGTAAAGATCGCCCTGGAGGCTAAGTCAAAGGATCCCAGGCAGAAGCAATATATAAGGGACACAGGCAAGGCACTTACCCTTATAAATGATGTGGGGGCGCCAAACCTGGGGGCTGCCATAGATGTGGGGCATGCCCTTATGGCCGGTGAAAACCTGGCTGAATCAACAGCACTTCTTGATTCCCATGATAAACTTTACCAGATACATTTAAATGAGAACTACAAGGATGCCGATCCTGATATGATATTCGGGACCATAAATTTCTGGGAGCTTCTGGAATTTTTTTATTTCCTGAACAAGACTGATTTCTCAGGCTGGTCATCCATTGATATAATATCCCCCCGTGATGACCGGGAAAAGTCGCTTAAGCTGGGAGTAAAGCTGATATGGAAGTACAAGGAACTGGCAGACAGGCTCAAAGAACATGAGAAAGAGATAGATGAGAATATGAAGGGCTACAGGTTTGCCGATAATATGGATATGATAACAGACCTTATATTTTAGGAGGTAAAATGCAGAGAATAGGATTTAAATTCAGGATAAAACCGGAGCTTAAAGCAGAGTATAAAAAAGCGCATGACGAGATATGGCCTGAGATGGCTGAAGCTATACGGGAACACGGAATAAGAAATTATTCCATATTCTTCAGGGGGGACGGCACCCTTTTTGCATATCTGGAATCAGAAGGCGATTACCAGAAACAGATGGAAGAGTTCGGAAAGACTGATGTAAACAGAAGATGGCAGCTTCATATGGAAAAATATTTTGTAAAGGAAGACAGCTCTACCCTGGGTCCGGAGATCGAGATGCTGGAAGAGGTATTCCACCTGGATTAAAGCATGATCCTGCATAAAGAACCGGAAGGAAAAAGATGAACTCAAGGGAAAAATTCCTGTCTGTAATGCGCATGGAAGGCGGCGACTATAAGGGTGCGGAGGTCCCTAAAGTAGAATTCGGCTACTGGGCCGGCACCATAAGAAGATGGAAGAGAGAAGGCCTTAAGATCGTAAAGCCGGTACCCGGTGATATCTCAGACGGCATAGCCATAATGGCCAATAAAAATATCTATGCCGATATGGAAAAGGCAGGGGATGTAAATGTGGGTCCGGTATTCGGCCTGGACCAGTACCTTACCAAGTTTCCCGTCGACTACAGTCCCGGCTTTGAGAGGCAGGTGCTTGAGACTACAGATACCCATATAATATACAAGGACTCCTACGGGGTCACCAATAAAAATGATATACATATAACATCGCTTCCCATGGAGCTGGCCCATCCCGTAGACAGCTGGAAGACCTGGAATGATTATAAACTGTATTACGGACCAGAGACCATTGAAAGAAGGCTCCCCCCGGATTGGGGCAGCCTTGCCGCCAGCCTGAAGGACAGGGACTTTCCCATAAGGCTGGGAGGCACTAATGGAGGATTCCTGGGTTTCCCCCGGGCCATAATGGGGATAACCCGCTATATGATGGCCCTCTATGACAGCCCCGGCCTCATACATGATATATGCGATACCTTCTGTGATTTCCTGGTCTCATACTATGGTAGGATAGCGGAGGATGTGGACATAGACTGCATCCTCATCTGGGAAGACATGGCAGGCAGGGGAGGCTCCCTTATATCCCCGGACCACTTCCGGGAGTTTTTGACCCCCAGCTACAAGAAGATGGTAAATTTTGCCAGGGAAGCAGGGATAGATATAATACTTACTGACAGCGATGGTTATGTGGAAGACCTGCTTCCCCTCATAATAGAGACCGGAGTCACCGGCATGTATCCTTTTGAGAGGGCTGCCGGAAATGATATGCTCCGCATAAGGGAAAGATACCCTGATCTCCAGCTCATAGGAGGAATAGATAAAAGAGTGTTATTTGAGGGTTCCTCCAGACAGGAAATAGATGATGAGCTGGCAATAGTGGAGAAGATGCTAAAAAAGGGAAGGTATATTCCCCATGTAGACCATTTCGTATCCCAGGACTGCACCTGGGACAATTTTACCTATTACAGGCAGAGGCTTAATAGCATAATAGATTATATGTAATACGGCCGGAAATCAGAACAAATTATTCCTGTCAGGAAAAACTGGAAAACAATAAGGAGAGATACATGAAAAATATACTATGCTACGGTGATTCCAATACCCACGGTTCTATGCCCATCGATTTTGACATGCTTGATCTTGACTTTATCCCCAGTACATACAGGTATCCGGAAGAGAAAAGGTGGACCACTATTCTCCAGGAAGAACTGGGAGAGGGCTATAATATAATAGTGGAAGGCTTAAACGGCAGAAATACAGTATTCAATGACCCGGTGGAAGGTATACATAGAAACGGCAGCACCTACCTTTTGCCCTGCCTGGAATCGCATGCACCCCTGGACCTGGTAATAGTCGCCCTTGGTACCAATGATCTTAAAAACCGGTTCTCGGTGACAGCTTTTGAGATAGCCCTGGGAATAGGAGTGCTTATAGATATTATCAAAAAAAGCGGCAGCGGCCCCGGAGGCTCCTGCCCGGAGATCCTTCTAGTCTGCCCTCCGCCTCTGGGAAAACTGTCCTATCTGTCCCAGATCCTTGTCGGTGGCCAGGAAAAGTCCAGGGAACTTGATAAAAACTTCAAGAAAGTGGCAAGACTTAATAATTGCCATTATTTCAACCTGG
>CAYZJW010000146.1:0-3244 GCA_964478985.1 uncultured Actinomycetota bacterium
TTATCAAGGTCTTTTTCATCCATGGTGACTACCTGTTTGCCGCAGTGGGTGAAAGATCATGGTCTATTAATAAAATTAAAAAAAATATCAATGATGTGTCATAATAATAATATAGCTCTTTTTAAAAGGCAGAAAAAAACCATAAGGAGGAAAATTGGAGAAAATGGAGTACAGCATTAAAAAGGAGTTTCCGGATGACATAATATATGAAAACGTCTATCCGTGTATTTCCCTGTATATGCCCACACACAGGTACTCACCGGATAACAAGAAGGATCCCATTCTATATAAGGACCTACTGGGCAGGATAACTGACATGCTGAAAAAAAATTATAGTAAAAATAACCTGGAGTCTTTACTCAGCCCGTTTTACCAGATAGGGTCAGATAAGGATTTCTGGAACAATACACTGGAGGGTACAGCTATATTATGTAATCCAAAAAGATGTGTTGTTTACAGGCTGAATACTTCAGTCCCGGAGATATCGGTTGTCTCTGAAAGCTTCCATATCAAACCGCTTATAAGGTTTTTCCAATCCATGGACAGGTTTCACCTCCTTGGTCTCAGCCAGGGTGATTTTGCACTGTGGGAGGGCAATAAATATGGGATAGAAAAGATCGGTCTTGAGCCGGGGACTCCCGTGACCATAGAAGAGGTGCTGGGAGAAGAGCACCCCCAGTCATACCTGTCGTACGGGGCCTATGGAAAGTCTGATGGAAATGCCATGTATCACGGCCATGGCGGAAAGAAAGATGCCATAAAAGATGACATCGAAAGGTTCTTCAGGTATGTAGACAGATTCGTGCTGGATAATTATTCCAGGAAACAGTACCTGCCCCTTGTACTGGTATCACTGAGCGAGCATTACGGGATGTTTAAAAAGATAAGCCAGAATCAAAACCTGGTCCCATTGGTTATAAAGGATTCCTACAAGGCCCTGGATGAGGATAAGATGCTTGATGAGGCATTAAAGATAATGGAAGTCCTGTATAAGGAAAAAACAGGACAAATCGTTGAATCATACAAAAATGCAGAAGCAGGTCTACGGGGTTCAGGAGACCTGGATCAGGTGGCAATGGCTGCCGCGGAAGGAAAAATCGATACTATCATGATCGAAGCTGAGAAGATGATACCCGGAAGGATCGATGATATGACTGGGAAAATAGTATACGGTGATAAGAAGGACCCTGAATTTGATGATGTACTTGATGACCTGGCGGAATCAGTCATTAAGAAAAAAGGTAAAGTCCTGGTGCTTCCCGAAGATGATATGCCGGTCAGCACAGGAGCTGCTGCCATATACAGGTATAAATAGAAGAAGATCCTACTCAGCAGACAGCCGGTAGATATTTCCATCAAAGGAGGTAAAATATAGTTCACCATCTGCATCCACACCGAAGGAACTGATATTGAGGCCTGTTTCTGCCAGGATGAAATTCCTGACTGTTCCCTGGGGGGTATAAGCCAGTCCCCATATATTCCCTGAGACAAAGTCTGCGTATACATATATCCCTTCCAGCAGGGGGAGGCTGTTGCCATGATACACATATCCTCCGGTTATGGAACTGCCCCGGGAATGGTCATATTCATAAACAGGAAGGACCAGACCCCTGGTATCACAATCTGAGGGAGGTTCATAGCACCGGCTTCCTTCCATGATATTCCATCCGTAATTCTTTCCTTTTTCTATTATATCTATTTCTTCTATCTGGTCCTGTCCTACATCTGCAGCCCATAGCCTGCCGCTGGCAGTATCAAAACTGAAACGCCAGGGATTTCTAAGTCCATAGGCAAATATCTCCTGGCGAAAACCCTGGTCATTACCCGTGAAAGGGTTGTCTCCGGGGATGGAATAGGCAAGACCATCCTGATCTCCGTCTATGTCTATCCGCAAGATATTCCCCAGAAGGGTGGTCCGGTTTTGTCCATTACCCCCGGGGTCGCCGGCACTGCCTCCATCACCGGTACCAATATACAGATAACCGTCTGGTCCAAATGCCAGCTGGCCGCCATTATGGTTGGAGTAGGGCTGGCTGAAAGTGAGAAGTATCTCTTCACTTGCTGGATCTGCTTTTTCAGGGTCCTTGCTGGAAATATTATATTCTGAGATCACTGTGCCTTCCGGACCGGTATAATTCAGGTAAAATAGGCCATTTTCAGAAAAACCCGGGTGAAATGCCAGGCCCAGAAGACCCATCTCATTTCCGCCTTCATCCACCCTGTCCCGGATGTCAAGGAATAGTGATGATCTGCCGTCCGGATATATGGTCAATATCTTGCCTGCCTGCTCCACGATGAAAACTCTCCCACTGCCGTCACCCGGGACATAAAAGCCCAGGGGTCTCTGGAATGATAGTCCGGGGAAAGCATTTACCGCCTGGAAGCTTCCTTCCATACCTGCCAGTTTTTCCAGGTCTGTTTCTTCACTGCTGTCTTCTCCGGCCCCGTCATCCTGTACCTCTTCATTTCCAGGGCTTTCGCTATCGGGCCCCGGATCGGGTGTTTCCTCCGGGGCAGGATCATCTTGCCGAACAGTATCTTCAGAAGGGGTGCCTTCGGGTTCCGGACTGCAGCCTGGAAAGGTAATTAGGAAAGCCAGGGCTATCAATACAAAAAATATAGAAGTTTTTTTCATAATAGATCTCATAATATAATTATATAATAAATCTTTTTGCTTTTCCTATCCAGGCAATTTGCGGGATAATTCATGTAATACCGCTGGGATATCCTGTAGAGCAGCAGCTGGAGCAATGACAGCTCATCTCTGTCTAAGAAAAGGCTTAAGTATCATCCTGACAAAGGGGTTAAGGTAGCGCCTCTTGTCAGTAAAGTAGGTTATATATAGATTAAGGCAGCGCAGGCTGTATACAATGGTAATAAGTATCAGGAATAAGCACCAGTAATAGCTTCCTTCCCAGGCCCACATAAGAAAGGAAAATAATAACAAGCCTATTCCCACTCCCAGGAAAGAATCCTTTACCATAAATGATGTTACAGGAATAAATACCAGAAACAGGACTGGTATGGAAAGGGGAGAGAGGTATATAAGGGAGCCCGCCAGCACCCCTGTTCCCTTGCCGCCCTTAAACTTTATGGGAAACATCCAGTTATGCCCTATTGTGGTAAAGACTACGGCAAGCATAGGGATAAATTGATGATGATCAGAAAACAGGGAGGCCAGCCATACTGCCAGCAGGCCCTTTCCTATATCGATGATGATCACGGTTATTCCCAGTGGTTTTCC
>CAYZJW010000147.1:0-3218 GCA_964478985.1 uncultured Actinomycetota bacterium
TATACTTATCAAACTCTTCTGGGTCCTCTGCTACCTTGGGAGGAGCCCTCTTATTATCAAACTCATATATGCCCAGGTGATCAAGTATCTTCTTAACAATTTTATAATCTTCTCAATAAAGGCGCTTTGCATGATAGGATGGTCAAAAATGGCAACGCTTACATGAAAATGCAAGAAGATATTCATGCTTACAGCTGCCGCATCGTACCCTGGCAAATCCATTAGTCAGGCCATATTTTCGTCACCGCCAGTGAAGTGGAACTGCAGGGCCTGTCCGTCTGGTCATGATCCAAAACCATGACTTTGAAAGGATTCTGGACAGGTTTGTAGACATCTATTATGAGAAAGACCCGGGATCTAGACAGTAAACCGGGCCAGTGCTTCAGCTATATTGTCCAGGGCCGATTGATCGGGCAGTTTAAGTTTTATCTCCACCTTGCCTTTATCATCTATCTCAAGGCAGTCCTTTAAACGAGTCTTTATTATTTCCCTGTTCTGCTTAAATATCCTGTCATCCGGCTTGGGGGGCAAAACCTGATCCAGAAGATTAAATGCCGATATGAATAGCTCGCCTGCAGCTACTGCGACTTTTTCCCTGCGTCCTGCATCTTCTGCCTGCTTTCTTTGCTTTTCCAGTTCCTTGATATCCAGGGGAGCTTCTTCGGGCCGGCCCAGCAGTATTTCCAGGCGGTTTTTAAGCTCCTCTGCCCCGCTGGCCAAATCGACCTTTTCAATATTGCTGTTTATGTCCAGGGAGGCAAGGGCTACTTCCTTTTTGGCAGCAAGCGTACCCAGCATCCCTTCTTCAATAGTATTTTCAGTTACCAGTATATATACATTTATGGGGTTTTTCTGACCCATGCGGTGAGCCCTGGCTATCCTCTGTTCCAGTACAGCCGGATTCCAGGGAAGATCGACATTAATCACAGTATTGGCCGACTGAAGGTTTAAACCGGTGGAGCCGGCATTGGTAGACATAAATAACCTGCAGTCCGGGTTTTTCTGAAATTGGTTGACCAGGATGGCACGCTTTTTCTGGGGCACTGATCCGTCCAGCCTGACATAGTCCATCTTCAATTCTTTGAGTATGGGCTCTATAAGGTCCAGCATTGTGGTCCATTCGGTAAACAGCAGGATCTTACGGTCCTTCTGGGCATTGAGATCTTCCAAAAGCTCCTTTAAGCGCTTTATTTTAGTTGAATGTCCCGGCTCCCGCTTATCCACCAGAAAGGTGCTGTCTGCAGCCATCCGGCAAATAAGAAGGGCTTTCTGAAGGCGCAGGAGATCCATTTCGGAAATATATGGTTTATTTATTATTGATTGTATTATCTTCTTCTGGCTCTGGTTGATATCAAACTGTTCCCGGGATGGAGATATGCGGATTATTTTATCCGTCCTCTCCGGAAGCTGTCCGTAGACCCCGCTGCGTGTGCGGCGCAGAAGCACCGGCCTAAGCCTTTCACGCAGCCTGTCCAGGTTCCTGTAACCCAGAAGCTTGCCTTTTTCATCTACCACCCGGTAGGTATTGAAAAACCTGAAAGAGGGGCCCAGGCGCCGGTCATCGATAAACTCAACCACCGAGAACAGGTCATCCAGCCTGTTTTCCAGCGGTGTCCCCGAAAGGACAAGGGCAAAAGGGCTCTTTAGGAATTTTATCGCCTGCGAGGTCTTTGCCTCCCAGTTTTTTATCCTCTGCCCCTCATCTACTATTATCAGATCCCATTTGACCTCTTCTATCCAACTTTTGTCTCGCAGGACCTGTTCATAATTGCATACGGTAAAAAAACAGCTGTTATTGTACTGAACTGCCCTCTCGGCGGCAGATCCCATGACCAGACAGCAGTCCTTTTCCGAAAAACGGCATATCTCGCTTCTCCACTGGGATTTTAACGAAGCAGGACATATGATAAGCACTTTTTTGATGCCTGACAGGCGGGAAAGAAGTTCTGCCGTACCGATACCCTGTATTGTTTTTCCCAGCCCCATATCGTCTGCCAGTACGGCCCTCCCGGTGCCCACAGCGAAAGCTATGCCGTCAAGCTGATAGGGAAGCAGCTCTTCCTTCAGGAGCGATGTCCTAAGCGGGTGGCCGGCCGGATCTCTATGGATCTCCCTCACAAGGCTGCCTACACGGTCCTGATGCAGCAGATATTCTATATATTCCCAGGCATCAGGGTAGATATTTACGCTATGGCCGGATGCTTCCAGCCTGCGGACACACTCCAGCAGTTTTTTGACATCCTTTATATTCTTTTCCTTTATCGGTCGGATCACTTCCTCTGCTTCCTGCGGTACCGGATGGGGGCAAAGCAGCCTGAGCTGCAGATCCTTCCCGTAGAGGATATGTACGGCAAATTCTTCCTGGCGGAATGGCGTTTTCCTTACTGCGGCGCTGAAGCTGCTGCCTGCCTTTTCCTGCACCTTCATTAAATGCTTGCAGGTCCCCAGGGTGTTCTTTCTGAAATCAGGACATGAGCAATACGAGTCCCCCCGGTCCCAGCCCCGGAGAGCCACCCTGTAGCTTTTTCCGGAAAGGGCATTGGTCACGATATAATCTGTCCACAATTCCCCGGGTTCCATACTCTTGATCTCCATCGTTTCCCTGCCAGCCCTTTCCCTTCTCTCCTCCAGGGCCCGGTTTACAAGGTCTTCCTCTCCCAGGCTTTCAACCGGAGTCCTTTTAACCGGAGGTTTCGCCAGTCCCAGAAGTGTTTTTTCTTCAAGTATCAGGGAAAATGCAGCGCCGGCATGATGGCAGGCAGTTTGGCAGGAACTGCAATTAAAATCCAGCCTGCCGCTTTCATGACTTATGGTAACATCTGAACCATTGACTGACAGGATAAAACATTCATCATCCATATATATCTGATTCTCTGCCAGGTCTATGTCCAGCCGGCCGCCCTGCCTGATAAGATGGGCTCCTTCCGGCCCCAGCAGCCTGCACGCCCGCGTATAGGTAAGTCTCGAAAGCCTGTCTTTTAAGGTAAATTTTCTTTTTGTCATTGCAATAATCTTCTCATTGACCTAATTATACTATATTAGGTGTAATAATATTATTATTATACCTACTAGGGTATATATTATTATTAATTTTTAAATATTATGGGTATATTAATTATCTTCGTGACACACTAAAGCTTTACCGGGCAATATTTTCAAAGTGATTGTAATGAGACCCATACTTATTGCCTTCTTGTTTAATTTATTTAAATTAAAGT
>CAYZJW010000148.1:0-3126 GCA_964478985.1 uncultured Actinomycetota bacterium
TCTGTGAAATGGGACAGGGGCACTACATTTATGTATGAATATTTCCCGAATTTAGTACTGTCACAGATAAGGATCTTCTTATGGGCGCATTCAATAATGGCTTTCATGAGTTCTGCGTCAAGTTCGGTAGCAGTAGATATTCCTTTGTCAACCGAAACTCCTACCGGACTTACAAAAGCAATATCTGCATTTATGCTTTTAAAAAAACTGATGGCTTGAGGTCCTACAAAAATACTTGAATCCGGCCTTATCTGTCCTCCGCAGACACTTACATGGATGTCTTTTCTGGTCATTGAAAGCTTCCAGAGTTCATTTGCCAGTGGTATTCCGGCAGTTGATATCTTTAAATTTTTCTTGCCTGCCAGGTGCTCGACCATAGCCAGGCATGTAGATCCTGATTCCAGCACTACAATATCGCCGTCATTTATCCTTTTGGCTGCTTCAGCTGCAATACCTGATTTTTCTTTCCTGTGGATCTTCACCTGTTCTGAAAATACGGGTTCGGGCTCAATAGCGTCCTTATAGATGGCTCCCCCATGGACTTTGGTGAGGAATCCCTCCCGGTCAAGCCTCTCCAGGTCCCTCCTTGCAGTTATGGGTGATATGCCGAATGCATCGGTGAGCCTTTCTACGGTGACTACCTTTTCCTTCTTTATAAGGTCCCTTACCTCTAATATCCTTTTTTCCGGTATCCTCAAAACAAATCCGCCTTATATATGTAATAAAATAATATAGTCTATTTTCATATAAAGACAGGTATAAATCAAAGAAAATTATTTCTTATAGTAGATACCGCCGCCGTCAGCCACGATCTCGGTCCCGCATATATACCCCGATTCATCAGAGGCTAGAAACAGTGCCGCACTGGCGATATCTTCGGGCCTGCCGAATCTGCCTATGGGAAGCCTTGATGCCAGCTTCTCATTATTCTCAGGTGTATCAGGATATCTTTTCCTGAGCATGGGTGTGTCTATTATATGGGGAGTTATTATATTGGTCCTTATCCCTCTGGAAAGGTATTCATAGGCCAGACCCTTCATAAATCCGTACTGGGCTACCTTGGTGGTGGAATAATGGACTCCGCCTCCGCTGCCGCTATAATATGTGGCTGATCCGATTATTATAATATTTGCCTTACCTGATCTCAGGAGATCGTCTATAAGCGCCCTTATTATATAAAAAGGACCGTTAATATTGATATCTACCGACCTTTTCCATTCTGATAGATCCATTCCTTCCAGCGGCGCTTTGGACCCATAGCCTGCTGCCAGTACAACATTGTCTACTTTGCCGAATCTATCTATTATTTCCCTGCAGGTGAACCTGACCCTTTCAAAGTCCGTGATATCACAGTGTGAGAAAAGGGTGCCTACTCCGTATTTTTTGGAAATATCACCGGCCACATCCCTGCCTGATTCTTTGTCTATATCAAGTATGGCAATATCTGAGCCGTTTTCGGCAAAGGTGCAGGCGACCTGCCTACCTATGCCGCTGGCTCCTCCGGTAATAACTGTAACCCTGCCCTTAAGGTCTACCTTCATAAAATGTCCTTTCATATTATAGGCTATATAGGCTAGATTATCCGTATACCTGCTTCAGTGTGGCCTCGAACCTTTCCAGTATATCATCCGCCTGTTCTCTGGTGGTTATAAGGGGAGGCTTTATCTTCAGTACATTCTTTCCCTTTCCTGATCCGCCTACCCCGAAAATTATTCCGTTTTCAAATCCCTTATCCCTCATGGCGCTGCATCCAGAATAATCAGGTTCCCTGCTTTTCCTGTCCTTTACCAGGTCTATACCTATATGAAAGCCCAGTCCTCTCACCTCTCCTATGGATCCCCGGTCTTTCTGCATACCTTTTATAGTATCAGCTATATAGCCTCCTACCTTCTTGACATTATCCAGGATATTGTCTCTTTCTATTACCTCTATCTGCTTTAAGGCCGCTACCTGGGATACCTGGTTATTGCCGAAGGTGTGCAGGTCTATACCGTTCATCTCTACTCCCTTTATATCATCAGAGATTACCAACGCATTTATGGGATAGCCTGCCCCCATGGATTTGCCCAGGACCATTATATCCGGGGTCACTCCATAGTGGTTGGAAGCGCTCCAGTCGCCAATGCGGCCAAAGGCTGTCTGTATGCAGTCCCATACGAGGATGATATTATAACGGGTGCATATATCCCTTACACCCTGCAGGTAATCTCTGGAGAATATGACCTGGCCTCCCGAGGCCTGAAGCGGTTCCATTAGCATAGCGCATACCGGTCCTGTGGAACCGTACTTTATCTGCATCTCAAGTGTCTCCAGGCACTTCCTGTCAACTTCAGCCCTGTCATCGGGATCTTCTACCTCAAAATAGGGATGGTAATAATAGGGTGCCGGGACCCGGATAAAGTTCTGGGAAAAATGGGCTAGCGATGCTCCCCCCAGGTACTTGTCGTAGGCAAAGGTACCGGTAAGGGACGCGCCTGTAGTCATAAATGAGGTACCGTGATAGCCGCCGAATAAAGATATGAAATTATGGGCAGAAGGATTGTTTAGGATGGCGATCTTAAGTGCTGCCTCTACGGTGGCTCCTCCCCCTATGGTAAACAGGACCCGGTTCATCTTTTCCGGAAATATCTCGGCTATCTTTTTTGCCAGAAGGTACCGGGGTACGGTATAGAAACCGGTATGGAAATGGTTTGACAGTTCCATCTGCTCCTTTACTGCTGCATTTATATCCGGATGGTTATAACCCAGGTGAAGGGCCCAGGACTGGGAGGTGCAGTCTATGTATTTGTTTCCGTTAATATCATATACATAGATATTTTCTCCCTTTACCAGGTTTACACCGGGAGTGCCTCCGCCCAGCATGAGATAAGGTTCATAGACTGGTATGTCCTTCTCCTTAAAATCCAGGATCTTCTTGATTATGGTGTCCAATTTTTGCCTCCATCTAATTGGTCTTTATTGATATTATGCTATCTTTTATGATTACATATGAATTATAATGGTTGTTTAACTACATGTCAAATTAAAAACACCTTCAGGCAAAAAATGGTTAATGAAAGAAAATATTTTAGAACTTTTACGTTGCCAGGTTCTTAATTATCATTATAGCTATTAGAATCACTTTTT
>CAYZJW010000149.1:0-3102 GCA_964478985.1 uncultured Actinomycetota bacterium
ATTCACTCGCACATATTGCCAGTGCGAGCATTAGGCAACTCAATTTCCATTTCAAATGTTCCTTGACATTATTATCTATATGTATTAATATATGCATTGAAAGTCAGGATTTGTTGTTCTATTGAAAAGCTTAAAATACTTTGATTGTCAGTAATAGAGGCTGAGATATGTATCCCATCTCTTTTGGGCACCGGGGATATATGGAGCCAGTGGTGCAACCGGCTGTTACTTTTTTTATGGAAAAAAGCCGTTCTAGCCTCTATCGGGTCAGGGCGGCTTTTTTTATCAACTGCCCTCTCCAAATGAATTGATACAGAAAGGTTTACGGGACGCCTGATCAAGACGCCCCGGTGATATTATATGTTCACCGGGGCGTCAGGCTATTCTAAGAGGATCTATGTCCCGGCTTCAAATGGAAAAAGCTCCACCAGCTCTGATATGACTATAAGCCTGCTGGCAGCTGAATATTTGGGATGGCATGTGGTGAGCAGGAGCTCCTCTTTTTCAGTACCCTCAAGTATCCATACGTCTGTAGGCTTAACTATCTCAAGAGAGGTTACTGCATACAAATATCTATCACCATCCAATGTCTCCAGGTATATAAGGTCCCCTTCTTCCAGTTCATCCACCCGGTTAAAGGGAGCCCCGTATGTGGTGCGGTGTCCGGAAATGGTGCATCTGCCCTCCTGGCCCGGCAGGGGAGTAACGCTCTCATGGCCGGCGCCTTTCTTAAGGGTTATAGTATCAGTACCTTCATATACCACATATTCCAGCTCTATTTTAGGTATGGTTATCTTCATGGGAAAGAAATCTTCGGCAGTGAGCCCGCTATCAGCCTGGATGGCAGAACCATCCTGGCTCATGTCCATTACCGGGTCATCCCCCGTATCCCGGGGACCTTCCGTTTGTTCTTCCGTATCGGCCTGGCCCTGATCCTGCTGTATAACAGTATCATCTTCTGCGGCGATCTCCGCACTCTCTTCTTCCCATCCCGAGAGTTCTTCCGACACTCCCCTGGATGCCATAAAATTGGTATAGACAGGCCATAGTATAAGGCCTATGCCCGCTGCTATAAAGACATATAGAAAGACCCTTAGTATTATGACTTTTTTCTTTATTATATTTTCTTTAATTTTCTTAAATCCCATATATATAAGTTCTACCGCATATCCCGGCTTAATTCAAATATCTCCACCACTTTGAGCAGGGCATCCAGGGTATGCTGGGTGGTGTCTATCCTGATACGGTTATCGTACATCCTGTATCTCAGCGCTCCTTCTACCCTCTCCGGATGCTCCAGGTAGTACATATCTGCGCCCTTAAACTGGCAGTTCATAAGGTTGTGTATGCCCAGTATCATAGCCTTTTTATATGCTGCCATCCTCTCCTGGTCGCCTTCCATGCTGGCTATCTCGTAGGCATAGGCAAGACTCTCCACATAGGGCGAGGTGCTTCCCGAGTTGGGGGGGCCGTATTCGGGATGCAGGGGATCATAAAACCTTCCCAGAAAATCAGGATATGGCTGTCCTTCCTGGTCCTGCATGCCTATAAGCCGGTCATTAAGTATGAATATGGGTTCGATATATTTCCTGTCCCCGGTTATCATATATAGCTTACTCATGCTCATGGTCTGCCAGGGAATCAGTGCCGGTGAATAATTTTCTTCAATATTGTCCACATACTTTTCCATGTAAAAATCCTGTGAGACCTTCATGGCTTCCAGGTATTTTTCTTCCCTGCTGGTCTCATATAGCTCCAGCATACCAAGCATCCCTTCACCACTGTAGAACCTCAGCAGGCTGTCTTCGTCAAAGGCATAATCGGGTTCTATGAACCAGGCATCAAATGAACCGTCTTCATCCTGCATGGAAAGTACCGTATTTGCCAGTTTCCGGGCATAATCTGCATACTCTTCATAAAGCGGGCTTCTGGCTATGGTGCTTATAGCCATAGCCATTGCCCCCAGCTTTGACTTCTCCCCAAAATATATATATCCAAGTTCGCCTTCCTGCCGGTACCAGTTCCTCAGTATATATTCAAGATTTACCCGGTGAAGGAACTCCAGTTCTTTATTGGACTTACTCTCCTCCGCCAGCCACCTGGAGGACAAAAACTGCCTTATCATATTATTGGTGGTAAAGTATTCCTCCCTGGAAGGGCTGTAGCCATAGTTAAAATATCCGTCCTCGTCCAGGTTCAGAAGCATCCATCCCCTCGCAAGCTCAATAGTCTCGAATATCTTTTCCGGGGTGACATCAGGGATTATATCGGTCTGGCTGCACCTGTATAAGGTCACCGCTTCATCATCATAGGGGGTCCTGGCAAAATGGATGGTGGGAAAATAATATTCTTCGCCTGACTGTGTCTCCAGGCCCAGCTCCCGGTAAAGGCTTTCCAGTATATAGTCAAGGCTGAGATTTCCTTCTACGGAAAGGGTGCTAAGAGCTATGGCATTATTGCCGCCGCTTCTTACAATTATCCCGTGAAGTCCCCTTTCAAAACCATCGTCAAGGACGCTTTCTTCCCCCTTTATGATTATCTCTACAGACAGTTTCCATAAGTTATCTCTTATAAGCTCGATATCCGTGTTTTGGTCCTGGAGGATGTTTGTCACTGCCCCTGATACAGAAGCGGCAAGATTATCGCTTCCGGAAAAACTCCAGCCTTCCTGCTTTCCATCTATCCTGAGCACTGCATGCACTTCATTGTTTATATTATCATATTCTACGGGATAGGATCCCCCTCCCGGTGTTTTTCCATCAGACAAATAGCTGGATACGGTATCATATGCCAGTCCTATGAGGTACTCCTTATCTTCCTGCTCCAGGTCTAAAAAAGGCCCGGTGTCCAGGTCCAGTGATGCGATATGGGAGAGGATGTCTTCATCCATCAGGGGAAGAGCCTCATTATATGGTTCTATGGTATCGGGATCAGCTGTTTTTTCCTCAGCCTTTCCCGTATCTTCCGATTCCTCGACTGATGGTTCATCCAGTTTATCCACAGGACCCGGGTAGCAGCCGGAGACGACCAGGACGACTGTCAGCATCATTATGACGGTAGCTGGGATAAGTCTTTTTATTTTTTTATCTTTAAATATCATAT
>CAYZJW010000150.1:0-3087 GCA_964478985.1 uncultured Actinomycetota bacterium
GTACTGGTAAGGGTGCATTCCCAGTGCCTTACCGGGGATACTTTCGGATCTATGAGGTGTGACTGCGGCGGCCAGCTGGACAGCGCTTTTAAGATGATAAATGCCGAAGGCATGGGGGTGCTTTTGTATATGGCCCAGGAAGGCAGGGGAATAGGCCTGTGCAATAAGATGAGGGCTTATGAACTACAGGAAAAAGGCATGGATACGGTGGAAGCAAACCTGCACCTGGGCTTCGAAGCAGACCTCCGGGATTACGGCATAGGAGCCCAGATACTTTCCGACCTGGGTCTTTCCACCATAAGGCTCATGACCAATAATCCCAAGAAGATAGTCGGACTTGAAGGCTATGGACTCAGGATAAAGGAAAGGGTGCCCATAAAGATAGCTCCCAATAAGGATAATAAGAGATATCTCAGAACCAAGAAGGAAAAACTTGATCATATGCTGGATTGATTACCGGTCAATATTTTATTAATAGAAAGGATAGAAGATGAAGACCTATGAAGGAAAACTGGATGCATCGAAACTGAGGATAGGGATAGTTGCTGGCAGGTTCAATGACTTTATAACATCCAGGCTGCTGGATGGAGCCATGGACTGCCTGAAAAGGCATGGCTGCCCTGAGGATAATGTGGAGACCGCCTGGGTCCCGGGAGCATTTGAGATCCCTATGGCGCTCAAAGTAATGGCAGAGACAAAAAAATATGATGCCCTCATCTGCCTGGGGTCAGTGATAAAAGGCGATACATCCCATAACCAGTATATATCCAATGAATCAATAAAGGGGGCAGCAAAAATAAGCCTGGACCTTAATATCCCGGTATCTTTTGGCGTCATCACTCCCGATAGCCTGGAGCAGGCCATAGACCGCGCCGGCGCCAGGAAGGGCAATAAGGGCTGGGAAGCTGCCCTGGGAGCCATAGAGATGGCCAACCTTTTTAAAGAAATAGGATCGTAATCGATTATTCAGGGTGTAAGTCTTTCTATATCTTCCAGTCTGTCATAATGTGTGTCATATGAATAGATCTGCGAAGCATTATGTGCTTTTATATAAGCATGGTTATATGAGTCAATATAATCTATATTGGAATTCCTATAAGTATTGACAGCATTTTTTATGATGTTTTTGTTTGCTACCCTGATATTGGGAGTATTGAGTATCAGCTCTATGTTTTCACACACCTCATTCTTTTCCCATTCATAATATTTTTCCAGGATCCATACAATCTCTGCAATGACCATACTGTTTGTAAAACAAGTGATCCCGCCATCAATCAATCTCTTAAATAATCTTTCTACACTCAGGGCCTTATCTTCATCTTCCTGTTCAAAATATCTAATAAATACGTTTGTATCCAGGAAGATCATTCAAACTCCTTTATGTTTCTTCCGGCAATGTCTTTCTCCATAGCCTGGCGGCTTTTGTGGATGTCGTATTTTTTACCGGTCTTTTTCTTGTGTGCATCCAGCAAAGTCCCTTTTTTGACAGTGAAAATAACCCTGTTTTCCCTTATAGTGAATTCTCCGATATCATTCGGCCTTATTCCCATTCTATCCCTTATCTCTTTCGGGATCGTTACCTGACCCTTCTGTGTAATCCTGGACATATTCTGTCACCTTATTATCATCATAATCAATTATTTGTATTATTATAATAATTATATTACTTTATTTCAAGTAATACCTTATTATTGATATTACTTTAACTAGTCGACATGCCTTTACCTGTATCATTGGCAAATAATAAGAAATTATTGGCTGACCGGGAGCCTGTCCGGTAACCAGGATCAGGCCTGCACACTGATATTCTTGACCTTAAGGAAGAAGTGATACAGGATATAGGGCATGCTCCGGGATATATCCGCCGGAAGCTGATACCGAAAAAAACAATCCAATAAGGATTGTTTTTTATCGTTCCGTTTCACCGGTTCAAAATAACCGCTATGATGTTATTATTGTCCTGCTGCTCCTGGCTTCTATATCAATGTTTAAAGATGTGCATTGTCATCTTAGAAATATCATAACTGCTATGCCGGCAATTGCTATCAGTATGCCTATGATAAGGGCCGCCCTGGCATTTTTGACATTGGACTGTACTATATCTTCTTCGCTCCTGACTGATGCTATAAAAGGCTTGTCCTTTTCACCGGGCTTTCCCATCTGTATCCTGTTGCCTTCAAGCCAGGCTTCACCCAGAAGGTAAAGCTGCTGGCCCAGGGGTATGGTCTTTTCCAGCATCCTGAACCCCAGTGTCCTTGAGCCCATATTGCTGAACCTGATACCGCTGAAAAAATCATATTTTTTCATATTATTTACCGGTTCAAACCTGTCCAGGGTCTTGAGCGTCTCCAGCTTCAGTCCCGACTGGTTGACATCCAGGTATACCTTGCCGCCGTTCTGCCTGTCATTTATGGTTATGGGGTTTGAGCTCTTCTGGCTGGCCATCTCCGACTCTTTCTTGACTACCTGCCTGTGAGTCCGTCCTTTGTCGTCCCTGTATGTATGCACCTCTTCATAGACCTGGTAAAGATATGACTGGTAATAGGATACGTCCTTTTTGGAATAGGGCGTTTCTTCAGGATCATCCGAACCTGCGCTTCCTTTTATTTCCACATAATGCCGGTATCCGTGAAGTCCTTCCTTTTCATTATGCTCCAGCAGCTCCTTCAGCTCCCCTATGGGGGTTGTCTGCATGAATCTTATCTCGATATTGCGCGATTGTATTTTCCTGGGGACAAAAAAACTGAGTGCCGCACCTCCCAGTACAAGTACAGCACCGATGATATATGGTAACATATGATGCTTCTTTCCCTATTATTTGCCCAATTCCTTTTTGAGGCGCGCCAGCTCGTCATCAAGGGCTTTCTTATCCTCAAGCTTTTCAAACGGGTCTTCCTCTGATCCTTCCAGCCCCGAGATATCATAAGCGGCGTCTGCCTGCGCTTCCTTCTCGGCTACTTTTCTTTCCATCTTGTCCATTTTGGCAAACATCCCTGAGCTGTCCAGGTCCCCTACAGCGGTGGAAACTGCTTTCCTGGCATCAGCCACTTTATCCCGGGCTATTATCATAGACTGCCTGGTGCGGGC
>CAYZJW010000151.1:0-3044 GCA_964478985.1 uncultured Actinomycetota bacterium
ATCCATGGAAAAGGGGCCATAGCGAGCGGTTGGCAAAACCATGATAATAGTTCTTGATCTCTTTTGCAGAAAGACCTATAAGCTTAAGGCTGTAGCCCTCCTGGTCACAGTCCTTTCCCACCACCAGTTCACCGCTGAGCTCCCTGGAATATCCGCTGTACCCGTTCCAGCCTATCCACTGTCCGCCCCTTCTACACAATATAGGGTCAAGCGCCGTTACCAGTCCTCCCACGCTTTTTTTGTAACGGATCTCCCCCTTTACCTTTTTTACATTATAAGGGACCCGGTTGGATACTACTATTAGCTTTTCTTTTCCGGAAATCATAGATCTATCTTTTCCTTCACCATGTATCTATATTATTATATGTTCTTTGATATATTACAAATGGCTTCCCTGCAGGAAGCGGAGAAGTTTCTGCTTTAATAATCCAAACAGTTATGATAATCTATGGCACTGTGATAAAAATATCTATAAGACCAGGTTATGAAAAAGGTAAAAAAATTTGATTTCTTTGACAGTATTACTCTCCTGAGCCCTACCGGGGAGAAGGCAGACAACCTCAAGGAGTTTCTGCATATCCTGGAAGAATCGGAAGAAAAAGTCATATTCTATCATCTGTACAAGCCCAATTTGAAATCATTCCAGAAGGTGGGGGAGTTTCCCAACGACTTTGCCAACTGGGCTGCCTATGGGCTGGAAGACGTCGCCCTGGCGGAAAAGCTGGCCAATTTTGACCCTTATGATTTTACCGAAGTATCCCAGGCCAGGGAAAAGCTGGTGGAAATAATCGAGGAGCATATGTGGGACCTTCCCAGCATACCCTGGGTCAGGCCCGGGTCCGAGTTCTACTTTTCTTCTGTCACTTCCATAATACTGCCCCTGGACATAGAGGCAAATAACATTGAAGAGTTCCGGGAAGCTATGGATGTACTGCCCGACAGCTCGCTTTATTTTCACTTCTATGAGGAAAGAAAGAGGAATAAAGACAAACAGCATGACGATTTCTCCATATGGCTGGAAAATAATTTTGTTGATGCGGGGGATCTGGTAGGAGAAATAAGGAAGATAGACTTTTATTTCTTCAGCCTGGACGAGATAAGGAAAAAGCTGATACATATCCTGGACGGATTTCTTAAAAGGAAAAATAAATGATATCACTGGATGATTATACCGATATAGTCGGTCAAAAAAATATAAACCAGATACGGGCGCTGGCCAGGCTTTCAGAAGGCAAGAAAGTGGTGATGGTAAATTCCACCAGGGACGGCGGGGGAGTGGCTGAGATACTCTGCAGACTGAACCCGCTCCTGGAGGAACTTGGTATTGACTGCAGGTGGCTGACCATTGAGGGCGATGAAGAATTTTTTAATATAACCAAGGATATGCATAACGGGCTCCAGGGAGATAAGGAGAACTTTACTGACAGAGATTTCCAGAAATACCTGGAAGTAAATGAGAAAAATGCAAAGGCTCTGGACCTTAGTGATGCGGATGTAGTGGTCATCCATGACCCCCAGCCGCTGGCCATAAAACATTTTTACAATAACGGCAAGGCAAAATGGGTTTGGAGATGCCACATCGACATGTCCAGGCCCGAGCTTTACCTGTGGAAATTCCTGAGGAAATATATTGTGGAATATGATGCCAGCATATTTTCCATAGCCAAATTTTCCAAGACCCTTCGTCACCCCCAGTACCTTATAGCTCCTTCCATAGATCCCTTAAGCGACAAGAACCGATTTCTGCATAAGAGCGAAGTGGAAAAAGTATTAAAGCCTTTTGACATTCCCAGGGATAAGCATATGATCCTGCAGGTCTCCAGGTTTGACAGGTTCAAAGACCCTGTGGGGGTTGTAAAAGCTTTCAGGCTGGTCAGGAAAGAGATAGACTGCGGCCTGGTCCTGGCAGGGGGGCTGGCCAGTGATGACCCTGAAGGGATAGAGGTACTGGAAGAAGTTAGAAAAGCGGCAGGGGATGATCCCGATATAAAGATACTTCTTCTGGAACCGAAAAGCGATATCATAATAAATGCCCTGCAGAGAAAAGCCGATGTGGTGATCCAGAAGTCGGTAAAAGAGGGTTTCGGCCTGGTTGTGACCGAGGCCATGTGGAAAGAAAAGGCAGTTATAGGAGGCGGGGTAGGAGGCATAACCATACAATTATATAACCACAGGACAGGGTTTCTGGTAAATTCCATCGAAGGAGCGGCATACAGGATGAGGTATCTTCTAAACCGTCCTGAGGTGGGCAAGAGGATAGGGCAGAAGGCAAAGTTATTTGCTGCGGAGAATTATCTTATCACCAGGCATCTCAAGGACTACCTGGCGCTTTTCTCCATACTGGATAATCCGGGAAAAAATATCATCCAGGTATGAGACAGGCCGGAAGAGGGATCCTTTTTGGCCATAAGATTTCTATTGAAAATTTACTGCATTTTTATTAATATTTCTACTTACGGAGTTTTGGTATCAGGTTCTTGACAATATACCTGCTGATGCCGATAATGATATGGCAATTTTTGTTTTTGCCGGTGTAGCTCAGCTGGTAGAGCAGCTGATTTGTAATCAGCAGGTCGTCCGTTCGAATCGGATCGCCGGCTCCATTGTGGAGGAGTGCCCGAGTGGTCAAAGGGAGCAGACTGTAAATCTGCCGGCGTAGCCTTCAGAGGTTCAAATCCTCTCTCCTCCACCATACGACCATCCAGGCCCGTGTAGCTCAGCTGGTAGAGCATTTCCTCGGTAAGGAAAAGGTCATCGGTTCAAATCCGATCGCGGGCTCCACCCAAATTTACGAGTTAAAATCAATTTTCAGAATGCCTCAAGCAGATAAAAGAAGAGTTGGGATTATAGGAGTTAACTCTTTTCATTTAGAAATTTATTCCATTAGACACGTTATAGTCATTAAATCTTCAGTAAAATTCAAAATACTAAAGAGAATTAAGAATCAAGCACGTATTTGTACATCTGTTTCTAATTATAAAATTTTTTAGATATAAAGCTGCTTTATTTATGCTGATGATCATCCCTTTGTGGAGTAACACCCT
>CAYZJW010000152.1:0-3028 GCA_964478985.1 uncultured Actinomycetota bacterium
CAGGCCAAAGTCCTGGCAGATCCTGGCCTGTTCGATGGTAGTTTCAGTGCCGGGCTTGCCTACTCCTGCAACTAGCTTGACCCTTCCATTATTATGTTTTACCAAAAGCTCTGTTATTTTTTTTGCCTCGGCATCGCTTATCTTATAAAACTCCGTATTTAGACCGAATACCGCCAGGCCGTCTGCTCCCTTATCTATTAAAAAATCTATAAGTCTTTTCAGGCTGTCATAGTCTACTTCCCTGTCCATGGTAAAAGGCAGGGTCAGCACCGGGAAAACCCCTTCTAATTTTTGTTCCAACATCAGCACTCCTTTAAAATATTAAAATTATCTAATTTTATCCCTTTTATATAAAAGATATCCGCCGTCGATCAGCAACTCCGAACCTGTCATATAATCTGACTCTCCAGATGCCAGGAAAACTGCTGCGCCGGCAATATCACCAGGTTCGCCCACTCCCTTTATGAATACCCTGTTCTCAATTATTTTAAGTTTCACCGGGTCTTTGAAAGCTTTGTCAATATCAGTCTTTACCGCACCGGGGACGATCTCATTTACATTTATGCCCATAGGTGACAGCTCGTAAGCCATTGATTTGGTCAGCATCCCCACAGCCCCCTTGGCACAGCAATAATGAGCCCTGGCATAGTCAGGTATATATTTGGATATAGAAGATATATTTATTATCTTTCCAGAACCATTTTCCGCCATATGCCTGCCAAAGACCTGGCCGCAAAGGAAATAACCTTTTACTATTACTTTAAATATGAGGTCCCACTCTTCTTCATCTATCTCCAGGAATGGAGTCCTTCTTCCTATTCCGGCATTGTTTACCAGTATGTCGACGCGGTCGAACTTTTTTTTGGCTTCAAGCAGAAGGGCTTCAACTTCTTCCCTCTTTGAGACATCGGCCTTTACAGATATTACTCCTGCTCCCATAGCTTCAATATCCTTACGGAGCTCTTCTGCCTTATCCGGGGATGACAGATAATTTATTACCACATTGCACCCCTCTGAAGCATATTTTTCCGCAATAGCTGCTCCTATACCCCTCGAAGACCCTGTTATAACAGCAGTCTTTCCTTTTAACCTGTCGACCATACCAATTCCTTATTTAGAGTTTTTAATCTTTTTTAATGCACTGCAGTCATGCCCGGGGATCACCATATACCCCTTGCTGGCATATTTATCATAAAAATCGTAAAAATCCATCATGTCATATATAAGGCCGCCGGGGATCTTTTCATCGATATTCCTGTATGTAAACACAATATCTCCTGAAAACAATATTCCCCTGTAGTCTATTCCCTCATGAGTAAAAGCAGTTTCAAAGATCAATACCTGGCTGCAGGGCGTATGCCCTCCGCACCAGTCGACGATGACACCATCCCCGACTTCACTGCCTTCTTTTATGGCAAGGCACCTCTCCCCGCTCCTGACCCTTTCAAGTATTCCTTTTGAAAATATTTTTTCTTTATAGATTATGCCGAATCTCTTATCCATTATATTATCAAATGTCTTTTCGGCCAGGATTATTTTTGCCTTATCATAGTCATATATCCCTGAACAGTGGTCATAATGAAGGTGGGTGGGGAAAATATAATCTATATGGTCAAATCTTTTTATATCATCCAGCTTTTCCCACGCATTACCGCTCCTGGTTGTAGTGTTTATATAATCCATATCCTTTATGCCGGTATCTACAAGATAAGTCTTGCCGGCAAAGTCCACTTTCCAGTATATGGAACAGATATCATATTCTGAATCAAAATCACTCATATAGTATAACACAGGGCCTTTGGCTCTGATGCGGGCGCATATGAATCCTTCTATGCTTATGCTGCTGTCTGATATCATATTATTCTTTCTCGATCTTAAAATACTGGACTTTGTCCTGGAATTTATATTTTTCCAGGATACTGTCGTCAATATGGACACCCAGCCCGTTTTCCACAGGTATGTAAATATATCCTTCTTTCAGTTCGGGCCTACTGTTTAGAAGATCAAACATAAGGGGGTTCGGTATCCGGCAGTATTCAAGCATGAGGGGATTGCTGATAGATGACAGAAGATATAAATGAGCCATAAGGCTTACGCCTGACCTGAAGACATGGGGGGCTATTTTCCGGTTTTTTTTATGGGCATATTCTGCTACTTTTATGAACTGGCTTATTCCCCCTACATTTGTCACATCGGGCTGGTATATATCGGCAATATCATTATCGATAAAAGTCTTGAACTCATAGACCGTACTTCCGTTTTCGCCCATAGCTATGGATACAGGGCTATTTTCCTTAAGAAAAGAATAGCCTTCCAGATCATCTGTGATATAGGGTTCTTCGATAAAGAATAACCTGTATTGCTCCAGTTCCCTGCATATATCCAAAGCTTCACTGGCACTCCAGTTATAGGGTACGTAGTTTTGTCCGGTGTCCAGCATCAGGTCAAAATTGTAACCCAGCGCCTTTCTTATTTCCCTTACCAGGCCTATATCTTTCTCCCGGCCATATCCGCCTCTTATCTTGACTGCAGAGAAACCATTCTCAAGATATCCTTCCACCTCAGCTACAAGATCCTTTATCGGCTTCTGCATGCCTCCGCTGGCATAAACCCTGATCTTATCGTATTTTTTCCCTCCAATAAGCTCATAGAGCGGTTTCTTCTGCACCTTTCCCAGTATATCCCATAGAGCCGTCTCAATGGCTCCTATTATGCTGACTGCTATGCCCCTTCTTCCCCAATAATGTGAAGAAAGGTATAGCTTCCTCCATATCCTGTCTATATCATCTATCTCCTGTCCCACCAGGAACCTGGAAAAGAAATCAATCACGGGTCTTCCGATCTTAGGGATATAGTGGCCGCCTCCGCTTTCACCCAGTCCGTACACTCCTTCATCTGTATTTACCTTTACCAGGAGATAGTTCCAAACATCCACATATACGCAGGATGCCTGCCATATCTCTTCTTTTTTAAGCCTGTATGTCAGGGGGATGACTTCGATATTTTTTATTTTCAAATTATTGCTCCT
>CAYZJW010000153.1:0-2949 GCA_964478985.1 uncultured Actinomycetota bacterium
ACAAAAAATGGTTCTTATAGTATGATCTTGATCAGTAAATTAGGTTTCCGGAATTGGATTTCGATATACGGCAGGGACGAATAGAATGTCCCTGCTTAATAGATTAACCAATCTTAAACTATCTGGATCTTTTTCCCTTTTGTATTACCCTTGAAATCTTCCACAGCATGCTCCCAGGCCTCCAAGCCTATATCATCATTATAATAAATAGGTGATTCATTTAAATGCGCCAGGGCAATCTTACCAGTAATTATGGGATCGTCATTACTTACATTTGTATCCGGGTCAACAGTCCCGTGTTCCAGCTCAATATTAATCCCTTCCAGGTATTCCTCGGGAGTAAAACCTACTTTATTAAAGTCTATGCCCAGTTTTTTGGCTATATCTTTTGCTTCAGATAAGGTAAATTTTTTCATTTCGATATCTCCTTTTATAATCAATTGATTTTAAATTTTACATATCTTAAACTATACTTCCATTATCAATCCAGACCAAAACGGTCAGCATCCATAACCTTATTCCAGGCTGCTACAAAATCCTGGATAAATTTCTCCTGGGCATCATCACATGCATATACTTCGGCAATTGCCCGGAGCTCAGAATTGGAACCAAATATAAGGTCTGCCCGGGTGCCTGTCCATTTGGATTTTCCAGTCTTAACATCCTTTCCTTCAAAGATATCACTATCTTTGGAAGCCGGTTCCCATTTGGTGCCCATATCCAGAAGATTCACAAAGAAGTCATTGGTAAGGCTTTCAGGATTCTGGGTAAATACGCCATGCTTTGATTTATTATAGTTTGTACCCAGCACCCTCATACCCCCTACCAGGACTGTCATCTCCGGTGCTGTGAGTCCCAGAAGCTGGGCCCTATCCACCAGCATTTCTTCAGCTGAAACGGCATATTTGGCCTGGGTATAGTTTCGGAAACCATCTGCTTTAGGCTCCAGGACCGAGAATGAAACAGCATCAGTCTGTTCCTGAGATGCATCTGTTCTTCCGGGGTCAAAAGGTACTGACAGTTCAAAGCCGGCATTCTTTGCCGCTTTCTCAATTCCTGCACATCCGCCAAGGACAATTAGGTCGGCCATAGATACCTTTTTACCAGATTGTGCCTTATTAAAGGTATTCTGGATCTTTTCCAGGACTTTTAAGACTTTCTGCAGCTGTGAAGGCTGGTTGACCTCCCAATCTTTCTGGGGTGAAAGACGGATCCTGGCTCCATTTGCCCCGCCCCCCTTGTCAGACCCACGGAAAGTGGATGCTGATGCCCATGCTGTAGCAACCAGCTGGGAAACAGACAGGCCTGATTTTAGTATCTTTTCTTTAAGGCTGGCAATATCACTATTATTTATAAGTTCGTGATCGACTTCAGGTACCGGATCCTGCCAGATGAGCTCCTCCCGGGGGACTTCCGGGCCCAGATATCGGGTTATGGGGCCCATGTCACGGTGGGTCAGCTTGAACCATGCCCGGGCAAAAGCATCGGCAAATTCATCCGGATTATTCATGAAGCGCTCAGCAATCGGTCTGTAGATGGGGTCCATCTTAAGGGCAAGGTCTGCTGTAGTCATCATGGGCGCATTGGTCTTTTTGGGATCATGGGCATCGGGGACAAGTTTTTCTGCTTCAGGGTCAGTAGGAACCCACTGCCAGGCGCCGGCAGGGCTTTTAACCAGGTCCCAGTCATATTTGAACAGTGTTTCCAGATAGCTATTGTCCCATTTTACAGGTGTGGGAGTCCAGGCGCCTTCAATACCGCTTGATATGGTATCACCTGCTTTACCGGCACCCATACTGTTCTTCCATCCAAGACCCTGGTCCTCTATAGGGGCGCCTTCCGGTTCCGGGCCTACATGGTCTGCGCTGCCGGCACCATGGCATTTGCCAAATGTATGGCCTCCAGCTACCAGGGCCACAGTCTCTTCATCATCCATTGCCATACGGGCAAAAGTCTCACGGATATCTTTTCCTGAAGCTACTGCACTGGGCTGGCCGTTTGGTCCCTCCGGATTAACATAAATAAGGCCCATCTGCACTGCCGCCAGGGGGTTTTCCAGGTCCCTGTCTCCGGAATATCGGTTATCTCCCAGCCACTGGTCCTCAGAGCCCCAGTAGATATCTTCTTCAGGCTCCCAGATATCCTCGCGGCCGCCGCCAAAACCGAAAGTCTTAAATCCCATTGATTCCAGGGCGCAGTTACCGGCAAGTATCATAAGGTCTGCCCAGGAGATCTTCTTGCCGTATTTTTTCTTCACAGGCCATAAGAGGCGCCGGGCTTTATCCAGGTTTACATTATCCGGCCAGCTGTTTAGTGGTGCAAGCCTCTGGCTGCCTGAACCGGCTCCGCCGCGGCCATCCCCCATACGATAGGTACCGGCGCTATGCCAGGCCATACGGATAAATAATGGGCCATAATGCCCCCAGTCAGCAGGCCACCATTCCTGGGAATCGGTCATCAGTGCATAAAGGTCTTTTTTTAATGCTTTAAAGTCCAGGTCTTTAAATTCTCCGGCATAATTGAATTCTTTCCCCATTGGGTTTCCTGCAGGGGGATTCTGGTGAAGCATTTTAAGATTCAGCTTATTAGGCCACCAATCACGGTTTGTGGTGCCTTTACCTGTATGCCTTCTACCGGTAGCCCCGGTAACAGGACATTTGCTTTCTTTATTCATCAGATATTCCTCCTTTTAGTAAACTAATTATATTTGACAATAAAATATAGTTTTATCTTTTATTTTGGTAAACAGTTATCTAGTTTATTTTTTCTCCCTCTTAAAGCACATGAACCAATCGAGGCAATACTTATCGGTATCCTTTGACTCCATACGTTCTTTTGCCGTACCGCATGAACCTGCCGGAGGTATTATGCAGTCTTCCCCGGGTCTCCAGTCTGCAGGGGTGGCAACATTTTCCTTATCGGCTTTCTGAAGGGCTATTATTATCCTTT
>CAYZJW010000154.1:0-2869 GCA_964478985.1 uncultured Actinomycetota bacterium
CTGTAAATCCATTGTTCTGAAAACTGGATATATTGTACATATTCTTTCATTTATCTCCAGACAACGGAAAAAAAACCGGCATAAAAATTAAGACCAAATAAAAGCAAATTCTTCAGCATACAACCATTTAAGGCAGGAGGGGTGCTTCTAATTATTTATAATAGTATTGATCCAGGTTTCCAGCTGTTGATATAGCATAATAGAGCCTGGTTAAAACTAACTGTCAGGGTTTAAAAAATAGTTTTTAAACCCGATAAATTCCTAAAAATTGGTTCGAAACTTATTAAGCCCGGGGCAGCCGCCTATATAATAAATAAATCCAGGTATTTTCTTAATACAAAAAGACGGTTCCTCGAATTTGAGGTGTTCCTGGTGCCTGTTCGAATCCGACTGGGGCCACCATTTCCTTAAGAAATAAAAAACGACCCGAAGGCCGTTTTTTAAGAAACTTCTTTTCAACCGGAACTCTTTAACTTTCTAAACCTAATTTAACAATTTTAAGAGTGGAGGTCAAATTTAATACAGCTTGAGCCTATACCTTCATATTGCTGTATACCGGGAACTCATGGGCCAGGTCTCTGACCTTTTTCCCTATATCTTTTATAAGCCTTGGCTTATCCCGGTTTTTTAATACTGTAGAGATATAATCCCCGATCATATGCATCTCCCTGGTCCCCATGCCCTGGGTGGTGACTGCCGGCGTCCCTATCCTTATGCCGCTGGTTATGGTGGGTGTAAGCTTGTCATAGGGTATCACATTGTAATTAAGTATTATCCCGGCACCGGCCAGAAGGTCTGCCGCATCTATGCCGGTTATCCCCCTGCCGGTAAGGTCTATAAGGAAAAGGTGGTTATCAGTGCCTCCGGAGACTATCCTGAAGCCTTCATCGGCCATATGCCGGCACAGGGCGTCACTGTTCTCGATTATCCTTTTGCTGTAATCCTTAAATGTTTCCTGGAGTGCTTCCCTGAAAGCTACGGCCTTGGCTGCTATTACATGCATGAGCGGCCCGCCCTGGATCCCCGGGAATACCGACTTGTCTAAAAGGCCGGCATATTTCTTGTCAGCCACTATCATGCCGCCCCTGGGGCCCCTTATGGTCTTATGGGTGGTGGCAGTGGTAAAGTCAGCCACTCCCACTGAATCCGGATGGTATCCGCTAACCATGAGCCCGGCGATATGGGCGGTATCCGCCATCAGGTAGGCGCCTACCTCGTCGGCTATTTCCCTGAACCGGGCAAAGTCTATCTGCCTGGAATAGGAACTGGCGCCGGCTATTATGAGCCTGGGCTTTATTATCCTTGCCTGCCTGGCTATATCATCATAATCCAGCATCTCTGTATCAGGGTCTACGCTGTATGTATGTATGTCATAATATTTACCGGTAAGGTTCTGCTTGTGGCCGTGGGAGAGATGGCCTCCGTCCCTCAGGTTCATGGACAGGATCCTGTCCCCGCATTTGAGTATGGCCAAAAAGACCGCGGTATTGGCATTGACTCCGCTGTGGGGCTGCACATTGCAGTAGTTGGACCCGAAAAGCTTATTGGCCCTGCTCCTGGCTATTTCCTCTATGCTGTCCATATTCCCGCATCCCTCATAATACCTGAAACCGGGATAACCTTCGGCATATTTGTTGGTAAGGACGCTTCCCATGGTCCTTATGACTTCCTGGGAGGTGAAATTCTCGGAAGCTATGAGGATAATATTATCCTGCTGCCTTTTGATCTCAGCCTTTATGATATCCCTTATCTCGTCATCGGACCCCTGATACCGGGTATGATTGTTATCTGCAGTCACAGGTACAGCTCCTTTCTTCAATATGCATTATCTTATCTATCCTTCTTTTATGCCTTTCCCCGCCGCTGAAACCAGTGGAGAGGAACTTCCTGGCTATATCTACAGAATCTTCTATGGAAATAAACCTGGCTCCCATACACAGGATATTGGCATTATTATGCTCCCGGGCAAGCATTGCCGTCTCCTCATTCCAGCATACTGCCGCCCTTATGCCCTTTACCTTATTGGCTGCCATGCTTATCCCGATACCGGTGCCGCATATCAGTATTCCCAGGTCCGCATCGCCCCTGCTTACAGCCAGGCCTACCTTTTCCCCGTAATCGGGATAATCCACGCTTTGGCTGCTGCCGGTGCCCATATCCGCTGCTTCCATGCCCATGGAGGTGACCAGCTTTTTAAGTGCCTCTTTGTGCTCCACACCTGCATGATCTGAGCCCATGGCTATCTTCATATATTTCTCCTTGCTTCTTAAGAATATGCTAAAGTATATTATAATCCGGTCAAAAATATAATCTTAAAAACCTAAAGATCCCTGAGGATGCTTTCAAAGCTCAAAGCCCCCTCCCTTATAAGAGCAGGCTCACTGCCGCTGACGTCAATGATGGTGGACTCTTTTCCCTTAAGCCCGCCTTCCAGTGTCACTGTCAGGTCCGCCTGCCGCCTTATCGACAGGGGTATGTCGCCAATGGATACCGGCCTTATATCCTGTCCTGATATATTGGCGCTGGTAGACACTATGGGGCCGGCTATATCTATGATATCCCTTACTGCCTTAAGCCCTGCCATCCTGACAGCCACGGTATCCCTGCCCCCGGTAGTGCCGGCACCGATCATATCGCTCTTTTTAAACACCAGGGTAAGGGGAAGAGGAGGGTCGCATTCCCAGTATTTCTTCACCAGCTTTTTACCCTGGCTGCTTATCTGACTTGCCAGCATATGCAGCTGGCTGATTTTTGATATCAGGATTATAAAGGCCATATCTTCACGGCGCTTCTTTATCATGTATATTTTTTTTAAGGCAGCCGGGTCATCATACCTGGCGCTTATCCCGTATACGGTGGCAGCAGGAAG
>CAYZJW010000155.1:0-2822 GCA_964478985.1 uncultured Actinomycetota bacterium
TTCAGACAGGTGCGGCAAATATCCATGCCGCCGGCTCAAACAGCTGGATAAGAGGTATAGGACAAAATACGGCATGAGCATGATCGAGAACCTGGAGATGATAGATAAAAAGGGCATCAGGGAGTTTATAGCCAATGAAAAGAAGAGGTGGATAAAAGACGGCAGGATATTTTGCGTGCACAGGAAAGAATATTTTGAAATTAAACCATGATCCATAAAGGTGATAATATGGGAAGTGAGATGGAAAAATACAGGAAATTCTTAAAGGATGACCTGAGGCTGGAGATGGACTTTTCATCAATAGACCAGAATATGGGAGTTGAACCTCCTCCACTGGAAAAACCTTATACCCGGGGTGCGGATATAATCAAGCTTGCCGGTCCGGATGACTGGCAGGACATGGGAGAGATGAGTGTCAGGACCGCCATAGGCAAGAGGAAAAGCAGGAGAAAATATAGCTCCGGGATACTTTTACTTGATGAGCTTGCATTTCTTCTCTGGTCCAGTGCGGGGGTAAGGAAAAAGCTGGGGGATACTGTGCTCAGGAATGTGCCTTCAGCGGGAAACCGCCATGCCATCGAGACCTATATCATGATAACAGGTGTTGAGGGTGTGGAACCGGGCATATACCGCTATCTTCCCCTCAAACACAGCCTTTTAATGGAATCCCGGATAGAAGACAGGGAGGTATTTAGCCATAAGATAAGTAAAGCAGCCCTGGGACAGTATTTTCTAGGCCAGGCTCCGGCTGTATTTGTGTGGACAGCCATTCCCTACAGGATGGAATGGAGATATGGTATTGCATCCCACAAGGTCATTGCCATTGATGCCGGGCATATCTGCCAGAACCTGTATATAGCCTGTGAGGCAATAGGTGCAGGGACCTGTGCCGTAGCAGCATATAACCAGAAGCTAATGGACAAACTCCTGGGACTGGACGGTAAAGAGGAATTTACAGTCTATATGGCTCCGGTAGGAAAGATATGATATCTTCCCTGGAGTATGATGACAATATGATAGAATTTGATATCCAGTACCGGGACAGAAGGACAATGGCCATCCATATAAGGCCCCCGGGGACCGTCCTTGTATATGCCCCCATAGATTCAGATGAGGAAATGATAAGGGAGAGGGTAAGGTCCAAAGGCAGGTGGATACTTAAAAAGCTGTCTGAAGTAAGCCGGCTGGATCCACGGAAGTATAAAAAAGTTTTTGCGGACGGAGAGCCCTTTTTGTTTCTGGGCAAAAACCATAAACTTAGGATTGTAAAAAACGGAAGGAAAATACCCAGGGTCTTTTTTAAAGAGGGGGTATTTTATCTCGAGACCGGTGTTTATGAGACCGGGAGATTAAGGAAGGCCATGGAAAAATGGTACCGAAAAAAGGCAGGCAGCATAATAGATGACCGGGTAGAGGTCTATGCCAAAAAAATCGGCAGGAGCCCGCGCTCGGCAAAGGCAAAAGAGCAGAAGAGGAGGTGGGGAAGCTGCACTTTAAGGGGAGACCTCTATTTCAACTGGAGGCTGGCCATGGCGCCTCCCGGCATAATAGACTATGTGGTGGTCCATGAACTGTGCCACCTGATACATGCCGACCATTCCAGGAGGTTCTGGGAAAGGGTAGGGTCGATCCTGCCTGATTACAGGAAAAGGAAAAAGTGGCTCAGGGAAAACGGCTTAAGGCTTGATATATAGGGAAGGAATATAATTTGAAAAGCAGCTATAGCGAAATAATATCCGGCAATCTAAATCTCAGGAAATGGCAGGTAGAAAATACCATAAAACTCCTGGAGGAGGGATCCACGGTACCATTTATTTCCCGTTACCGCAAGGAAGCAACCGGGGTGATGGACGAGGTCCAGGTGGAAGGTGTAAGACAGAACCTGGAAAAACTGGTGGAGATAGATGCGCGCAGGACTTTCATACTGGCAGAGATCGAAAAGCAGGATAAACTTACTGAAGAATTGAAGAGCCAGATAGAGGCCGCAGGGACCCTTACCCAGCTGGAAGACCTGTACCTGCCTTACAAGCCCAAAAAGAAGACCAGGGCCGAGGCAGCCAGGGAAAAGGGG
The DNA here is from genome assembly GCA_964478985.1 of uncultured Actinomycetota bacterium. GTDB lineage: Bacteria > Actinomycetota > Humimicrobiia > Humimicrobiales > Humimicrobiaceae > M55B120. The sequence goes on from CAYZJW010000155.1 coordinate 2,072, forward strand.
CTGGAAGAGCTGGCAGAGATCATATTTGCCCAGGATGAAAGCCATCCGGAAAAGGCTGCAGAGAGGTTTTTGAATGAAGATGTAGAGACTGTAGAGGAGGCCCTGCAGGGGGCAAGGGATATTATCGCCGAGTGGATAAACGAGGATAAAAAAGCCAGGGATATGATAAGGGAACTTTTCAGGAAGCAGGCTGTTATAAAATCCAGGATATATGAAGGCCTGGAGGCATCTGGAGCCAAATACCGGGATTACTTCGATTTCCAGGAAGAGATCAGTAAATGCCCCTCCCACAGGCTTCTGGCCATGAGACGCGGGGAGAAGGAAGAGTACCTTAAGGTATCAATAATAATTGATGACGCGGAAGCAGAAGGCAGGCTGGAAAAAATATATATAACCGGTTCCGGCAAGTCTTCGGAAGAGGTTAAAAAAGCTGTTGGAGACAGCTACAGGCGGCTGCTCTGCCCTTCCATAGAGAATGAGTTTGCCAGGGAGTCCAGGGAAAGAGCGGAAAGAGATGCCATAAAGGTATTTGCAGCCAACCTGAGGCAGCTTCTTATGGCCCCCATACTGGGCCAGAAAAGGGTAATAGCCCTTGATCCCGGGTTCAGGACCGGCTGCAAGGCGGCTGTGCTGGACGAGCAGGGAGACCTGTTAAAAAATGATACCATATACCCAAACCCTCCGCAGAAGGACCTGGAGGGTTCGGAGAAGAAACTGGCAGGCCTGGTAAGGGAGTACAGCATAGATGCCA
>CAYZJW010000156.1:0-2774 GCA_964478985.1 uncultured Actinomycetota bacterium
GAGACCATCGAGAATTCCGGAGCAAAAGTCTCTGGTCCTGTTCCATTGCCCAACAGGAAAAATGTTTATTGTGTAATAAAGTCACCGCATGTGAATAAGGATTCCAGGGAACATTTTGAGATAAGGACCCATAAGCGGCTTATCGATATAATAGATCCCTCCCCCAAGACAGTAGATCTTTTGATGAGGCTCAGTCTTCCTGCGGGAGTGGATATAGAGATCAAGTCCTGATAATCTTCAGCGGTTTTGTTGACTCGGCATGATAAATATTATAAACTGCCTGTTTTGTGTTGATATTAAGTATTGAAAGTGAAGAAAAATGGTAGACGCTTTATATGGAAAAAAAATCGGCTGCACCCAGGTATTCAGGGATAACGGAGATGCAGTATATGTGACTGCTATCGAGGCTGAACCCTGCGTAGTGGTCCAGGTGAAAAACAAGGAAAAAAACGGATATAACAGCCTGCAGGTAGGCGTGGGCCAGGTCAGGGAAAATAAGGTAAACAAGCCGGACAAAGGTGTGTTTGCCAGGAACAAGGTCGATATAAAGAAATACCTCAGGGAGATACGGGTAGAGGAATTTGATAAGGAATACAAGCCCGGTGACAGCATAGATATATCAATTTTCAAACCCGGCGACAAAGTCAAGATAACCGGGAATTCAAAAGGCAAGGGATTTGCCGGCGTGATAAAGAGGCATAACTTCCACAGGGGAAGGATGTCTCACGGATCCCATGCCCACAGGATACCGGGGTCTGTAGGAATGTGCGCTACCCCTGCCAAGATACTGAAGGGGAAGAAGATGCCCGGAAGGCTGGGCGGCAAGAGGACTACCATTTCCGGTTCCGAGATAGTAGAGATCATAACCGGCGACAATATAATACTGGTAAAAGGCAGCGTACCCGGAGCCAGGGGAAGCATGGTATATCTGAAAAAGATATAAAGATTTCATTTAGGAGATAAAGATGGCTAGTGTAAATGTAGTTGATACAAAAGGCAATGAAAAAGAAAAAATAAAGATATCTGATAAACTGGTAAAAGCTGAGCCGGGCCAGGAAGTCATCTATCAGGACATAAGGCGTTACCTGTCACAGATAAGGTCAGGCACCCACAGCACTAAAAGCAGGAGCGAGGTGCGCGGCGGAGGAAGAAAACCCTGGAGGCAGAAAGGCACGGGAAATGCCAGGGCCGGCACCATAAGGTCTCCCCTGTGGAAGGGCGGGGGTATCGTGTTCGGGCCCAAGCCCAGGGACTATTCTTTTAAGCTCAACAAGAAAGTTATGAAGAAGTCCCGAGCCATGGCCATTTCGGAGAAGTTCAGGAATAAAAAGCTGATAGTAGTAGATGATTTCGGGCTCAAGGCACCCAGCACAAAAAAAGCAGCCGCTGTCATAGACAGCCTTAAACTGTCAGGCAGCAGGGTCCTGGTGGTGACAAGCGATATAAATGATGATGACGCCAGGTCTTTCAGGAATATTAATAATGTAATAGTGGAAAGCGTAAAGGGACTCAATACATATTACCTGGTGTTTGCAGAATATGTGGTCTTTACCAAAAAATCACTAAATGAATTGATGGAGAGGATGGCAGATGGCAAGTCCAAATCCTAGAGATATCATAATGGGACCAGTTGTCTCTGAGAAGAGTTATGCCGGTGTGCAGGATAAGAGGTACTCCTTTTTTGTAGACCTGAGGGCAACAAAAAGCCAGATAAAAAGTGCAATTGAAGAGATATTTGGTGTAAAAGTCATAAATATCAGCACCAGCAGCATCAAGTCCAAGCCCAAAAGGCTGGGAAGGTCGATAGGACGCAATTCCAGGAGAAAAAAAGCAGTGGTAACCCTTAGTAAAAAAGATAAGATAGATTTCTTTGAGGCTGTCTGATGAAGCCGCCTAGTTTGGAGGAATAAAATTGGCTATTAAGAAATATAAACCTACTACTCCGGGACGGAGATTCGCATCGGTGGATGATTTTTCCGGCCTGTCTAAGAAAAGACCGGAGAAGTCCCTTACCAGGTCCCTGAACAGCAGAGCAGGCCGTAATGCCCAGGGAAGGATAACCCGAAGGCATTCCGGAGGCGGTCATAAGAGATTATACCGTGAAATAGATTTTAAAAGGCTGAAGGATAATATACCGGCAAAGGTGGCCCATATAGAATATGACCCCAACCGCAGCGCCAGGATAGCTCTCTTAAATTATGCTGATGGCGAGAAAAGATATATAATCGCACCCCTGAAACTAAAAGTGGGGGACGAAGTGATGTCCGGCGAAAAAGCAGATATAAAGGCAGGCAACTGTCTTCCCATAGCCAATATCCCGGTGGGCACCATTATACATAATATAGAGCTGAAGCCTGGAAAAGGCGGGGAGATGGCCAGGTCAGCCGGAGGATATGCCCAGCTATTGGCAAAAGAAGGCGAGTATGCCAATATCAAGCTTCCTTCCGGGGAGGTAAGACTGGTAAGCATGAAGTGCAGGGCTACCATAGGGCAGATAGGCAATACCAGCCATGAGATAATAGACCTGGGGAAAGCAGGCAGGAAAAGATGGCTGGGCATCAGGCCCACCGTCAGGGGTACAGTCATGAACCCCATAGACCATCCGCATGGGGGCGGAGAGGGAAAGAATAAAAGTTCAGGCCGGGATCCGGTTACGCCCTGGGGCAAACCAACCCTTGGCTATAGGACCAGGAAGAAGAAAAACAATACTGATAAATACATAGTCAGAAGAAGAAATAAGTAAGGGAACTACCAGAGGAGGAATATATGTCAAG
>CAYZJW010000157.1:0-2696 GCA_964478985.1 uncultured Actinomycetota bacterium
GTAATAGTCAATCCCACCACTCCCATAGGCAGCGGCGATATAGGCCCTACTCCTACGGGCAGGATAGTGCTGGATATGCTGAACGGTGCTATGCCTGCATATGTGAATACAGGACTTAATGTCATCGATGTGGAGGATGTGGCCCGGGGCCATATCCTGGCATATGAGAAGGCCGGTCCCGGGGAAAGGTTTGTGCTGGGAAACAGGGACCTTAGCTTAAGGCAGATGCTGGAGATCATTGCCGGTATAGCCGGGATGCGGCCCCCCCGGACGGAGATACCCCTGGGGGCGGCCTCAGTCCTGGCATATGCGGATGAATTTATCTCGGGGAAGATGCTTAAGAGGCACCCCAGGATACCCCTGGCAGCGGTAAGGACGGCGTATAAGAAGCGGTTTTTTGACTGCGGATCCCATACCCGCAGGCTGGGGCTGGCGCTAATGCCGGTAGAGAAGGCATTTGAGAAATCGATAAACTGGTTTACAGAGAACGGTTATGTTAGAGATAGAAGACAAAAAACTTGATACCTGCATAGAAGGCGCGCAGGAATACCTTTTTTCCAGGCAGCACGGGGATGGATACTGGATAGGGCTCCTGGAAGCCGATGTCACCGTGGTAACTGATTTTATCCCCCTTATGAGGATATTGGGCATAAGGGACCGGGACCGGGAGAAAAAGGCTGTAAAATATGCTTTCAAAAGGCAGAACGAAGATGGTTCCTGGAGCCTTTTCCACGGCGGCAGTGGAAGCCTGGATGCCACTATAAGGACATATTTCGGGCTTAAGATGTGCGGCATATCCGCCGGACTAGAGAATATGAAAAAGGCAAAGAGGTTTATCCTTGATAATGGAGGCATAGAAGCTGCCAATACCTATACCAGGATAATACTGGCCCTTTTCGGACAGTATAGCTGGCAGGGCATACCCGAGATACCGCCGGAGGTGATCTACCTGCCCCGCTGGTCATATATAAATATATATGACTTTGCCAGCTGGACCAGGGCTACCATAATGGCATTCAGCATAATACTTTCGCTGAAGCCGGTATACAGGCTGGCTGAAGATGAGATGGTACTGGACCTGTACCGCGACCCTGCCCATATAAAAAAGCCGGTACCATTCAGGGCATCGGGGCCTGGAAGCCCGGGCAATATCTTCATAACACTCAACACTGCATTCAAGATGTGGGACAGGCTGCCTGAAAGCCTCAAAGTTGGAAGGGCCGCTGCCATGAAGAAGGTGGAAAGATGGATACTGGACCACCAGGAAGATGACGGCAGCTGGGGCGGCATAATGCTCCCCTGGCTTTTCTCACTCATAGCGCTAAAATACCTGGGATATGAAAATTGCCATCCGGTGATGAAAAAGGGCCTTTCCGGGCTGGAAGACTTCATCATGGAGGACAGCCGGGATTTTATCCTGCAGCCGGCTACATCCCCGGTCTGGGATACGGCCTGGGCTATAATAGCCCTGAGGAATTCCGGGGTCAGTGCCGATGACCCCTCTCTGGCAAAGGCTGCCGGATGGCTGCTGGAAAAGCAGGTCCTGGAGGAAGGGGACTGGAAGGTAAAGAATCCCGGCAGCCGGCCGGGAGGCTGGTCCTTTGAGTTCGAGAACAGGTTTTATCCCGATGTAGATGATACTGCCAAAGTAAGCCTGGCCTTAAGCATGGTGGATACGGGGATGGAGAGACAGAAGCAGGAAGCTATAGCAAAGGCCATGGACTGGGTGATAGATATGCAGAACCGTGACGGCAGCTGGGCGGCATTTGACAGGGATAATAATAAGAGGCTTCTCAGGGACATACCTTTCGCTGATTTTATCACCCCGCTTGACTTCGGGAGCCCTGACATAACCGGCCATGTACTGTATGTGATGGGCGGCCTGGGCCTGGCCGGAAGACAAAATGCCGGCACCATCTCAAAAGCGCTCGATTATTTGAAAAAGAGCCAGAGGCGGGACGGCAGCTGGTACGGCAGGTGGGGAGTGACTTTCATATACGGGACCAGCAAGGTCCTGCAGGCCCTGGAAGCGCTATACCGCCAGGGGTATCCGGCCAAAGGCTTCAAAGAGCCAATAGAAAGATCCCTTGGATGGCTTAAGGGAATACAGAATGAAGACGGCGGCTGGGGAGAAGACTGCAGGTCATTTGATAACGATGCCTACTGCCCCCTGGGGGAAAGCACCGCATCCCAGACGGCATGGGCTATGCTGGGGCTGATGGGGACAGGGGGCGATCACAGGGAAGTCAGGATGGCCGCAGATCACCTTGCCCGTACCCAGGAAAGCGACGGGAGCTGGAAGGAAGACCATTATACCGGCGGAGGCTTCCCCGGGACTTTTTATCTGAGATATGAATTGTATAAAGATTATTTTCCCCTGATGGCACTGGGAAAGTACAGGAGTGAGAGGTGAGATGGCAGTACGGTCAGAAATAATAGCCGAAAGCAGGAAAAACGAGGAAAAGCTAAAGGGGATAGCCCCGGAAGACAGGATACTCCTTATATCACACTGTTTGAGGTTCAGCGATACATGCGGGGCCAGGATAGGCAAAAGAGGACTTCAGTGCAGGGATGACTGCAAAGACAGGTGCTCCATAGGACGACTGCGGATGCTGGCCCAGGACTGCGGCTATAAGGGGGTATGCATCGCTCCCGGAGGTTCCATGGCGCTTATGTTTATAAGGGAGACCCGTCCC
>CAYZJW010000158.1:0-2673 GCA_964478985.1 uncultured Actinomycetota bacterium
ACGATTATATTAATAATCACTCTGAAGCAAATGATTTTACATTTGCTTCAAAAACCTTTATAATACCATTGATATTTAAAATATTATTGTTTAAAATCTACCATCATAAAGGTGGTGAGCATTATTGTTTGATAAAGAGGATAAAAGCTATCCGATAGAGCTGGTGGCGGATTTTTTAAAGGTAAACAGCAGGACACTCTATTATTATGAGAAGTTCAACCTGGTGGTGCCTTTAAGAAGAGGCCGGAAAAGGTATTACTCGAAAGAGGATATAAAATGGCTGGAATATGTAAGGGAACTTATGTATGACCAGGGCATGAACCTGAGATCGATAATTGTCCTTATAAGAAGAAGGGATAATGTCATCCTGGGGAAATGTCCGGAAGAGGTAGTGGATTGTTTTAAGAACTACCTGGTAAAGCTGAAGGATATCCACAGATAAGACAGTAATGTTATAAACATAGATAGCGAAGAAAATGAAAAAAGAAAGGATAAGATAATTATGGGAAAAGCAGTAGGAATAGACCTGGGAACAACTAATTCAGCTATAGCTGTTATGGAAGGGGGAAAACCCACTGTTATAGCCAATAGTGAAGGCGGAAGGACAACTCCGTCTGTGGTAAGCCTTACTAAAAAAGGTGAAAGGCTGGTAGGACAGCTGGCTAAGAGGCAGGCAGCCCTTAATCCGGAAAATACTATCTACTCTATAAAAAGATTTATAGGAAGAAAATATGATGAAGTCGAAAGCGAAAGAAAGATAGTAGCATATGAGGTGCTTAAGGGAAGAAATAATCTGGCTGAGGTAAAGATGGGAGGAAAGACCCATACTCCTGAGGAGATCTCTGCCATGATACTTCAGAAACTGAAAAAAGATGCCGAGAGCTATCTGGGAACAGAGGTAACCGATGCGGTTATAACCGTACCGGCATATTTTAATGATTCCCAGAGGCAGGCTACCAAGAATGCTGGAAAGATAGCAGGACTCAATGTGCTGAGGATCATAAATGAGCCTACAGCAGCATCCCTGGCATATGGCCTGGACAAGAAAAAGGATGAGAATATCCTGGTATTCGACCTTGGCGGCGGTACTTTTGACGTATCGGTGCTGGAAGTCGGCGAAGGCGTATTCGAGGTAAAATCAAGCCACGGAGACATGCACCTAGGCGGTGATGACTATGATGACAGGATAATGAATCACCTGGCCGAGGAATTCAAGAAAGAACAGGGAATAGACCTGAGGCAGGACAAGCAGGCGCTGCAAAGGCTTATCGAAGCATCCGAGAAGGCAAAGGTAGAGCTTTCATCAGTGACTGAGACTAATATAAGCCTTCCCTTTATAACTGCTGATGCCAATGGGCCCAAGCATCTTGAGATGAAGCTTTCAAGGTCCAAGTTCGAACAGCTGACAGCAGACCTTACTGACAGGTGCAAAGATCCCCTGGAAAAGGCTTTGAAAGATTCAGGGCTTAAAGCTTCCGAGATTGACGAAGTGATACTGGTGGGCGGTTCTACCAGGATGCCCGTGATCCAGGAGCTGGTAAAAAGCTATATCGGAAAAGACCCCCATAAGGGAGTTAACCCTGACGAGGTAGTTGCAGTGGGTGCAGCAATCCAGTCAGGAGTCCTCAAGGGCGATGTAAAAGATGTAGTGCTTCTGGATGTGACCCCGCTTTCACTGGGTATAGAGACCCTGGGCGGAGTAATGACCAGGCTAATTGAAAGGAATACCACCATTCCCACCAAGAAGAGCGAGATATTCACTACGGCGGCAGACAGCCAGACCAGCGTGGACATCCATGTACTTCAGGGTGAAAGGGATATGGCTTCTAATAATAAGACTATCGGAAGGTTCAGGCTGGACGGCATACCGCCGGCTCCCAGGGGAGTACCCCAGATAGAGGTTACATTTGATATTGATGCCAATGGTATTGTAAATGTCTCAGCCAAGGATACTGCTACCGGCAAGGAGCAGAAGATAACCATTACCGCTACCTCGCATCTTTCTGATGATGAGATAGAGAGGATGGTAAATGAGGCCAAGGAACATGCCGATGAAGACAAAAAACAGCGTGAAGCCATAGATGCCAAGAATACTGCCGACGGACTGGTATATGCTACGGAAAAGCTGCTCAAGGACATGGGCGACAAGGTACCGGCAGATATGAAGAAAAAGATAGAGGACCAGGTAGGCGTGCTGAAGAAGGCTATCGAATCCAATGATGTAGAGCAGATGAAGAAAGAGACAGAGACCCTGCAGAACCTGCAGAATGAGCTGTCACAGCAGATGTATGCCCAGTCTTCTGCCGGAGGACCGGGAGGCCAGGACGCAGGACCGGGAGCCGGAGCAGCCGGAGGACAGCAGCCGGGCGGAGACCAGCAGGGCGGAAGCGGCGCTGATGACGATGTAATAGATGCTGAATTTGAAGCAAAAGACGATAAATAAATTATAATAAATGGGCTCCTGGATACAGGAGCCCAAACAAGGGCAAGCAAGACAAGGAGGTGTATTATGCCTATAGTAAGATGGGATCCCTTCAGCGATATGGTACAGTTCAGGGACGAAGTAGGAAGATGGTTTGATGCACTGGACAAAAAGGGAGAAGGAAAAAAGACTACAGTCTGGGCTCCCGATGTGGATATCAAGGAGACAGACCATGATGTCCAGCTGAAAGC
>CAYZJW010000159.1:0-2670 GCA_964478985.1 uncultured Actinomycetota bacterium
AATATGAGCATCTCGGGGTGATGACTGAAGGATTTTATTTCATACCCAAATCAAACCCATACCGGAATTCCTTAAATATTTATAATCTCTTTTGCTCTCTTTGCTATAAACTCTGCCGTGAGCCCAAATAACTTCATAAGCTCCCAGGGGGCTCCTGACTGGCCGAACCTATCAGGTATTCCTATCATGTCCATATTTATGGGTTTGCCTATCACGGAAGTTGAAACTATACCGGCAATGATATTCCCCAGTCCTCCCACCTGGTGCTCCTCACAGGTAATTATTGCCCTGGTCTCTTTGGCAGCATTTATTATAGCAGCCCTGTCTATAGGCTTTACCGTATGGATATTTATTACCCTTGCCTCTATATTGTATTCAGCTTTTAATATATAGGAAGCCCTTAGTGCCTCTGTTACTATAGGACCTGAGCCTATTATGGTTATATCTTCATCCTCTGACCTGTAGCCTGTAGACAGAACGCATTCAAAGCTGTCGGCAAAGCATTTGGACTCACCCCGGTAGCGGTATATATTGGCCTTTCCAAATTCAAAGGGAGTGGTTTTGGTAGTGACCACCGGGGTTGCTTCCCGGGCTATCCTTATGGCAGCCGGTCCGGTTATATCCTTTATGACAAGGGTTGCCTTTTTGGCCTCTATAGAATCACATGGAACTACTATCTTAATATTGGGAAGGTAGTAGAGATTAGTGATGTCCTCTAAAGCCTGGTGGGTGGCCCCGTCAGGGCCTACCGAGATGCCCCCGTGGGCATCTGCTATCTTTACATCATAGTCATTGTAGCAGACAGTGGTACGCAGCTGGTCCCAGTTTCTTCCAGTGATAAACACCCCGTAGGAGCCTATAAAAGGTATATAGCCTTCTTTTGCCAGTCCTGATGCTACTGCGGTCATATTCTGCTCAGCAATCCCCATAGAGAAGAAGCGGTTTTTTCTTTCCGGGTTATCCTTGTAGAAGTCAGATATCTTTATTGAATCTGATATATCTCCTCCCAGGGCTACCACCCTGGGGTCTTCTCCGGCTATCTTTAACCCCCTGCCAAACCCCATGCGGTTGGGCTCCATATGAACTTTCATGGTTTCAGCTTTATTCCAGAAGTAGTCCTTTGAGAAGGAAGGGACAAGCGATGAAACCTTTTTATCTATTTCTTCCTGATAGCTTTCTGCTTTTTTAAGTAGGGCTTTTACTTTATTCTGGCTAAAGTCAGGGCAGTCAATGTCAGAAATGGCTTTTGCAAGAGACTCATCTCCCTCTATACCGTCTTTGGGAGCTGCCCCGTGATAGGAGCAGATGTCTTCGGCATAGGATATGCATCTACCCTTTACGGTATTAGCTATTATGACAGCAGGCTTATCTTTTATATCTTTAGCTTTTTTAAAGGTGTCGACCAGCTCTTTAATGGAATGGCCGTCACATCTTAAGACTTCCCATCCGAAAGAGGCCCATTTGTCAGCCAGGGGCTCTATTTCCATGACATCTTCTGTGTAGCCGTCTATCTGGAGCCGGTTGCGGTCCACTATGGCTATAATATTGTTCAACCCATAGTGGGCAGCACTCATAGCTGCTTCCAATACTGAGCCCTCCTGGAGTTCCCCATCGCCTAATATGCAGTACACGTAGTAATCTTTTTCTGTAAGCCTGGCTGAAAGAGCTGAGCCTACTGCTATTCCCAGTCCCTGGCCTAAAGATCCAGAGGAGGCTTCTATGCCGGGAAGTTTATGGGCATTGGGATGACCTTCGAAAGGTGAATCAAGCTTCCTTAATTTTACCATATCATCTATATCAAAGTATCCTGACAGCCCCAGGGCTGCATATATGGTGGGGGCTTTATGACCTGCTGACCAGAATACCCTGTCCCTGTCTTCCCAGGCAGGGTTTTTGGGATCGTGGTTAAGTATCTTAAAGTAAAGTACTGCTGCTATATCAGCTGCCGACATACAGCCCCCGGTATGGCCGGAGCCGGCTGCTGTTATGGCAGTTATTATATAGGAGCGGAGAATCTTTGCTTTTTTTTCAAGATCTTTTACTTCTGGTATTTTATTCATGGTCTTTTTTCTAGTTAAATAATTTTTATATTTAAATATATTATCCTTATTAAGTTAATGATTCCTTTATTGATAAGGATAACCACCAATGGTATATTGAATTCTTATCCACTTCAGAGCATTTCCCGTAAAGGTCGGCAATATCTATCCTGTCCATAGGAGAAGTACATGGTTCAGGTATAATAAACATAGTATCCTTCTTCCATGATCCCTCATCAATCAGTATGCCGATATAAGGAACCGTATCGGAAGGAAACTTCATCGAAAGAATTGTTCCAGTGGAAGGATATTTCATATCTATATAACCATTTTTTACCTTTTCCAGGAAATAATACTTTTCCACATTGCCTTTTGCAGGGCTGCCAAATATATTTATTTTCTGGGTTATAAGCTCTTTCCACTTGAAGATATTACCATATCCGCCCGTACGGCTGGATCCATTAAGGACGCTTATGGCATTATCAAGCTCTAAAGGCAAATTAAATTCCATATCTTTTTCTGCTACTATCATAGGATGGGCCGCCCAGGCAAACTTCATATTAAAATCACTCCTGTTTATAACCCTGTAGTCTATCCTTAAATCTTTATCTCCTATTATTTTAAATGTCTT
>CAYZJW010000160.1:0-2630 GCA_964478985.1 uncultured Actinomycetota bacterium
TTTGATGCTGAGATGTTCTCCCCCGAGGGAACTGCCTATATCTGCAAAAACTGCGGATATAAGCATGAGTTTTTCAGGAATCTCTAGGACACAGGGATGATGCAAAGGGCCCCTGGGTAAAGGACCCTTTGTGTTATTTGCTTCTTTTTTTAATTTTCAGCTATATGACTGGCTACCAGGTCCCCTACCTCTGATGTGCTGTAGCCCATCTTTCCCGCACTCATGCTCTTTAGCTTTGTGGTGGTATCTGCCACAGCTTCCTGTATGGCCTTTGCCGCTTCATCTTCTCCCAGGTATTTAAGCATCATCCTGCCGGCTTCTATGGCAGCCAGCGGGTTTATTACATCCTGCCCCGTATATTTAGGTGCAGAACCCCCGATTGGCTCGAACATGGAAGTACCGCCGGGATTTATATTACCGCCTGCTGCTATGCCCATCCCTCCCTGGACCATGGCCCCCAGGTCGGTTATTATATCCCCGAACATATTGTTTATGACCATAACGTCAAACCATTCTGGATTTTTTACCATCCACATGCAGGCCGCATCTATGTGGTTATAGTCTGTCTCTACATCGGGATAATCCCGGGACATCTCCATAAATGCCCTGTACCACAGGTCGGCTACATAGGTAAGCACATTGGTCTTGTTTACCAGGGTAAGCTTGCCCGGCTTGCCTTCCTTTTTCCTTTCCATGGCCAGTTCAAAGGAATACTTCAGGCACCTGTCCACCATCTGCCTGTCATATACCATGACCTGGGTGGCTACCTCATGCGGCGATCCTTTCCTGCTTACTCCCCCGTGTCCGGTATAGAGTCCGCCTGTATTCTCCCTTACCACAATAAAATCTATGTCATCAGGACCCTTGTCCTTAAGCGGCGTATCCACCCCGGGATAAAGCTTTACCGGCCTTAAGTTTATATACTGGTCCAGGGCGAACCTTAGCTTTAAGAGAAGCCCTACTTCCAGTATGCCCGGCGCTACATCCGGATGGCCTATGGCTCCCAGGTATATAGCCTTATATTTCTTTAGTTCATCTATCTCGGCGTCGTTTATGATATTCCCGGTCTTGAGGAACCTTTCCCCGCCATAATCAAATGTCTTAAATGAAAAACTGATGCCAAACTTCCTGCCTGCAGCTTCCAGGACTTTCCTGCCCTCTTCTACTACCTCCGGACCTGTACCGTCTCCGGGAAGGACTGCTATTTCATAATTTCTTGGATCTGCCATTTTTCCCCCATTAATATTTTCTTAAATGATCACTGGTATATTATATATAAATAAGGATTTATTTCACTAAAAAAATGATACTAAAAGAAGTATCTTTATGGCTGGTCTTTATTATATGGGGTCAGAAGTATCTTAAAAAATAGGGTGCAAAGATTATAATGCCTATGACGGCTGCTATTATGGAGGATACCAGGACTGCTCCGGCAGAGATGTTTTTTATATGCTTGGCAAGTATCCTGTATTCCTCAGTGACAAGGTCAGTGACATATTCTATGGCCGTGTTTATCATCTCGCATACCAGGACCACTCCCCCGGCAGCCAGGATGAATACCCATTCCATGCCGCTTATGCGGAGTATGGATCCTGCGATTATGGTCAGTGCAAATAATCCCAGCTGGAGCCTGAAGCTCCGCTCGCTCCTCCACACCTGGACTATACCCATGCCTGCATATTTGAAAGAATTTGTAAGAGAACGTTTATGGTCTGCAGCCTGTTTTTTGGTAAGTTCCCGGGTATCATGTTTTATTGCCATACGCATACCCTTCCCCTGTTTTTATGACTAACATCTGTAATCATTAGCCTGATGCTCTCTTAGAATAATACAATATACTGGCCGAGAATAAAAGAAGAACTAAAAATACATAAAAGGGCCACCAGATAATGGTTATATATTCGAAGACCTGGCTGAAATACTGTGCCATGAATACTATAGTCATCGCTATTATGGAGGCCACAAGCGTAAACAGGCTTCCCCTGGTCATATCCCTGAACTGCTTTTCGTCATACCAGCTTCCTGATCTTTCCTTTGCCTTTATAGCAAGCCAGTATATGACTATTATCATATAAGGGAAAATGGAAATAAGGGATACGGGGAAGATGCCCTTTCTCAGGGCCCAGAGAGGTGTCAGGACTGAGAGCACGGCAAATGATCCCATGCCGGACAATCCGCACAGCAGGCCTATGTACTGGGCATTAATAAATATGGCTTCATCCCGGAGTACTATATCATCCTGGTCTCTTTTCAGCTTCTTGCTGGTGGCGGATATAAGGACTATGAGCAGTATTACAAACAGGAGATGCAGGGCCTGGCTGAGATACAGGACGGGCCATTCACCGGAGGTATCAAGACCGGCGGCATGCTCCTTTCCCATATCGCCTAATAATGCAAAGTCTCCCAGCATCATGAGCGCCGACATTATTGCCAAAAAGAACACTGCTGCCAGCAGCAGCGACTCTCTCTTAAAATACATCATCTGTATGAAGACATAGGCCAGTGCGGTGATATGGAATATGAATATAAAGATAAAACTGCCGGCAGCCGGTATCTGCATATTATCAAGAATGAAAGATATGTCTCCAAATCCCAGGATCAGGGGCCTCAGCCTTTCATAGAAGATGAAG
>CAYZJW010000161.1:0-2619 GCA_964478985.1 uncultured Actinomycetota bacterium
GGAATCTTCCGGCTGTTAAAACTTACTTATTATATAATTTTAACATGCAAAAATAAAAGAACCGGACCGGGATATAATAATAATCGTAAGCTTATTTGTCCGCCTGGCAGAGATAGTATATCCATCCGTCCCTGTTAAGCAGGGTGGAATTGCCGGTAATAAGGCCGCTCCTGGTAATAGTGCTGACATTTTTATAGGCTGTTTCTCTGAGCTGTCTTACCTGCTCATCGCGTGATATATAATATACTTTTGCCTTACCGTTTAAGGAATCATCATAAATATGACCCCTTTTTACTTTTCTAAGCTTGAGGATGCGGCTTGACATAAAAATGCTTCCGTTTAAAAGGCTTAAGCGGAATATCTTCCATGCCTGCTTTATTTTTTGCAAGATCTGTACAGATCTTGCTTTATCCTGTCTCAGTTCCTGTGATCTTGTCCTGTATTCCAGGCTGAAAAGGTCCGTAAGCCCTTCCCAGTCCAAATTATGGGATGAGAAACAAAAATAGCCATCCGGCCTCAACACCCTGTTTATTTCTTTTAATGCCGCCATCCTTTCCCTGTGCCGGAAACTGTCTATTCCATTATAGCTGAAAAGCACAAAGTCAAAGCTATCATCAGGAATCTCCTTCATCTTTCTGGCATCACAGGTAAGGAAGAAATATTTACTGCCGTACTTATCAATGCAGACATCGATCATGGCAGTAGCATAGTCTGCACCAGTATAGTTCTTTACCAGCGGAGCAAAATATTTTGTAGTCCTGCCCCCGCCGACGCCCATATCCAGCATATTCATTTCAGCTATCTCGGGTTTTAATATTTCCAGTACCGTTCTCTCGGCTGGTTCAAGATAATCCCTGGAAGCATAATCCCTGGACATGATCTCATTGTCATATAAAATTTTATGGTCAACCGTCAAAAATAATCACCTCGTTTTTACAGATCGCTAATATTATAGCAAAACGATGTAAGATATTAAAAGATTGCAGGAATAATAGCAAGGATTAATCTGTTTTTTTAGATAGGGCCGGTACAGGCTTAGGGATACTATTTTGGCAGAGCCGCTTTCCTGCACCCGTCAGGCAGCATTCCCTGTCTTTTCTACGGATGGTCTTGGCTTATTGGCGCTGATCCCTTTGAAATTGCCATCATGTTCTTGACACTTATATACCGGATCACTATAATTATTATGGGCATATGCCAATTACTATTTTGTTATACTTTGAAAGCAGGGATTATGGATACTACCACTAAAGACGATGCCATTGTTAGAAATATGGCAGGAGTAAAGAAAAAATTTATGGTATTTAGCGGAAAAGGAGGGGTGGGAAAGACAACCACTGCAGTTAATCTGGCATATTCTATAATGTCAAAAGGACACAATGTTGGCCTTCTGGACATAGATATCCATGGGCCGGATGTAATAAAGATGATGGGATTGGAAAATGCCAGACTGGAGGGGGCGGGAGACAGGATAGAGCCCCTGAAGCCTTTTCCAGGAATGAAAGTCATGAGTACTGCCCTGATAATCGAAAGTGAAGATACGCCCGTGATATGGCGGGGCCCTCTCAAGATGAAGCTCATAAAACAATATCTAAGTGATGTCAACTGGGGAAAACTGGACTATCTTATAATCGATTCCCCTCCGGGAACAGGGGATGAACCCCTGAGCATAACCCAGCTCCTTCCTGATCTTGACGGCGGGATAATAGTTACCACGCCGCAGGACCTGGCTACCCTGGATGCCGGTAAAAGCATCAGATTCGCCCAGGAACTCGGTCTGAAATACATAGGGGTCATAGAGAATATGTCGGGCTTTCTGTGTCCTCATTGCGGAAAAAGGGTGGACATATTCAAGACAGGGGGAGGCTGCCGTATAGCTTCAGAGATGGGAGTAGATTTCCTGGGAAGAGTCCCATATGACATGCAGGTCATGAGCCTTAGTGATGACGGTCACATATATATAAAGGATAACAAGAACGGTACCCAGGTAAGCGAGGCATATAAACATATATCTAACAGGATAATCAACCTCAAATGATACAGGATTGATTATACCTGAACGTTTTCATCCCTCATATATACATTCCTGCAGGGATACGGTATCTCTATGCCCGCATCATCGAATTTATCTTTGATGCGCTTTCTGAGCTGTCTGGCGATATCCCACTGGTTGGGGGGTATGACTTTGCAGATTATCTTAAATCCCACTGCAGAATCGCCCAGGCTGTCCACTCCGCCTTTTCCCAGTATCTGGGGCCTTTCCAGTATGCAGTCCTTGAACTGCTTATCTTCCATAAGCTCGTCAAATACCTGCTCCAGGACTCCTATAACGCGATCGGTATTTTCCTTGTAATGTACTCCTATCTCGATCATGGCCCTTGCCCATATATGGGTCCTGTTAGAGAGGACTTTTATTTCTCCATTAGGTATATAATGTGCTATGCCTTCCAGGTCCCTTAGTACCGTAGTCCTGAGGTTCAGCCTCTCAACTACTCCGGATGTACCGTTTATAGTTACTATATCATTTACCTGGAACCACTGCTCAAAAAGTATGAATGTGCCGTTTATAAGGTCTTTTATAAGGCTCTGGGCACCGAAACCTATTACAATGCCGGCTAC
>CAYZJW010000162.1:0-2567 GCA_964478985.1 uncultured Actinomycetota bacterium
CTGGGGAGAGAGGATTCGAACCCCTACTATACGGTCCAGAGCCGCATGTCCTACCTTTAGACGACTCCCCAGCGATGAGCATTAATATGCTATCAAAAAAAGATTAAAGTGGCAAAGAATAATATGCCCTGATGCATGGCCATTACTATGTCTTCTTTATGTAGAAAGTAAAGACCCCGTCTTCTTCCTCGACTTTTAAAAGCTCATTGCCCGTGGACCTGGCCCAGCTCTCCATATCGGGTTTGGAGCCTGGATCATCGGCAGTCATCCTGAGCACCTGGCCCTCTTCCATGGAATCTATCTTCTTCCTGGTCTCAAATATGGGTACCGGGCAGTAAAGACCCACGCAGTCCAGGATATCATCAAACTTATTTTCTCCAGCCATTTAAACCTGCCGTTTCAGAGCTTGTTGCCGCAATTGGGGCATTCTTCTATATGGGAAGATACGGGATAACCGCATGAACTGCAGAGTGTTATCTTCAACTTGCACAGGCTGCATTCCCCGGAATCCGTATCCTTTAATTCTGCATCACAATATGGGCACTTGCATGGTTTATTATTTTCTTGAGCCATTATCCACTCCCGGTGAATTATTTTTTATGCTTTTTCCTGTAGTCTTCTATTGCCGCATGGAGGGCATCTGCTCCCAGGTTAGAGCAGTGCATCTTATTCTTGGGAAGTCCTCCCAGCTCCTGGGCCACATCATCATTTGTAATTTTGACGGCTTCATCCAGGGTCTTGCCTTTGGCCATCTCGCTTACCATGCTGGATACGGCTATGGCTGCGCCGCAGCCGAAAGTCTTGAACTTTACATCTTCTATGATATCATCCTTTACCTTTATATAAAAAGTCATCATATCGCCGCAGACAGGGTTTCCTATCTCTCCCTTACCGTCAGCATCCTTTATCTCACCCACATTCCTGGGTGCAGCAAAATGATCCATCACTTTCTCGCTATATGGAGCCATCTCAACCTCTTTTCAAGTTATTAATTCCGTTTTCAGCTGGATTTTTAATATATTATGTTTGATAGTTTCTTTCAAGCTATTTCTGGCTACTTTTCCTTATTGTATATGGGAGACATCTGCCTCAGCCTGTCCACTATGGGCGGGAGCACTTCCAGTACTTTGTCCACTTCTTCTGAGGTATTGTATTTTCCCAGGGAAAAGGATATGGAGCCCTGCGCCAGGGTGGGGGAAAGACCCATCTCCGTAAGCACATAGGAACTTTTAAGGGCCTGGGAGGCGCATGAAGAGCCGCTGGCGGCAAATATGCCCTGCATATTGAGCATCAGCAGTATCGACTCGCCCTCTATGAACTCAAAACTTATATGGGCGCTTCCCGGTATCCTCTGGGTAGGATGGCCGTTAAGCTTGACCTCGTCTATGCTTTTGGTTATGCCGTCGATCAGGCTGTCTCTCAGGCCGGATATATATTCCCTGTTCTTTTCCAGCTCCTGTCTGGCCAGTTCGCAGGCCCTGCCAAAGCCTATGATGGCGGGGATATTCTCAGTGCCTCCCCGGCGCCCTTTTTCCTGGATGCCTCCCAGTATAAGGGGTTTTATCCGGGTGCCTTTTTTTACATAAAGAGCGGCTGCCCCCTTGGGGCCGTACATCTGCTGGGCTGAAAAGCTATAAAGGCTGACTCCCAGGTCCTTTACGTCTGCCGGTATGATCCCTGCCGCTGCTACTCCGTCACTGTGTAATGCGATATCCTTTTCATTGGCAATGGCTGCTATCTCCTTTATCCTCTGGATGGTCCCCACTTCATTATTGGCATGCATGACCGATATAAGGACGGTATCCTTCCTTATTGCTTTACTTATGTCATCAGGATCCACAAAACCATCGCTGTCCACTCCTATATGGGTGATATCCCAGCCCTGTTTCTTCATCTCTTTCAGGGGATTTATGATGGACTGGTGTTCTATGGATGAGGATATTATATGCTTTCCTTTGCCTTCAAGAGACCTGGCAATACCCCACAGGGCCATATTATTGGATTCGGTGCCGCATGAGGTAAAGTATATCTCGTCACTTTCAGCACTTATAAGCATTGCTGCCTGCTCCCGGGCATTGTCCAGGGCGCTGTGTGCCTGGTCCCCGAGATCATGAAGGCTGGAAGGGTTCCCGTAATGGATACTGAAATAGGGGAGCATATCCTGCAAGA
This sequence comes from uncultured Actinomycetota bacterium, assembly GCA_964478985.1. Lineage (GTDB taxonomy): Bacteria > Actinomycetota > Humimicrobiia > Humimicrobiales > Humimicrobiaceae > M55B120. The sequence goes on from CAYZJW010000162.1 coordinate 2,170, forward strand.
CCCTTTTATCTACCGGGGTTGCGGAAGCATTATCGAAATATATGTTTATTCCTGCCATCAGACCTCCAGTTAAAGGTATCCTTATGTATATTACTAGTATTATAATAGTATTAGTATGATATATATTATTTCACAAAAACATGGCAAAAGCAAACCGGAAAATATATGGGATGATACAGTACGGAAGCAAAGCATATTATAAAAAGAGGCCAAATCTGTTAAAATAAGATTTAACAAAAATAGTAATATGATATGCCATAAAGATATAGAAATAATACCAGATTATCTTGTGGATTTTCCTGGAAAGGGGAAAAGATGATTATCGGGATAGGAAATGTAGGAAGTACCTCTCTTAAGAGTAAGATTATAGATATTAACAACAAAAATGAGATAAATAT
>CAYZJW010000163.1:0-2508 GCA_964478985.1 uncultured Actinomycetota bacterium
GAAATGGTTTTGCAGCGGGTCAATGTTCTCGACGGGAACTTCCTATAATATATATTATGTCGACTAATATATTTTTTTGATGAATATTTTAATCCCTGTCCTCCTCTACCTTATCTTTCCGTAAAGCGGTCCGTAATTCCTGCATGCCCTGTAGTCCGCGCCTTCCCTGTCCTCAGTCCCAAAACTATTCCAGGAAGATGGACGGAAGACATCTTCATCAGCAACATTATGCATAAGGACCGGTATCCTCAGCATCGATGCCAGCGTTATAAGGCCCGGACCGATATGTCCGTAGCTTACAGCGCCGTGGTTGGCGCCCCAGTTATTCATCACCGAATATACATCTGTAAAGGCTCCCCTGCCGGTAAGCCGGGGGGCAAACCAGGTAGTGGGCCATGTCGGATTTGTCCTGAGGTCAAGATGGTCATGCACTTTCTGGGGCAGGCCTACTGTCTCCCCTTCAGCTAACTGCAGTACCGGGCCCAGCCCTTTTACAATATTTAACCGCGACATGGTAACCGGCATTCCGCTTTTGGTGGTAAAGTCAGCAGAAAACCCGCCTCCCCTGAAATAACTGAGTTCTGCAGGCCTGAAAAGTACATTATCCAGGCATCGCTTCATCTCACCGGCGTTGATCTCCCAGAAAGGTTTGATAGCCGGCCTGCCGTCTATTTCCTGCTGTCCCGTACCGTCAAGGGCGCTGGAGCCTGAATTTATTAGGTGTATTATCCCCTCCCCTGCTGTTCCCGTCATCCTGTATCCGGTAATCCGCTCTACGGCATCAGGGCTCCAGTAGGTCCTTACATCAGAGAATATCTGGGCGGTATTGGTGATGAGGTATCCAAAGAGCATGGAAACTGCATTAAGGCAGTCATTTTCGGTAGCAAAAATATGTGGCGCCCTGACTCCGTTCCAGTCAAAAGAGCTGTTTAATATTGTCTCGGCAAAATCAGCATTGGGATAATGGTCAGTCCATTGTCTCTGTCCCTGGAATCCGCCGGCAATAGCATAATGGCCCAGTGATTCCTCATAATGTCCAATTTTTCCAAGTTCAGGATTGCCTGTCATCAGGTCCCGGCATATAAGCGCCATCTTTACTGAAAACTCCCAGTCCCGGTCAAGACCGGCCCTGTCCTTTCGTTTTTGGGAAGGATTATCGTCAGGACCTTCTTTTAATTCACCCATCACCCATTTCAATGCCTTCTCGTACTCAACTTTATCATAGATCTCAAGGTCTATGCGTCTTTTCACCTCAGTCATATCCACATATTCCACCCTCATTCCCAGAAAATCTTCAAAGAAGCCGGCATCTACTATAGAACCAGCTATGCCCATGGAGACATTGCCTATGGATAGATAAGACCGGTTCTTCATAATGGATACAGCTATTGCTGCCCTGGCAAAGGAAAGAATCTTGCTTGCCGCATCTTCAGGGATTGATGCATCATCTGCATCCCTCACATCCTTTCCATATATGCCGAAAGCCGGCAGGCCTTTCTGATTATGTGCAGCCAGCACGGCAGCCAGGTATACGGCTCCGGGTCTTTCGGTACCGTTAAAACCCCATACCGCTTTTGGCCGCAAAGGTTCCATATCCATTGTCTCTGAACCATAGCACCAGCAGGGTGTGACTGTAAGTGTGGCCCCCACATTCTCAGCAGAAAACTTTTCATCAGCCCTGGCAGCTTCGGCTATGCCTCCGATAGTGGTATCGGATATAATACATCCCACACTGGTTCCATCAGGATACTTAAGATTATCAGTAATAAGCCTGGAAGCTGATTTCGCCATCCGCATGGTCTGTTCTTCCAGCCCTTCCCTTACCCCGTTCATCCTGCCGTCTATGACTGGTCTTATGCCTATTTTGGGAAGTGTCCTTTTTTCATGCATCAGTTATTCCTTTCCATATTTGAATATTACCCGGTCAAACAGACCTTCTTATTATAAGTCTCGTTTTTAAAGTAGTTATCGAAGGTTTATTGACAGGGACCTCCTCCCTGTTCTCTATTCTATCAATAAGCTTTTTTGCAGCGGTGCTGCCAAGCCTGTAAACCGGCTGGGAAACCGCAGTCAGCGGAGGTTCTATTATGGCAGACCACTCAGGGTCATCAAAGCTTAAAACAGCCATATCGCGGGGAATGGCTGTCTTATTTACTCCCAGTGCAGTAAGGACTCCCATGGTCATATCCATGTTTGTTACAAAAACTGCATCAGGAGGTTTTTCCATAGCCAGCAGTTCAAGAGTAAGCCTGGTGCCGCTTTCTTTCTTGAAATCCCCGGTCTTGATAAGTGCATCCTCTTCGGCTATCCCCGATTCCCTTAAAGCGCTTCTATAGCCTCTGAGCCTTTCGGCGCCGGTAGTACGGTCGGTAAAACCATTTATTATAGCAATCCTCACATATCCCCTGTCCAGAAGGTATTTAGTAGCTGCATATGCTCCTTCATAATTGTCCACCAGGACAGCATCTGCATCTAAACCATCTACAAGCCTGTCCAGGAGTACGATCT
>CAYZJW010000164.1:0-2443 GCA_964478985.1 uncultured Actinomycetota bacterium
GACAGGCAGATACTCGTCTATGATGACAAACCCTGTTTTTACAGCCTCAGGATCAGGTTCAGGACAGGCGGAAAAGCCAGAAGCATTTCCGGCTTTATAGGCCTTACCAGGATAGAGGATTACGGATCGGGAAAAGTACTCAGGCATGAAAAGACCCTTTCCGCCCCCAGAGAGGACAGATACAGCCTCCTGGAGAGCTGCAGGGCCAATTTCGGTCTTATATATACTATATACAGGGATGACGGCCCGGTAGGTAAATTGCTTTCGGGGATCCGCCGGCAGGATCCTTTTATATCCTTCTCTCCCTGCTACAATAAGGACTATTATTTTGACCTGTGGAAGATCTCCGGAAACAGAGAAATTGAAAAAATAAAGTCCGCCATGCAGGACAAGTCAATACTTATAGCGGACGGACATCACAGATATGAGACATCGCTGATGTACCGCAACCGGCACTGCGGACAGGAAAGCCCGGCCGGACCCGCCCATTATGTGCTTACCCTTTTTATGGAAAGCAGCCAGAAAGAGCTTAAGATCTACCCCACCCACAGGAAGCTTTCTTTCAGGAAAAGTATAGACATGGAAAACATTTCACAGCTGTTTTCAGACAAATACACCATAGGTCCGGTAAGTGTCCAAAACGGTGCTATGGCCCGGTCCCTGCTCCACAGTCTCAGGAAAGACGGCTCCACAGGATTTATACTTTATTCTGGACCAAATAGCTCCAGCAGGATGGTATTAAAGCCTGCCAGCAAGTACCGGCATCTGGAGAGCCCGGATGTCTTCATCCTGCACGAGGAATTGATAAGGGACCTGGATAAGGAATGGGGAATAAAGGATATATCTTTTGACCATGATGGTGAACAGGTAATACAGGATGTCGATAGTGGAGATTTTGACCTGGGAATATTCCTGAATCCCCCCACCGTCAGGGATATGGAGGATATTTGTTATTCGGGCGGGCTTATGCCCCAGAAATCAACCTTTTTCAAGCCTAAGCCCTGTTCCGGTCTTGTCATGTACAGGTTTTAGGATATCCTGATCATGTATGCCCGGATCTGCAGTTTTTAAAAGTCAAAAGGCGAGATATATTCCCCCTTTTTATCCCTTATCGCCTGGAGTTTTTCCTTCTGGCTTTCCAGTGTCCTGAATAGTTCCTGCGGGACCTCCGGTCCGGCATCCATGTAAATATCCAGGATCCTTTCTGTCTTGGCAATGTTTTCCGAAACCCTGAGCCTGAACTGTTTTATATAATCCTTTCGTGAAAAATCCCTGTCCAGGTGTTTTTTAAAAAGCATGGCCAGATCTTCATATACCGGTATCAGTCCTATACCTATATCTACGGCATCCGCTTCCCCGTTAACCCGGAGCTCCATCCATTTCAGCCATATAAGCTTATCCAGTTTTGAATTCAGGAACTGGCCGCTTTCACTGTCTTTCAGGAAATAATTTACCGAGAATACTGAGGGGGCTTTCTCCAGCTTTTCCCCAAACTTTAGATTTACGTCTACATATTTGCCCATGGGTATTGAAAGGAAGTCCATATTTGACATGGGGTTGAATGTCCTTACGCCTGTCTTTCCCAATGTGGCTGCTGTTGTCTCTGATTCTATTGATGCCCCCATAGTGATTATCCCATGTGTCCATCCATATGCTTCCATCACCGGAACCCAGGTATCGGAATCGCGGCCTCCGTAAATAACTCCCCCCAGCTCGACCCCTTCCGGATCATCAAAATGGGGATCTACATTTTCCATGGTCCGCAGGTTTGCGGTAAACCTGGCATTTTTATGTGAGACCGGTACCTCATTGCCGTCTTTATCCTTTTTGCCGGGCTGCCAATCGCCGGCAAAATTTACGCCTTTTTCCGGCAGCTTGCCCGGCTTTCCTATCCAGTGCACCCCGCCGTCTTCAGTCTTTAAAACATTGGAAAATATTATCTCGTTTTCTTCTGTTAGGATCTTCCAGATCATGGGGTCATCAGCTGGATTTATATCCTGTATTATTCCGAAAAGACCCATTTCCACATTTACTGCCCTTGCTTTCCCCCCTATATTCCTTATATAGGCTATATCGTCTCCAATTATAGTCTCCCCCTTAAGCATGGCAGTTGAAGTCTTTCCGCACATGGAAGGAAAAGCTCCTGCAAAATAGGTAACCCTTCCGGAAGGTCCATGGATGCCGGCCAAAAACATATGCTCTGTCAGCCAGTCTTCCCTGGAAGCCTTGCTGATTCCCAGCCTCATAGCCAGCTTCTTAAGCCCAATGGTATTACCGCCATATTGCGTATTCATGGAATATACCGTATTTTCATATGTATCAATAAAAATCCTTCTCTTATCCACATCGATGCTTACCGAATCTTCCAGTCTTCCTTCTGAATGTACGAATTTGAAGAAATCGCTGTTCTCTGCCCTTCTTATGAATTCTTCATATCCCTGCC
>CAYZJW010000165.1:0-2433 GCA_964478985.1 uncultured Actinomycetota bacterium
CGCTGACAATAAAAAGGCTGGGAAGAAACCAGATACTTTCCCTGTAATGAATAATTAATTTTCTCAACAAACCATGACCTGCCCTATTATTTTATATACATAATAGTATTATAGGGCAAATCCTTTATAAGTTAAAAATCTATCAGAAAAAAGCTTAAATAGGTTAATCGACTCTTATGAACCTGGCATTTATTGCAACTATTATTGTACTCAATGACATAAGCGCTGCTCCCACTGCCGGGCTTAATACAATGCCCAGGGGGAAGAGAACGCCTGCGGCCAGGGGAATGGCAAATACATTATATCCCGTAGCCCAGCCCAGGTTCTGAAGCATCTTCCTGTAAGTGGCTTTTGAAAGGTCAAGGATAGAAACGACATCTAAAGGATTGCTCTTTACCAGGATAATATCGGCTGTCTCTACCGCCACATCAGTACCTGCCCCGATAGCAATACCGATATCTGCCTGGGCAAGCGCCGGTGCATCATTTACGCCATCCCCGGTCATTGCCACTATAAGACCCCTTGACTGTATCTCTTTTATCTTATGGGATTTATCTTCAGGCAGCACCCCGGCAAAATATTCTTCTATGCCTACTTCTTCCGCCACCCATCTGGCGACCTCTTCATTATCGCCTGTAAGCATCATGGGCTTTATGCCCAGGTCCTTTAATCTTTTTATGGCTTCTTTTGATTCATCCCTTATTATGTCCGCCAGGGCTATGGCCCCTGCAGGTTCATCATCAAATAATATATAGACTACAGTCTTGCCCTGGGAAAATGCATTGTCTACCTCTTTATTTTTCCCGGCATCTATATTTTTTTCCTTCAAATATCCGGGACTGACTATCTTTATCTTTTTTCCTTTTACAGTACCTTCAGCGCCTTTTCCGGTGATAGACCTAAAATCTGACACTTCGTATTTATTATTAGCAGCTTCTGCAATAGCTTTGGCTATGGGGTGCGATGACCGGGATTCCAGTGATGCTGCATATTTGAGCAGCTCATCCTTGTCCAGATCATCAGACAGGGCTATGGTCCCGGTTACGCCGAATTCCCCTCTGGTGAGGGTCCCCGTCTTGTCAAACACAATAGCATCTATGTTTCTGGCTCTCTCAAATGCGGCCCTGTTTCTGATCAACAGTCCTTTCCTTGCTGAAAGGGATGTGGATACCGCCACAACCAGGGGTATGGCAAGTCCCAGGGCATGGGGGCAGGTAATGACCATTACAGTCACGGATCTCTCCAGAGAGAACACAAAATCCTTATCTATCAGGAAAAGCCAGATCACAAGTGTCGCTGCTCCTGCGGAAATACCGATAATAGTCAGCCAGAAAGCTGCCTTATTGGCAAGATCCTGGGTCTTTGATTTGCTCTTTTGGGCTTGTTCAACCAGTTTTATCACTCCAGAAAGAAAGGAGTCTTTACCGGTCTTTTTGACTTCTACTGTTACTGAACCTTCACCGTTTACAGAACCTCCTATGACTTCCATGCCCTCTTTTTTGGTCACAGCCCGGGACTCGCCTGTCAGCATGGCCTCATTTACCGAAGTATCGCCTTTCAGGATCACCCCGTCCGCGGGAAATTTCTCACCCGGTTTGACCAGGACCTTATCGCCTTTCTCCAGTTCTTCCAGCGGCACATCTGTTGTCTCATCATCTGGGTTTATCCTGTGGGCATCTTTGGGCATCAGTCTTGCCAGTTCATTCAGGGCGCTGGATGCCCCCATTACTGACCTCATCTCTATCCAGTGTCCCAGAAGCATAACTACTATAAGAGTGGCAAGCTCCCAGAAAAAGACCTTGCCCTCAAGGCCGAATACCACTGCGCTGCTGTAGACATAGGCAACGGTTATGGCAAGACCGATCAGGGTCATCATGCCCGGCTGTTTTGATCTGATCTCCTTGTAGAGGCCCTTCAGGAAAGGCCACCCGCCATAGAAGTATATAGCTGTAGACAATGCAAACAGGACATACAAATCTCCGGGAAACTTCATGAATGCTTCAATATTTAAAAAACCCTGTATCAGGGGGGACAAAAGCAGTACGGGTATGGTTATTATGATGGAGACTATAAAGCGTTTCCTGAAATCTCTTACCATATGCTGATGGTGATCATGTCCCTTATGTTTTTTATTTTCTCCCATGTTTGCCCTGATGTCCTTCAGTCCTATCAATCATTACTACTATTTTACTAATATTATATCAGATTAAAAAAGTATTAAGACATGGCAAATAATTACCCGGGAATTGGAGATGACTGCGTAGAATATGGCTCTCAGGAAGAGATATCATGCACTTCTAATTAAGGATAAGCTATGGTGACCAGAGATCTATACAGCAGTGTTCCTGAAGCAGGATTGATACTTTCTGACCCTATTGGCCGCTTTCTGCCGCCAGGATTGTTTTGCCGGCTTATTTACCGGTAAATTGAAAT
>CAYZJW010000166.1:0-2426 GCA_964478985.1 uncultured Actinomycetota bacterium
CACCACTATAGTAGCAGCGATATCCGCCAGCAGGATGGACACAAGTATATGTATGCCGGAAAAAAGATTGTATACTGCCAGGCCTGCTGCTGCTGCTGATATATATATTACAAGGACTATGAAAAAGGAAGCTGTCCTGTTTCTTACAAAGGATGTCTTCATCTATCTTTTCCCAGCAGATCCTTTATATCTTTTAGCTCCATCAGCATATCCTGTAATATTTGCTCCTGTCCGGGAGGCTCTGCTGTTTGTCTGGTCTTTGCGGGTCCGGGATAGTTAAGGTCCCTGATATTCTCTATTATCACAGCCCTGATCTTTTCCAGCTCCCTTATGCCGGTAAGCTTCAGTTCCGCTTTTTCTCCCTGTTTTCCGGCTGCGCCGGCAGTCTGGACATGTATGGTCCCTATCTTATAATACCTCTGCAGGGGTCCCCGGGTGATATCCACATTGGTGATCTTTGAATAGGGAACGGTAACATATTTTTTCCATACCACTCCCCCGCTCATCTTTACCCCGTCCCCATCGATCTCATATTCAAGAGCCCTGAATGCTGCCGGTATCCAGATAAGTACCACTATCATCACTATAAGCCATACTGCCAGGAAGGCAGAAAAGAATATGAAACCCTCTCGTTCAATAAACAGCAGGGGCACCAGCCAGGCTGGCGTTCCCAGCACAAATACTATTACCCAGGTTATATACCAAAGTTTCCTCTGTTCTATTTCCGGCTTGAACTCCAGTCTTTCCATGATCCTGCATCAACTCCCTAATATAATATCTTTTTCCTAAAAAGCTGCATGATGATCCCCAGGGTTATAAGGGCCAGGCCCGTGATGGCTGTTATTACAACTGCCCCGTCCTGGACAGACGTATCAGCCAGCCTTTTTAAAAGTATCCCCAGTATGGCCCAGTCCGCCACCAGGGCATAGTATATATCATTCCGGGAAAAGAGTACTCCCAATGTTATTGCTATCCCTACAGCTATGACCAGCACTGCCCAGAACTGCTGGCTGAGGCCGAAACGGTCCCATCCTATGTCCACCAGGAAGGCAGTGACATTGGCAATGGTGGCAATAGTTATCCAGCCCAGGTATACGCTGAAAGCTATATGTACCATGCCTTTTTCTGCAGCCCTTGCCTGGGACCTGCCTGTGCCCAGTCTGAGGTATATGGAAAGCAGGGTTATAAACAGTGCCGCCATCATCAGCAGGGATACCCATACGAGTTCATAATGCCAGAAGAATATCCAGCCTATATTGAAAAGTGATGACAGGAAAAAAAGTATGCCGATCCTGCCTATGAAGCCTTCCTGGCCTGAAGACTTCCTGAAAGCTGCTACCAGGCCATAGATGACAAATAACCCCAGAAGTATATAGATCACTCCCCAGACAGAGAAGGTGAGCCCGGAGGGTACGAAAAGATTGGGGTACTGGTCTGATATCTCCCCCGGGTCTTTGCCGTTTATGGGAAGCAGTGTAGACAGGGCATTCACCGTCAATGTTGCCGCAAAGGCTATCAGATTAAGGAATGCCAAAAAAATCGCTGCTCGTCTCTTAGCCATGCTTTTCCTCCCTCATGATCATAATATGCTTAATACAATATGATATTTAAGTATACATATCACAGTTAAAAACAGCAAAATATTTTTTTAAAACCTGAGGGCGGATTATGTTATCATGGCAATAAGATGATCCATAATATCGGTTAAGGCAGCTATGAAAATAAAAGACATTGACAGTACTATGAAAAAGATCGCCGTTATCGGCGGAAGCCGTATTCAGGAAAAAAGCGCCATATATGATTTGGCTTATGAAGTAGGAAGGCATATTGGCTCCAGCGGAGCAGCCCTGGTGTGCGGCGGACTCTCCGGGGTGATGGAAGCAGCCTGCAGGGGAGCCAGAGAGGCAGGAGGCCTCACCATCGGCATACTTCCTTCGACAGATGAAAATACTGCCAATGACTGGGTGGATATAAGGATACCGACAGGACTGGGTTATGCCAGAAATTCGCTGGTGGTGCTTTCTTCCCATGCCGTCATAGCCATTGACGGGGCCGAGGGGACATTATCAGAGATAGGCTATGCGCTTACCTTCAATAAACCTCTGATAGGGCTTAATACCTGGCACATCAGGCCGTTTAAAGATACCTCTTCTGCCCCCATCAGTTATGCAGAGACACCGCAGCAGGCAGTGGAGGCGGCATTAAGCTGTATATAGTGGAGATTTAATGGGATCCTTTTGTTTTAGTCTATTTGATTCGAGTCCCCTATGGGCTACCAGTTTCTTCGTTGCCATTACAATAACTCGAGAAGATTATCTTTTAAAAACTTGCTAATAATTTTCTTCTGCTTTTTTGTTAATACATTAAATAAGTCTTTTAATTTTTGAAATTCTGAATCTGATGATTTTATATTTTCCAATAAATTT
>CAYZJW010000167.1:0-1586 GCA_964478985.1 uncultured Actinomycetota bacterium
CAGACTCACATTTTGATATTATAGCTTCTGAAACAGATCTGAAAGTTGAAAGCTACATATCAAAGGTAAAAAAACATAAATAATTATTTCTTTTGTCTGTAACGGATCCGAACCTTATCATATATGAATTAGAAATATAAGAATCACCGGATCCTAAAAGCTCCAGTAACGGGGATGTCCCGAACTGCTTAAAGGATTGCTGCCGGGCAGGTCATTTTCCTGTTTTTCCCCTGATCCGGAAGCCTCATTTTTATCCTGGTCCCGGTTCATCTCCCTGGTCATCCTTACCTTGATCTTGCAGTTAGAGCAGGTAAGAAAGCCTTTTTTAACAGGGGCGCCGCATTCGGGACACCACATCTCATCTTTTCTGATTTTTTTGCCGCTCTTTTCCATTTATGCCTCTCAATGATATATCCCATATAGTTATTTTAGGATAATTTGCCATTATTGGGAATCTATATTTTTTGTTCCGGGCACAGGGCTATACTATAGAAGCTATTTTCCTTATATGGTCAGGAGTGCTGCCGCAGCAGGCGCCTATTATGGAAGGCCTGCAGGCAAGATAACGGCTGATATTATCCGCCATGATATCCGGGGTCTCATTATATGCTGTCCTGCCGTCCTTTATTACGGGAAGCCCCGCATTGGGCTGGAATATGAGCCGGGCTTCCGGCCAGGCAGACCTTATCTTCTTTACTATTTCCAGCATGGAATCCGAGCCCACGCTGCAGTTTGCCCCCACTATATCGCAGCCTGCATCCAGGAGGGCTCCAGCCGATTCTTCTGCCTTATTCCCCATCAGGGTCACCCCGTTTTCCCCGAAAGACATGGTACAGGCGACAGGGATGCTTTCCGAGATCTTCCTGGCAGCAGCGGCTGCGGCCAGGGCTTCATTTAAATCCATTATGGTCTCGATAAGTATGAGGTCTGCACCAGTTTCTATAAGTACTGATATCTGCCGCGAGAACGCATCTACGGCTTTACTGTATTTCAGGTCTCCCGAAGGCTCCATAAGCCTGCCGGTAGGGCCCACATCGCCGGCGATGAAATGTCTCTTTCCCGGAGATGAAGCCGAGTGGAACATTTCTATTGCTTCCCTGGCATTTACCACTGCTTCCCTGTTTATACTGCCGGTCTCAGCCTCAAGGCCGCAAGAGGAAAGCTTAACCGGATTTGCCCCGAAAGTATTGGTCTGTATTATATCTGACCCTGCCTTAAGGTAATCAAGATGGACACTTACTACTTTTTCCCTGGCCTCCTTATCGATGTTTGCCGCATCGGGACAGCCGGAAACGCCCCTTGCCTGGAGCTCTGTCCCCATTGCCCCGTCACAGACCAGGATCCTTTTGGCAAGTTCATCAAAAAATAACTTATATTTTTCAGGATCGCTCTTTTTCATATATCTAAATGGCAGGAATTTATTTGTTCCTTCTCTGCCACCTTGTCTTTTTAAGCATCTTCTTATGCTTTTTCTTCCTCATCTTTTTTCTTCGCTTCTTGATTATCGAGCTCATATCACTCCTTATATTTTTACTCTGTTCTTATATCAAAATTATTAATATCCAACCGAAACAAATATTATAACA
>CAYZJW010000167.1:1596-2420 GCA_964478985.1 uncultured Actinomycetota bacterium
AGTCCTCCTTATATTAGTAAACGGATCATTAATATGCATATCTAACCGAAACCAACATAATAACAGAGAGAAGACTAAAGGGTATTGGTAAATACATAATCCGGGCATTATTCCGGGCGGTCAGACCAGTATATCAAAGTGATCAAACCCCAGGGGTACGATTGCATTAAAATGCCTGTGATCCAGGGTAAGTATCTTATTTATATGAAGTCTTTCACATATGGCAGTAATGGCTGCATCTACAAAACCTATATTGACAGACCTGTACTTTTTAATTATTTCCGGCACTCTCAGTATATCCCTGAACTCCAATACTTCTACCTGCAGCTGGACAGAGGCAATGTCCTCTATAAATCTTAGTTCTATCCCGGGTCCGAATTTTTTATTCAGCATATAACAGATCTCTGGTATGGCAGGGGAGGGGATTATTATCTCATTGGCATCATCAGCAGCTATAACTTTGATATCCTCATGCCCCCTAAAGCCCTTATCCACAAGCCCCACCATACAGCTGGTGTCCATTATTATCCGCATCAGTCTTCACCAAACCCTTCCTGTTCCAGGAACTTCTCATCGCTTGCCGCAAAATCCGGGTCTTTGCTGTCTACAATGCCGGCAATACCCAGCTTCTTTTTGGGAGATCTCTTAGCCACAAATTCTGCTACTGCTTCATTTATAAGAAAGGTCTTTGACTTATGCGCCTTTCTTGAAAGAGCCTGGAGCTTCAGCATCACTTCCTTATCCAGCAAAACAGAAGTCCTTTCTTTTTCCATTATATATTCCTTCTTTCAAATAATAATAATATATTAATAATATTAATATAT
>CAYZJW010000168.1:0-2370 GCA_964478985.1 uncultured Actinomycetota bacterium
CCCAGGCCGGGAGCTATTTCACTGGCGCACCGGGGCGTATTATTCCTGGATGAATTATCCCAGTTTCCTTCATGGCTGATAGAGGACCTGAGACAGCCCCTGGAAAGCCGGGAGGTCATAATAGCCAGAAACAGGAATTCATACTGCTTTCCCTGCAGTTTTATGCTGATAGCTGCCGATAATCCCTGCAAATGCGGTTTCTGGGGAGACGGTATGAAGGCATGCAGCTGTTCGGAAAGGGAGCTGGCAAGATACTGGAGGAACCTTTCAGGCCCCATACTGGACCGTATAGACATGAAGGCCCAGGTTAACAGGCTTCCGGAAGACCAATATCTTGATAATGCAGATAGCGAGGCTTCATCTGTTATAAAAAGCAGGGTAAAAAAAGCGCATGCCGCCCAAAAAGAAAGATACAGGGGCCAAAAGGCGGTAAAATATAATTCTGAGGCAGGGCAGAATATATTGAACCGGTGGCTAAGGTGCGGGGCGGTGCCGGGAAAGACCATAGCCAGGGTCAGTAAAAGGTTCCAACTATCTGCCAGGGGGATGTCCGGGATAATAAAAGTGGCCAGGACCATAGCCGACCTGGAGGGAAGCCGGGAAATAAGACAGGAGCATATACTGGAAGCGGCAAGCTACAGGAAGGCTGAGAACTTTGGATAAAGATCTAAGGCATCTTATTTACCTGCTTTTTTGCATGGATATAAGTGCTTCCAGCTATATAAGGGTGTTCAGGGAAAAAAACGGCAGCGTATCCCGGGCAAACCGCTATTTTTTAAAAAAGCCTTTTCCGGAGCAGCCCCGGCTGGACGGCAGGGCTGCCGGCATGCATAAGAAAGAAGATCATTATAAAAGAATAATAACCGGTATTGAGAAGAAGGCCTTCCGGGCTATACATATAGGAGGAAGGGGTTATCCGGCAGGACTGGAAAACATATATGCTCCCCCTCCTGTCTTATTCTGCCGGGGCAGCCTTGCAATAGACGGTTTTAATATTGCGGTAGTGGGCAGCCGGAGATGCACCAGGTATGGAAAGGATGCGGCATCATATATCAGCAAAAGCCTTTCAGATATGGGTATCACCGTGGTAAGCGGACTTGCCCTGGGCATCGACAGTATGGCCCATATGAATTCTGTGGGCGGCAGGGGAGGCACCATAGCTGTCCTGGGAAGCGGTCCCGATGTCATCTATCCCCCTGAAAACAGGGATCTCTGCCGGCAGATAATTGGTTCGGGAGCAGTTGTCACCGAGTTCCCGCCGGGCACGCCTCCCCTGAGGCAGAACTTTCCCATAAGGAACAGGATAATAAGCGGGATAAGCAGGGGAGTAGTAATAGTGGAAGCAGGCAGCCGGAGCGGGGCCATGATAACCGGGGAGACGGCGCTGGAGCAGGACAGGGAAGTATTTGCGGTGCCCGGAAGCATATTCAGCTGTTCAAGCAGGGGGTGCCATAAGCTCATAAATGGCGGAGCCAAGCTGGTGGAAAGTGCCGACGATATAATCGAGGAATTCCAGGGTCTTTTCACCGTTTCCGGGAGCGGAGCCGAAGCCGGGCAGGCCGGAGGCAGAAGAAAAGCCGGTATAGGGGGGAAAGCCGGCAAGGTATATGATAATATAGGGCACAGGCCGGAAAGCCTGGACCGGATCAGCCTGAAAAGCGGACTGGCGGTAAATGAAGTCCTGAAAGCAGTCACTATGCTGGAAATGGAAGAAATGGTAAGGGAAGGACCCTCAAATCACTACAGGAGAAGTGAATAATCTTTGTATTAGCAGTTGTTTTTTATTAAAATGAGATATATTTATAGAAAGAAGTCTGGCAGGAGGCACCATGCCGTTATTTAGAAGGAAGAAGATACAGAGACCTAAGAATCCGCTGGGAATGGCGCTTTTCCAGTATGACAATATAATAAAGAAAGAACTGGGCGGGCTGCTCAAGACCCTGGAAGCAGGAAAAAGCATCGATCCCAGGAAGGCTGAGGCAATACTTGACCGGTCAGCATATAAGCTGGACCACATACTTGAAGACATATCAAAAGAAAACCTGAAGATAGATTATATGTCTGATAAGGCCAGGTATATGATCATTGATATGATAGAAGGGCTAAAAGGCTATTTTGACAGGGCCGGGGAATTAGGCTTTGACGGAGAGAGGCTGGAGATGGATAAGAAAATAAAGGGCCCGGGAGAGATAGCCGAGACCAGGGAAAGCCTCAAGAAAAAGATGAAAGATATCGAAAGTGATTATACATAGACATGGATCCTGACAGAAGCCTGGGATTGTATTTAAAATACTTAAGATATGAGAAAAACCTTACCGCAAATTCCATTGGGTCCTATAAAAAGGACATAAAGCAGCTTGGTTCATACCT
>CAYZJW010000169.1:0-2364 GCA_964478985.1 uncultured Actinomycetota bacterium
GGATATTGTTTTCCTCTGGCATATGGCCGCCTTTCACTTCCAGGGTTGTAAATTTTTTTTATAGTTTATCATAAAATCAAAAAACTATAACCATATTTACGCAGCTTCTATAACAGATTTAACAAAGCAGTACTTAAAAAGTATAATATGATAAGAAGAAAAGATTAATAAGCCAGGAGGTCTTGATGGTAATCGATATGGATGCCGGCACACTCAGGGAATGGATAGATTCGGGGAAGGATTTTATACTCATAGATGCAAGAGATCCGGCAGATTATGAAAAAGATCACCTTCCGGGAGCCCGGTCACTTCTTTTATCAGATATAGAAAAATATGCCGGAAGAATTCTGGAAAAAGACAGGGATATCGTAGTATACAGCAATGATATAAACTGTCCTGCCAGCGGGCTGGTTTCAAAAAAGCTGGATGAAATGGGATATGGACCTGTATATAATTACGACCCCAGTTATGGTGAATGGGCGGAGAAGGGCTTTCCCCTGGAGAAATAGCCTGTATGTGATCTTAATATGTATCTGGGAATAGATTTTTTAATAGATAGAGGCAGAGACCTTTATCTAAGCGAGATAAACACAGGGGTGCCAGCCGGCGCTTTTGAATATGACCTGGTATATCGTCAGCAGTTCGGAAAGCCGTCCGGTATATTTGATAGACTGGACAGGATATCACAAAAAAACTTCTCGCTTTCTTTCAATAAATATATCATAAGCCTTCCCTATATAGAGGAACTCAGGAAGCTCAAGGTCTGGATGGACGGCAGGGGAGAATTTCCCGCTGACCCGCCTCCGGAACTTAAACTGGAGGATAAATGGATACAGTACAGGCTGTTGTCAGGCATAACCGATATGCTTCCCACAGAGATATATGATGGAAATAATAAGGATTTTTTTGCAAGGCGCTGCCCGGGCATTACGAAGTTTGTGCTTAAAAGGAGGCTGGGGCGTAATGGCAGGGGTCTGAGGCTTATCAAAAGAGGAGAGACGGTAAAGAAGATGGAAAGGCCTCTGCAAGATCATATAATACAGCCCTGGATAGACAGCAGCGCCGATGGTCTTACCATGTCCATCAGGGCGGCTGTATTCTGCGGGGAATTTATCTGTATGTTTGCCAGCCTGTCCACCCGGGAAGTATCCAATCACGGATACAGGTTCTATATACAGCCTGGAGAAAAGCTGGGATTGTCCAGCAGAAAATTTAAACTGCTTAAGGTAAAAAAGAAATCCCGGGAAGCAGAAATATTATTCGGGGACGACCTGCCCGGATACCTGGAAGAAGCTGTTACACTAGAAACCATATCTGACGGCAAACTGATGATCCCGCACGGTATCTATTCAGCCATAAAGAAGTCTTCTGCCCTGATAAACCAGACTATAATGAAAACCGATTTAGGGCTGTACCCAGACCAGGAGCCTGTCCCATAACCGGGTCCAGGCCTGAAGACCCCTAGACCTTATACTCCTTTATATTAAGGAAATTTTTTGATATGGCATAGAGGAGGTCTCCCATCCTTTCAAGATGGAGAAAAATATCTGCAAAGATCACGCCTGAGTGCGGCTGGCATTCTTCATTACGCAGCCTGGTGAGATGATTGGTCCTGGCTTCCCGTACTATCCTATCTATACCTGCCTCTATCTCTTCACACTTATGCAGCTTATTGGAACTATCATCATCTATACCTGCAGAAAGAGTCTTAAACATATATTTTACCTGGTCAAAACCTTTTTTTAGCTCCTCTTCCTCTTTACTGCTGAAAAACATATTATTCTCTTCCTTGACCTGGATCAAATATAGGATACTCTCAGCATGGTCGCCGGTTCTTTCGATATCATAGGCTATATGCAGCATATTGGTCAATTGATTTGACATCCGCAGGCCAAGTGTCTTTTGCGAGATCTTGGTGAGGTACCTGATGACATCTTCGGTAATACTGTCTAAGGCTGATTCCCTGTCAAGTATTTTTTTCTCGATCAGGGTATTCTTTTTTTCGAATCTCTCAAAAGACAGGTCTAACATAGTATCTGTTATCTTTATCATCCGGGCAAGTTCCTTTTTTACCTGTTCCAGTGCAAGAGCAGGAGTCTGGATAATCCTTTTATCCAGATGCAGGGCGTTCTTCTGAATGGTGATATCCTGTCCGGGGAACAACCGGGTGACTGTCTTCTCGAAGAACCCGATAAATGGGAAGAGGACCAGAGTGGTTACCAGATTAAATGCGGTATGGATATTTGCGATCTGGTGCGAAACAGAACTGCCTGTAAACTGTATAATAAAGGGCTGCAGCCTGAAAACATAGAGGAGGATGGCAAAGATCCCCGTGCCAAAGATATTAAACATCAGGTGAGAAAA
>CAYZJW010000170.1:0-2356 GCA_964478985.1 uncultured Actinomycetota bacterium
TCCAGTATCTCCTGCCTGGAGTAGCCGGAGATAAGCCTTATACCCTTTTCCGTTAGCACAAATACAGGTATCTTCATCCCCAGCTGCAGTATGGCTGCCGGTCCCGCTATCTCCCAGATATTACTGGATGCACAGGCCCAGGCAATATCGCAATACCTCCTTATAATTTCTGCCTGCTTTTTGCCTATACCGGTATTGCAGACTGAGAGGATGGTTATACTGACATTATTTTCCTTTTCGATCTCCCTTATCTTTCCCGGTATATCATCCTGGTCTCCCCTGACGGTGACGGCAATATGCTTATACCCCAGGGAGACAGCCTTCTCTACTCCTGCTGTTTGGTCTATCTTTGCCGTCCCGGGGTCAAGTATGCTGCCCTCTTCTTTATGGATCTTCTCAATTATTCCCTGTACAGGGGAGGTATAGAAGACCCCGTTCATATAGGCGCCTATGCCCTGTACCAGTACAGGGTTGGAGGTCACCACGGTACCTGCGCCTTCACAGACAAGCACAGCGCAACCAGCCACCTTCCGCTTCAGGGCATACATCATGATCTCCGATGCCCCGAAGGGTACGATTATCTTATCTTCTGCCACTGTCCGGTCGCAGGTAAACATGCCCCACATATCAAACTGCTTATTGAATTTTTGTCTTATGGATGCTTTATCCGCTTCGGTAGTCCCAAAAAGCGCCTTGAAAAGCGGGCAGTATTTTACGGTAGGCTTTCCAACGTGGATAACCTTTCCGCCGGAGATGGCCACCAGCGCTCCCGCCTTCCTGGTCACATGCAGGTCGGAAGGAAGCCCGCCCTGTATCTTTTTTATCTCTTCCAGGAATCTTTCCAGTCTTTCTTTCATAATAGTACCTCAGGATCTGCCGAATTCGGAGATAAGTAATACCTCATACTTTGTCCCACCACAGGACTTAAGCAGTTTTTTATCTGCAGTTATAAGGGGAGCATCATATTTTTCAGAAAAAGTTATATATATGCTGTCGTAAAGGGATATATCCAATTCCCTTGAGCATTTAAAAGCTTTTTCCAGGAATTCCTTATCTGTGTCTAATAAAAGTATTACCTGGTATATATTCGATATTATCGACTTTATATCCTCAAAATCCAGATCCTTTTTCAATCTCAAAGTATTAAGGATCTCGTAGACGAGTAATTCCGGAGCCATAAGTATATCTTTATCCGACAATAGATATTGATAAAGCATATCTGCCTTTTCCAGATCATATTCATCTTTTCTGTAGTACCATTTTAAAGCCACAGACGCATCAACTATATATTTTTTTGTGCCTGATTCTTTAAGAATAAACTCTTTTACTCCGGTCCTGTCTCCATTATATGTCAGTATATTCTCCAAATCATTCACCTTCCCATCTTTTCAGAAGTTCATAGGCTCTCCCATCCCTAGCTTTTCTAAGTTCTTTTACAGGATCCCAACCATCCAAATTATTTTTCATTAACTTTTTACTCAGCTTTTTAATCTCTTCTACTGCATTTCTCTTGCGGATGAAATAATCATCCTTTTCTTCCATTAAGAAATAACTATTAACTGCTTCCATGAAGAACTGATTCCTCTTCAGGCCTTTCTTCTTCCTATAATCGTCGATCTTCTTCAATTCTTCATCAGGCAGCGACAGCAAAACTTTAGCCATGGCTGCTCCTTCCTAAAATATATTAGAATATATATTATTATATATAATATTGGATATATTACAACTATTGATTTCAATCATGCATAGTCAAAATTACCACGGGGTGAAAAAACCGGAAAAATAATATAAGATATTAATGTATTGATATTTAAAGCTGGAGGTTAATTGTCTAAAAAAAAGATATTAAAGATACTTGTGTTTTCACTTATCATCCTGGTCTTTGTTCTATCTTTCGGCCTTATGAGTTCCTGCAGGACTGATGAGCCTGCTGAAACAGCAGACGGGTCAAACATGCAGGATGAGGAAAACACGGATGATGCAGAAGATATGGAGGCGCCGGAAGAGGTCAGTGAAGATAATGCAGCATACGGATATATGGATATCAGTGCCGCTGAGGCTAAGGAACTCATAGAAAATAATCCCGGCCTTATAATTATCGATGTATCACCTAGATTTGATGAAGGCCATATACCGGGAGCAGTAAATTACTATATAGGCGACGGCTCCCTTGATGCGGCTATACCTGGCCTTGATCCCGAAGCGATGTACCTGGTCTACTGCCACGTTGATCCTGCTTCCATTGGCGGAGCCAGGAAACTGGTGGATGCCGGTTTCAAAAATGTTTACCGGCTGGAGGGAAACTATGCAGCCTGGGTCGAAGCGGGCTATGAAATTGAAAAAGGAACCGGAGGTG
>CAYZJW010000171.1:0-1919 GCA_964478985.1 uncultured Actinomycetota bacterium
CAATAATAAAAAAAATATAAATTGCCAGAACATATCTCAGGGAATATTATTAACCCTGTTAATTATAAACGAATTCTATGCATTAAAGTTTTAATAATAGCCTCTTTGGGCTCTCAACCTGGTAAAAATAAGATTTGCCAGTATTGCAGTCTCTATTTATTATTCATAGTCCCAGACTTCAAAAATTTTTTGCTATTTCTGTAATTATATAGTTATTTTGATGATATTATAAACGGACAGGAAGCATTATTAAATATTGGCAATACAGATAAACAGGGGGGATAGGATGTCGGGACAGGAAAAAGACAGCCTGGTGGTAGTGTGGACCAGCGGTGACAGGGAGGTTGCCGAGAAGATGGTATTTATGTACACCCTTAATTCCATGCTTAATGACTGGTGGAAGGAAGTCACCCTTATAATATGGGGGCCTTCTTCAAAGCTTGTAACTGAGGACCTGGAACTTCAGGATTACCTGGAGAGATTAAAAGATGCTGGAGTAAAACTGGAAGCATGCATTACCTGTGCCGATATGTACAGGGTATCCAAAAAACTTGCAGATATGGGTTTTGATGTAAAGCCCATGGGACTTCCGCTCACACAGTATCTTAAACGGGGAAGCAAGGTCATCACCTTCTGATCCGGCCGGGATGACTATTTGATATCTTTGCCGGGAAAGCTTTCAAAAATTGGCTTCTGCAGAAAAATTGTTGCCGCTTCAGGCATCAAATATAGCGGAGTCTGTAAACTGTATCCCGGATAGCCATACTATTAAAAAGATAATCTGTGAAGGGAGAGATATTGAAGTATAAAAAACTGGGAAAGACTGGTCTTAAGGTATCACAGTTCGGATTCGGGGCTGTCCAGATCTGCAGGGTCCCGGAAAAGGATGCAGTAGACCTTATCAGGGCATCTGTGGATGCGGGGATCAATCTAATAGACACTGCCCATATGTATCCCAATAGCGAGGAGATACTGGGAAAAGCTCTTAAGGGTATAAGGGATAAGGTTGTGATCTGCAGCAAATCCCTGAAGACCGATAAACAGGGACTAAAAAAGGAAATGGAGACCAGCTTCAAAAGACTTGACACAGACTACATGGATATATTCATGTTCCATGGTGTCTCCGGGGATAAAAAACTGGATGAGATAGCAGGTAACGGCCTGGTCGAAGTACTCCTGAAGGAAAAAGAAAAGGGAAGGATAGGACATATAGGGTTTTCCAGCCATAATCCTGACATAATAAAGAGATATTATGATGTAGCTGATTTCTCGGTGATAATGATCCCGGTAAATTTTGTGTCCACAGAATTTATAGACAAAAACTATAAGAAGCTGGTGGAAAATGACATCGGTATACTGGGGATGAAACCGCTGGGAGGCGGAAGGCTGGAAGATATAAGGATATGCCTGAGGTTTATAAATCAGTATAAAAAAATCATCCCGGTAATAGGGATACAGGATAAAAAGGAATTAAAGCAAAACCTGGAGCTTATAAATACGGACGGTCCCCTGGATGAAGATGATAAAAAGAAAATAGAAGAGATAAAGCAGGAACTGGGTGACAGATTTTGCCGGGGCTGCGGATACTGCCTGCCCTGCAGCCGGGATATAGATATACCGGATATAAACTTTATAAAAGTTTTTTTTAAACAATTTGATTATGACAGGGTAGTGAATCCCAAAAGGGATGAAGTTATGGAAAAGGTGGAAGACTGCATCGAATGCGGCGAATGCATCAAAAGATGCCCCTATGACCTGGATATAATAAATATGATAAAGGAAAACCGGGACTACTACTTGATGAGAAAAGAGAAGGGGAGATGAGCGGACTTGGTCTTTCGTCTCGCCTTCGGCTCGCTCACGTAGCCGCAGACTCCCTCACCTTCGGTTCAGTCCGTCTTTTCAAGTCCTACGAAACG
>CAYZJW010000171.1:2019-2327 GCA_964478985.1 uncultured Actinomycetota bacterium
ATATCTACCTGATTGGTATTAATAGATACTTTAATGGTGGAGATGAGCGGACTTGGTCTTTCGTCTCGCCTTCGGCTCGCTGCAGAGCCGCAGACTCCCTCACCTTCGGTTCAGTCCGTCTTTTCAAGTCCTACGAAACGTGGATCCACCACGTTTCTAACAGTGATGATATCTACCTGATTGGTATTAATAGATACTTTAATGGTGGAGATGAGCGGACTTGAACCGCCGACCTCTTGACTGCCAGTCAAGCGTTCTCCCAGCTGAACTACATCCCCACACAGGTATATATGATACTGTAAAAGGAC
>CAYZJW010000172.1:0-2305 GCA_964478985.1 uncultured Actinomycetota bacterium
TACCGGCCAAATATGATCGCCAGGGCCCTGAGGAGTAAAAAAAGGAATATAATCGGTCTTCTTACTTCCAATATAAATAATCCCTTCTATGCCCAGGTGATCTCCGGAGTGGAGGATGTGGTTTCAAGGCATGGCTATATACTGGTCATAAACAGCACCAGGTTTGACCGTGATCTTGAGATAAAGGCTGTTAAACAATTGACAAATCTTCTGGTAGACGGCCTTATCTTCCTGGGAGGTTCCTGTGATTTGTCCCATATAAAAGAGATAATACCGGTCCGGACCCCGGTTGTGCTTATAAACAGGATGGTAAAAGATTCCCGGTATACTACCATCACCACTGATTATAAAAGGGCAGTGAAAAAAATGGCAGCCTTACTGGCTGGAAACGGGCATGAAAGGATCGGTTATGTGGGATGGGATGCTGATTCTGCCATAATCCCCGGTGAAAAATACAGTGGCTATATTGAAGGCCTTGAGGAGCTGGGTATAAGACCCGGCCAGGAGCTGGTATTTTTAAAAAATAGTATTCCTATACGGGAATACAGGGAGTACAGGACATTTGCCCATGATATCCGGCACCAGGTCAGAGCCAGAAAGATATCAGCCCTGATAGCCCAGTCAGATCCCATTGCCCTGGGTCTTATCAAGGGATTCATGGAATCCGGACTCAGCATACCGGAAGACCTCTCCATAACCGGGATCGGCAATATCCTTCAATCTCAGACATCATATCCCGCCCTCACCACTATTCATATACCAAAGATAAGGATGGGAAGATTCGGTGCAGAGAAACTCCTGGAACTTATCTCCAGGGGACAAAATATAAAACAGACGATATATCTCAAGAATACACTGATAAACAGGGGATCGGTAAGAGACCTTGCAAATAATGGGGACCATGGCCCCGGTACAGGAAACCTTGATGTTTTGTCCGGAACCGAAACGGACATAATCTGACAAGGCTGATCTAACCGGCCGGGAGGATGCTCACCTGTTTTTCTTTATCATGTTCTGCATGATATCAGTCCTGGTTATTATTCCTGCCAGCTTATTATCATTGTCTACAACCGGTATTCTATTAATATCATTATGTATCATTATATTTACCACTTTCTCGATGGGCATATCTATTTTTGCCGTTTTTATCTTTTTTGTCATCACTTCCTCGACCTTTGTCTTAAAATACTCTTTTGTGGTCTTGGTGTAGCTGTCATAATATTTGATAAAAGTGTAATTAAAAGAGGGAGGGAAAGGCAGGTTGGATTCCTTTATGATGATATCTGTTTCTGTCACTATGCCCAGAATTTTTTTTTCCTCGTCTACTACGGGGACACCTGATATCTTGTTATTTATTAAAATCCTTGCAAGTTCTTCAATCGTCTGGTCTTTTCTTATGGTGACGACCCTTTTATTCATTATATCTCCGGCAACAAGCTTTCTCATGATTCCTCCCCCGTTTTCATAACGGCAATAAATTTATTAAACCGATGAGATAAAACCATTACATCTCATTTGCCTCTCCAGATTTAAATATGGCAAACTTGGTGAGAGGCGGAGCTATTATTTCATTTATTATTACAGAAGCAAGAAGAGCATTTATCATGACACTTTCAAAGCTGGAAAAAGCGGGATGATCCTTTATCAGCATAGCCAGCCCTATAGTCACTCCGGCAATAGGAAAGAGCCCGAATCCCAGATACTTTCTTATAGATGTGGGCGCTTTCGAGATCGACGCTCCAATATTTACCCCAACGTACTTGCCCAGGAATCTGAATACCACCAGGACTACAGCCAGCAATCCGGCAGTCTTTATGATCCTGTAATCGAAATGGGCTCCGGCCAGTGTAAAGAACATGGCAAATATCACGCCCTCGATATTATTGATGACCCCGAACATATCCTCGCTTTCCTTCATCATGTTGACCACTATAAAGCCCATGGTCATAGCGGCAAGTATGCTGGAGAAGCCAAAAAATTTGGCTATCCCAACGCATAAGAAAATAACCCCGATCACAAAAGTGAGCAGCTGGGTCCTTTTTTTGATGTATTTTCCAATAAATGTTAAAAAGAAGCCAAGGGCAGCACCCAGGGCAATGGAACCCAGAATATCGATGACCGGGGTCAAAAGCATCTCATACCAGGAAATATTCCCCAGGCCAGTTATCAATGATGCTGCAAAGTGTGACCCCAAAGCAAAAGCTACAACCGCAATCGCATCATCAAGCACGATTATCGCCAGAAGCGTAGTGGTAAACGGCCCACTTGCCCTGTATTCCCTGATAATGGCAAGGCTTGCAGCCGG
>CAYZJW010000173.1:0-2304 GCA_964478985.1 uncultured Actinomycetota bacterium
GGGATCCAGATGTACTGCGCCGGTACGGAAGCGGTTGAGGCAGCCATGAGGGCAGCCAGGGCCCATACCGGAAAATATGAGTTTTTCTCATTCTATGGGGATTTCCACGGCAAGACATTAAGTGCTGTCTCACTTACGGAAGTAGCCAATTATACCTCAGGGCCCAGGGCAACCGGAAGCCATATGGCTCCCAACGGGCACTGCTACAGATGTCATTTTGACAAGAAATATCCGGAATGCGGGCTCTTCTGCGTGGATGCCCTGGAAAAACAGATAATCATGGAAGGAACGGGTAATGTAGCTGGCGTAGTTCTGGAGCCAATACAGGGATGGGGAGGATCAATAGTCTATCCTGATGATTATATTCCCAAAATAAGGAAGATGTGCGACAAGCTGG
Organism: uncultured Actinomycetota bacterium; assembly: GCA_964478985.1. Taxonomy (GTDB): domain Bacteria; phylum Actinomycetota; class Humimicrobiia; order Humimicrobiales; family Humimicrobiaceae; genus M55B120. The sequence goes on from CAYZJW010000173.1 coordinate 398, forward strand.
GGATACTTATGATAGTTGATGAAGTCCTTACCTGCTGTGCCCGGACCGGAAAGATGTTCTGTGTGGATAATTATGATGTCGTGCCCGATATCATAACTTTGGGCAAGGGTATGGCCAATGGTTTTCCATGTACCGCATTTGCCATCAGGGAAGAATACACTGATGTCCTGGAAAAGATATCCGCATCCACCAGCTATGGCGGAAACCCCATGGCGTCGGCAGCCGGCCTGGCTTCACTGGAAGTGATTGAAGAAGAAAATATTGTTGAAAGATCAGCTTCGCTGGGTGATTTCATCATGAAAAGGCTTAATAAGATGAAAGAAGGACACAAGATAATCGGCGAGGTCAGGGGCAAGGGCTGTCTATTGGGAATGGAGCTGGTAAAAGACCAGAAGACAAAAGAGCCCTTCGAAGAAGCAGGAAATAAGGTATACCAGAAGGCATTTGCCAAAGGCGTTGCCTGGATACCGGCCAAGCAGAACCTGAGGATGTCGCCGCCCCTTATCATGGAAGAGGACCTGGCTACCAAGGCTTTGGATATAATAGAGGAAGCCATTAGCGAAGTGGAAAAAGAATACGGCTATTGATAGACTCTTTAACAATCTAGATCACAGGAGAATTATATGAAGACATTAGGCATAGGCATGGTGGGCTACGGGTTTATAGGCAGGGTGCATACTCTTTCCTACCTCAATCTCCCCTATTACTATAAGCCCATGCCTGCCAGATTGAAGATGGTGGGGGTGGCATCTGTGCCCATAAAGGATGCGCAGGAAGGCGTCCAGCAGGCAGGTTTTGAATTTGCCACTGACAACTGGAGAGACCTTATCGCCAGGGATGACATCGATATTATCGAAGTATGTACTCCCAACTGCCTGCACAAGGAAATAATAATAGAGGCACTTAAGGCGGGAAAGCATGTAAACTGTGAAAAACCCCTGGCTATGGACCTGGCAGAGGCCAGGGAAATAGTGGAAGAAGCAGATGCCCATCCCGACCTTATTTCGCAGGTAACTTTTGAATACCGCTATCAGCCGGCCATGATGAGAGCCAAACGACTTATAGAAGAGGGTCTTCTGGGCCGCATATACAGCGCCAGGATAGTATATCTTCATTCAGGAAACTCCGATCCCAGCCGGCCGCTTTACTGGAAGATCCAGAAAAAGTACTGCGGGGGCGGGTCGCTCTATGACCTGGCAAGCCATGTTATAGACCTTACCAGGTTCCTTATGGGCGATTTCAAGAAAGTCTTCTCAAGGCTGGAGATATTTACCAAGAAAAGGCCGCTTCCGGGAAAACCGGGAGAGTTTGGGGAGGTTGACGTAGATGACCTGGCTCTTATCATGTTCGAATCCCAGAACGGCTGCATAGGGACCATTGAGGGATCAAAGGTGGCCACAGGAGCCAATGATGAATACCGTATTGAGATACATGGTGAAAAGGGGGCAATCAAGTTTAACAGCATGCAGCCAAACTTCCTGGAGGTATATGATACCAGGGATGCCGGAGAGCCTATAGGCGGCAGGAGGGGCTTTACTGCCATAGAGACAGTACAGAGATATCCCCAGCCGGCTACCCAGTTCCCCGGACCCAAGTTTTCAGTGGGCTGGATGAGGTATCATTCCGGAAATGCATTTGATTTTATAACCAATGTGGCAGAAGGAAAGAAACCTGTTTCAGACATACATTCCGGGTATAAGGTGCAGGAGGTGCTGGAAGCCAGCATGATATCCAATGATGAAGGCAGGTGGGTGGAACTTCCTATTGAAAAATAAGTCTATATAATCGATAATCTTAAAAATTATCAGCAATAAAAGGGAACCCATAGAAAGGAAGACCTAAATGCTAAGAAAGATCGAATGCTTCATCCAGCCGTCACAGCTGGACAAGATCAAAGATGCTCTTAT
>CAYZJW010000174.1:0-2288 GCA_964478985.1 uncultured Actinomycetota bacterium
AGTTTAAAAAATTTATAACTGCCGCTGCTGTCATCAACTGGAGCGATATGAATACTGGTATGAAATGTGAAGTTGTAAGAAGCCCCAGAAGGGAAATAAAAAAGAGGGTCATGCTCATATAAAACACCATTTCGATGCTCATTCCTGCACCTCCCTTTCTTCCTTATCCTTCCCTGGTATGGTAAAACTCATGAAAGTCATAAGCGCTGCTGCTGCCAGGATCATTATCACAATAGAATATGTGCCGAACATTGTTCCTGTGATTTCTTCCATATTGGTGATGATAATATCTTTTAGCTCCGGACTATCAGAAAAATATCCTCTTGAAATATTAAAAACCAAATAACCAAGGCCGCAGCAGAAAAGCACAGCTGCCGTATATCCTGCGATCCTATAAGCAGCATATTTTCCTTGCTTCCTCCCGTCCCTACCAGTATCTGCGAGGGCGGCTCTTCGCACCAGCATATAGAATATGGCAAATATAAATATGAATATAATATTGGCAATAAAAAGCATAATCCCTGCATAGAACACAAAGGAAAGGATGGTAATAAAAACCAGTATTATAAAAAGTGTTACCGCCTTCTTCCTAAGATCAGCTATAATAAGCGCACCCAGACCTGATAATATAAGTCCGGCAAAGCATATATACTGAAGGATCTCCAGTAATATTTTACTCTCTACTGACATATTCCTCCCATTATTTCCAGAACCCCCTTATTGTCCCCGACGGCCTTATGAGATCTGCCTTTTCCAAAACCAGGTTTTTCCGCTCTGCATCAGCATTCCGGTAGCGGTATGAGAGCCCGATAGCTTTAAGCTCACATGCACTCACGCACCTTCCGCAGAATATGCATGCTCCCAGGTCCAGCTGGAACCTGTCCAGCACCTGTTTACCCTCCCCGGTGGTCTTCTTCTTTATCTTAATGCATAGCTCCGGGCATATAGCTGCGCAGTCGCCGCAGCCATTGCACAGGACATCCAGCGAATCCAGGTCCAGCTTGAGGTGGAGCATCCCCCTGCTCTTTTCCGGTATTATTATCTTCTCCCGGGGATAGACCACTGTCCGGGGCTTCCTGAAAATATTACCCAGTGCAATAAAAAAATTTTTTAATAACTGAAACATATTTTCAGGCCAGTCCGTAAACATTTTTATAAATAAAATACCCCAGGGTCACCACAAAATTAAGTATGGACAGGGGTATCAAGAACTTTGAGCTTATCCTCATAAAGATCCTGGTATCAGAAATATTGCTCCCCAGGGCCTTGGCAGCAAAAAGGATGAAGATAAATACAGCATAGAATTTTATTCCCAGCATGACATCGCCCCTGATAAAATACAGGTTCTTATAGCCTCCCAAATAAAGCAGGGTAATAAGATAAGTCATGAAAAGGACTATGGAATATCCGGAAAACCTTGAGACTGCCGGGGCAAAGCCCCCGCCTTCGCTATTATTTAAAGCCTGCAGTCCCAGCCTGCCGTCCCGGTTCAAGCCCGATGCTTTCATTATGAGGGCTGTGCATAGAACTGATATGATAAAGCCCAGCGGCTGGTAGACTATATTCCAGTAATCCCTCTGCAGGTCTACCGCTTCCTTAAGGCTGAATGTCCGGCTTGCAAGTATAAGCGAAGCTATGCATATGAAGAAAGGGATAAACAAGGTCAGCCTGTAGATGAGCATCCTGGATCCCTGGCCCCAGATCAAGCTATGCTTTGTCCTGTCCAGGCCGGCAATATTAAGTATGACTGCGGTAAGCAGGAATAACAGGGCGATCACAAGGTTGGAATCCATATCTATAAGGGATAGCTCTACAGTAAACGGGACCATAGCCCACATCAAGAGGGAGAATACAAATAAAAAATAGCCCCAGACACCGGCAGGATTATCCTTTCCCAGATGGGAAAAAAACCTTAAGGCAGGAAAGCCCAGGCCGCCTATCCTGGTCTCCCGGTATCCCCTTCTAAGCTCCATCCTGGCAGACAGCTTTGCTCCCAGATATGAGCATATATATGTATTAAAGATCACTATGATCAGTATATAAGCAGTTTTTTTAAGTATCAGCAGCAAATCAATTACCTGCCTTTTCTCTAAACATAATCCAGCACCTCTCCACCGCTAATATCCAGACTGGTAAGTATCACTTCGATATCATCCACTGTATTTTTCTCCAGGAGTTTTTCTGCAGCAGAAATTGCCGGGACTGATGGGCCCATAATAGTAAATGCCTTTATCATTCTTCCCTCTACGCCGGCAAATATCTTAAAAAGCCCATGGGGACATTCTACT
>CAYZJW010000175.1:0-2282 GCA_964478985.1 uncultured Actinomycetota bacterium
TTCAATAAGGTCATGCTCCAGCGGGTCATCCAGAAGATCGCGCGTGATCTTCAGTCTCTTTCTTGCTTCTTCTACCGGGATAAAGCCGTTTTTTTCTGTTTTTCCTGTATCATCTCCCAGGTCCAGCTGAAGGTTTACCATGCTGCCATCATCTTTCAGGTAATCCCGGTACTTTCCTGAATCAAGCTTCTTTTTGATAACATCCAGTGGCAGGTAAAATTCTTTTTGCATCTTTAAAATAAGATCTATCTTTTTGATATCCTCTTTGGTATAGATCCTGTATTTATTAAGACCCCTTTTGGGTTTTACCAGTCCCTGGGACTCCAGGAACCTCAGCTTGCTGCTGCTGACATCAGGATATTCCTGCTTTAATTCCTTTATAAGCTTGCCTATGGTCAGATTTCCATTTGTTTTTTCAGTGTTCATACCAGGCCCATATCAGGTTGAAAAGTAAAGAAATATATATTTTCCGATCTGGAGCCGGTCACCATCCTGGAGTACAGCCTCTTCAACTATATTGCCGTTAAGGTAGCTTCCGTTAAGGCTGCCTGTATCTATGATCCTGCAGTTTTTGTCATCCTTTTGTATGATGACATGTTTTCTTGAGACCGTAATATCATCCAGAAGCACATCTGATTCGGGACTGCGGCCAATAAAGGATTCTTCTTTGTCGATGAAGAATTTATCACCGATATTGGGGCCTTTGATAACCAGCAGCCCGCATTTACCTTCAGGCATGCTTTTTAATTCGGATACTATTTTCTCTGACAGCTCATCAGTTACATCTATCCGGTAATCCTTAATGGACTCAGTCTTGCTTTTTTTTAGGTTATCTTCCATCTACCCGCAGATATCTTTTATTGCATTCCCGGTAAAGTCCTTTAACCTGTTAAAGAAACTTTTATCTCCTGATTCAATATAGCATCTTATTATTGGTTCTGTGCCTGATGCCCTTGCCAGTATCCAGCTCCCATTGTCAAAGACTATCTTTGCCCCGTCTATATCTATCAGCTCCACAACTTCGACACCATCTATTTTAGCACCTAATCGACCATAAAAATACCTGATTACTTCCATTTTCTTATTTTCAGGGATCTCCATATCGAGCCTTGTATTATAAAAAGTGCCGTATTCAGCATATATCTTTTCCAGGTAATCGGAAAGATAGAAACTGCCGTACTCTTTTACAAGGTATGATTGTATCTCCAGAAGCATTATATGGGCCAGCAGTCCGTCCTTTTCCGGTATATGTCCTTTTATGCTGAGTCCCCCGCTTTCCTCTCCCCCTATTATGACATTTCCATCCAGCATCTCTTTTCCTATATACTTGAAGCCGACCGGCTTTTCTTCCAGCCGGATATTGTTTTTTAAACAGATGGAATCTAAAAGATGGGTGGTAGCTACTGACCTTACCACCTTATCGTCAGAATCATATTTCCTGGTCTTTAATAGATAATGCAGGCACATCGAGATGACATTGTTGGGATTCAGGAAAACCCCTTTTTTATCTATTACGCCAAACCGGTCTGCATCTCCATCAAGAGCAAGTCCTATATCAGAATCATTTTCTTTCATGGTCTTTCTTAAGAGGTCCAGGTTCTTGCCCGAAGGATCCGGCAGCTTGCCCCCGAAAAGAGGATCCCGGCAGCCGTTTATGATTACCGGGTCCATTTTAAGGTGATTTTTTAAGATAGCCGGGAAAATATGCAAAGCAGAACCATTCATCATATCAGCGGAGACTTTGAGACCGGATTCTCTTATAAGTGCAAGATCGAAAAGCGACAGCACCTTTTTTATATAATCATCAAAATCATCTGCATAGCTTATACTGTCGTCATGGCATGGAACTTGCCCCGTGTCATGGTTTCCGGTTTCTATAATGCTTTTAAGATGTTTTTCTATTTCGCCGGTTATGCCGGAATCAGCCGGGCAGCCGTATTCCGGGATGAATTTTATTCCATTGTATTGGGCAGGATTATGGCTTGCTGTTATCATAAGGGCTCCGCTCATGCCCAGCTTCGTTACCATGAAGGCAGTTACGGGGGTAGGAACAGCTTCTGATGAGATGACTGCCTTATGACCCATGGCACCTAGGACCCTGGCGGATTCATGGGCAAAATCTTCAGACATGAACCTGTTGTCATATCCGATGAATACTCCGTCATTTTTTGAATTTTCCTGAAGATACCTGCCTATAGCCTTTACTACTATAGCCAGGTTTTCAAATGTGAATTGACGGGCAATAACCGCCCGCCAGCCGTCTGTGCCGAATTTGATCATAT
>CAYZJW010000176.1:0-2258 GCA_964478985.1 uncultured Actinomycetota bacterium
GCCGGACCCGGACTTGATCACCTCTGACCCCCGGTTTTCCGGACTTATCCTTATTGCTGCCTCCACCAGAGCCAGGTCATCTTCGCCATAGCCCGCATTTTTAAGGATACCGGCAGCATTATTTACATCCAGGTCGGCTGCAGCCGCTATTTTCATCCCGGCCAGGCTGTTTACATGGACCGCCATGCTGCTTCCCATCTGGCCCAGCCCCGCAATTCCGATCTTTATTTGCTTTCCTTCGGATTGAAGGTCTTTTAATCTCCTGTTAAGTCCCAGCATGCTCTCATCTCCCTGACTCTGATTAAAACATTCTTTAAGTATATATATAAAATAATAGCAATACAATCTTAAGGTATATATTAACATTTGGCAAGAATATATGCATATTTAATATTTATTTAATATCCCTTACCGCTTCCCTGCTTTTAAATGTATAATCAATATCATGCTTTTAATATTCGGGGCGCTGAAAATCGAGCTGGCAGGAATAATCCGGAAAACAGGGATAAGGGAAAAATACCTGTCAGGGAAAGTTCTCCTGTGCCGGGGCAAGATGGGAAAAGATGATGTTCTTATATCTATCACCGGTATGGGGAAAGATAACGCAGCCAGGGCTGCCGGCATTGTACTGAAGCAAGTGAAGCCAATAGATATCAAGGATATCCGGGTGCTTATAACCGGCTTCTGCGGGGCATGCAGGAAGGGCCTAAAGCCGGGTGACCTGGTAGTATATAAAAGTGTGATGGACCTGGCCGGACCAGGCCCGGTAAAAGGCTGCGAGAATAGGAAAGTGCCTGCCAGGTATGATCTGCCGGATAATACTGCTGCCGGCCTGTCCGGGAAAGGTATGCTGCCGGTTACCTGCGGCTGCACAGGCCATGTAGTATCAACTCCCGGGGAAAAGAAAAGGCTATTTGATGATCATGGCGCCGAAGTCGTAGATATGGAGTCCTTCTGGCTTATAGAAAGCCTTGTAAATAATGGGATACCCCCGGGCAGGATACACTGCATAAGGGCGGTATCCGACGGAGCCGGAGACAGGCTCCCTCCATATATGGCTGGTGCCGGGGCTAAAAAGATCATCCCCGGCTTATGCGGTTCTGCAGTAAGGTCTGTCTTTTCACCTGCAGAATTGAGATCTAATATATCTTCTTTCAGGAATCTCAGGAAAGCCGGAAATGTACTTGCCCTCCTTCCGGACATGCTTTTAAGTAAGAAAGATATTTCCCTGTAAAGATAAATAATATGGTAAATGCAAAAAGGGCGCACTGACTGCCAGCACACCCTTTTTATTTGTTAAAAAAATGACCCTCTCAGGTTATTTCCTGGACTTTGCCGTCCTCAGGGCAAAACCCGCCAGTCCGGCTATCATCAGAAAAGCAAAGCCGGCAATATAGGCAAGCATATTGGGACCAGTAAATGCCAGGACTTCAACTTCCCCTTCAGTCAATGCTTCTACTTCCACTGTCTCTTCAGGAGGAGGAGTAGGCTCAGTTTCTTCCGGAACAGGTTCATGGCATATATGGATAACCAGGTCATAATCCTGGTCTACATCACATATGGTCCATTCAAACTTATTAGCTCCCTGTAATGGAACTGATTCACCGTTTAGCTTCACATCGCAGATATCATAGTCTGCACCAGGAGCTGCAGCAAAATCAAAACAGATATCAGGATGCTTCTTTATGGTAGTCTCACCTTCAGGAGAAATATTTGCTGGACCACCGGTATACGATGTTTTAATGGTATAGGTCTCCGGACATTGTTGTGCCGGATTGTCGCTTGCAGTAGCGGTCCTTCCGTCAAGTGTCCAAACAAGATTAGACCCGTCAAAGACCACGCTGAATGCTGCATTAGGATACCATGGGGTTCTCCCCATCCTTCCGTCAGGATGCCCGGGTACAGGATACTCGAATGTAGTGGGCTGACCCTGATCCTGTCCGCTTAATCCGCCGCCGGTTATCTTGTTGCTGTCTCCTACAGGTATCACAGTCTCAGTCTCATCATAGTTTTCATAACCGAAATATGCTGTGTAGGTACCATCACCATTATCTTTTACACATTCCAGTATGGGACTTACTCCTGATTTAGCACCAATAGTGGATACAGGCAGCATCCATAGGACCAGTGATAGTGCAACTATTAAGATCATTGCCACCATCAATTTTTTAGTTCTTGTCTTCAGACTTATACTCCTTTTTATTTTTTATTAAGATTAATAAAAAATATATTTAAAAGTCAGCTACTGCTGACAGAAT
>CAYZJW010000177.1:0-2255 GCA_964478985.1 uncultured Actinomycetota bacterium
TTGGTCCTTTCAAATTTTGCCTTAGCCATATCTTTTATCCTTTCTTTGATGGTATATATCTATTTATATATTTAAACAGCAATGCTGCTTCCTTTATAACGGTTGATTATCTCATCTGCGATCCTTCCCGGAATAGGCTCGTATTTCTTGAACTGCATGCTGAACGTAGCCCTTCCCTGGGTCCTGGACCTGAGGTCGGTAGCATATCCGAACATCTCCGACAGCGGGACTTCAGACTTTATTATCCTGTTTTTATTCCTTAAGTCTACTGAAGATACCTTTCCCCTCCTGGAATTAAGGTCTCCTATGACATCCCCCATATATTCATCCGGAGCCACTACTTCCACTTCCATGACCGGCTCCAGCAATATAGGGTTGGCTTTCTTGGCAGCATCACGAAAAGCCTTGGAGGCGGCGATCCTGAAAGCCATCTCCGAAGAGTCGACTTCATGGTATGAGCCGTCCAAAAGTGTGGCCCTGACATCCACTACCGGATATCCTGCCACCTCGCCGGTTGCCATTGCTTCTTCTATGCCGCCCTCTATCGATTTGATATATTCCCGGGGTATGACCCCGCCCCTGGTCTTATCCTCAAATTCATATCCTTTTCCATACTCATTAGGTTCAAACTTGACCACCACATGGCCGTACTGGCCCCTGCCGCCGCTCTGCCTGACATATTTGCCTTCTACCTGGGTCTCCCTGGTAAGGGTCTCCCTGTATGAGACCTGGGGCCTGCCCACATTGGCATCAACCCCGAATTCCCTCATGAGCCTGTCTACGATTATCTCCAGGTGCAGCTCCCCCATGCCTGAGATGATAGTCTGGCCGGTCTCGGGGTCTGTCTCCACCTTGAAGGTGGGGTCTTCTTCGGTAAGGCGGGACAGTGATTTCCCCAGTTTCTCCTGGTCAGCTTTCGTCTTTGGCTCTATGGCTATGGAAAGAACCGGTTCGGGGAACGTGATCGATTCATATATTATGGGATGTCTTACATCGCATATAGAATCACCGGTATTGACATTCTTAAGGCCCACCAGCGCTACTATGTCCCCGGCATATATCTCCTTGAGCTCCAGCCTGGTGTTGGCATGCATCTCCAGCAGCTTTCCTATCCTGCTTTTCTTGCCCGAATTGGCATTAAGCACCTGGGTCCCGCTGCAGATCATCCCCGAATATAGCCTCAGATAACTCAGCCTGCCTACAAAGGGATCTGTCGTTATCTTGAATACCAGGCCCGAGAAAGGGGCGCTGTCGTCCACTTCCCTGGATATCTTTTCCTCTGTTTCCGGGTTTATGCCGGCAGGTGTGCCCACATCAAGGGGAGATGGCAGGTAGTCCACTACTGCATCCAGAAGAGGCTGCACTCCCTTATTCTTGAAAGCGGCTCCGCATACTACGGGAATGCCTTCCACATTGATGGTTATATCCCTTATGGCCTTTTTCAGTTCTTCCCCGGTTATCTCCTGGCTCTCTACATATTTATTGAGTATATCGTCATTATAGTTTGCAATATTTTCTATCAGTTCATGCCTGTATTTTTCTGCAGTAGGTACCAGTTCCTCCGGAATATCCTCATACTCGAACTTTATTCCCATCTCATCTTTATATATTATGGCCCTCATGCTTATAAGGTCTATTATCCCTTCAAACTTATCCTCCATACCTATGGGGATCTGTACCGGAAGGGGATTTGCATTGAGCCTGCTCTTCATCATCTCCAGCACATAGAAGAAATCAGCGCCGCTTCTGTCCATCTTATTCACAAAAGCAATACGGGGCACATTATACTTGACCGCCTGTCTCCATACTGTCTCTGACTGGGGCTCTACTCCGCCTACGGCGCAGAATACTGCTATCATGCCGTCAAGGACCCTGAGCGACCTTTCCACTTCTACAGTAAAATCGACATGGCCGGGTGTATCGATGACATTTATCTTATGGTCCTTCCAGAAGGCAGTGGTAGCTGCAGAAGTAATGGTTATGCCTCTTTCCTGCTCCTGTATCATCCAGTCCATGACAGCTGCTCCGTCGTGGACTTCCCCGATCTTATAGGTCTTTCCGGTATAATAAAGTATACGCTCGGTAGTAGTGGTCTTACCGGCGTCTATATGCGCTGTTATACCTATATTCCTGGTATTTTTTAATGATACCTGTCTTGTCATCTGTGAGTCACCTGCATCTGATACATCACCATCTATAATGGGCAAATGCCTTATTGGCATCAGCCATCTTATGGAGGTCTTCCTTCTTCTTGA
>CAYZJW010000178.1:0-2241 GCA_964478985.1 uncultured Actinomycetota bacterium
AATATGTTCCAGGAGGTAGATCCCCTGCTGGGTCCGGAAATGCGTTCAACCGGTGAGGTGCTTGGATTGGCAGACTCTTTCGGCCTGGCTTTTTTTAAAGCTCAGGAAGCTACCCAGCAGCCTCTGCCTTCAGAAGGTACTGTACTTATAACGGTTGCCGATGCGGATAAAGCTCATATCACTGAAGCCGCCAGATTATTCTATCAGCTAGGTTTCAAAATAACAGCAACAGATGGTACCTGCAGGCATCTGATGGACAATGATATAAAAGCAGATAAGATACTCAAAGTCTATGAGGGCAGGCCAAATATAATCGATGCCATAAAAAATAATGATATCCAGTTAATAATCAATACACCCATAGGCAAACAGAGTCATCATGATGACTCTTATATCAGGAAGGCTGCTATTGCATATAAAATACCTTATATTATCACTACAACTGCGGCAGTTGCCACAGCTAATGGGATCAAGGCCAGGCTGACAGGCGAGACTACGGTAAAGTCGCTCCAGGAGTATCATGCTGACCTGTTATAAGGCTTTGCAGGCATTTCCTGACTATCCTGGAACCCTTAATAATGGCTACGGATATATCCCCCTGAGTTCAACAGCCTCCGCCACCCTCTCAACTCCCAGGATGGTGGCAGCCCGCCTCATATCCACTTTCCTTTCCTTTGACACCTGATAGACTTCGTAGAAAGCCTTCTCCATGATATCCCTTAGCGACAGATCCACCTTTCGTTTGGACCAGAAATAAGACAGATTACCCTGTACCCATTCGAAGTATGATACTGTCACCCCACCGGCATTACAAAGGATATCCGGGATAATAAAGATACCCCTGTCATTGAGTATTTTATCTGCCTCCAGGGTAGTGGGGGCATTGGCGCCCTCGGCGATAAACCTTGCCTTGATCTCGCCTGCATTAGACTTCTTGATCTGGTTTTCCAGGGCAGCCGGGATAAATACATCGCAGTCGACAGAGAATATGTCATCCCTGTCCATATTTTTGGCATCCCTGTATCCGGCCACAGTGCCCGTCTCTTCGGTATGTATATAGGCCTTATGGGGATCTATCCCCGATTTATTGTATATGGCGCCTCCCACATCTGATATGGCAATTATCTTAAAGCCCAGATCATGCAGTATTTTAGCAGCATTGGAGCCCACATTGCCGAATCCCTGTACAGCAATATTCAGATCAGTGGAGTCTATTTTATGCACCTTTAAGGCAGATAAGAGCGAATATACCACTCCCCTGCCGGTAGCTTCTTCTCTTCCCTGGCTTCCTCCCAGGGCTATGGGTTTACCTGTCACCACTCCTGGTACGGCATAGCCCTTGTCTGTGGAATAGGTGTCCATTATCCAGGCCATGACTCTGGCATTGGTGCCTACATCAGGAGCAGGTATATCCCGTTCGGGACCTATTATGTTTATGATCTCAAAGGTGTATCGGCGGGTAAGGTTCTCCAGTTCGGCCTGGGAAAGCTGTTTGGGGTCTACCGCGACACCTCCTTTGGCTCCGCCAAAAGGGATGCCGGTTACAGCACATTTTAAGGTCATTAGCAGTGCCAGCGCTTTTATCTCATCAACATTTGCATCAGGATGGTAGCGTATGCCTCCCTTGGCTGGTCCCCTGTTTGTATTGTGCTGCACCCTCCAGCCTTTGAATATATCAATATCTCCCTTGTCCCTTTTTACGGTAACAGCTACTTCCACTACCTTCCTGGGCTCTTTGATATATTCCTTAAGACCCTTAGAGATCTTAAGGTCTTCCATAACATAATCCAGACGGTCTTTGGTCATGTCCCATACTGATTTTTTCTGCTTCAGGCTGTCTGGAGTAATTTTTGATGCGTCATTTTCTATCATAGTCAAATCCTCTTCTATTTAGTTTTTGCTTAAGTCTTTACAAGATAGCCGATTTCCCTGATTCCGATGTACGGACACGGATGGCATCCTCTACCGGCAGTATGAAAACTTTTCCTGCTCCTATCTTTCCTGTGCGGGCAAGAGCGACGATAAGGCGGGTCACCTCATCTACGATGTCTTCGTCTACCACTATCTCAAGCTTGGTCTTTTTTCGGAATTTGACTTCCTTTGAGGGTTTCTCTCCATTCAGCCGGCCTCTTTGCCTGCCAAATCCCTCCACTTCTGATACGGACATCCCATCTACGCCTGCTTCAATAAGAGCATCTTTGATCTTGTCCAGCTGTGACGGCTGGATGAAGCATTCGATCT
>CAYZJW010000179.1:0-2228 GCA_964478985.1 uncultured Actinomycetota bacterium
TAAGCTTTTCTTCTGTGGTCTGTCCCGGATAACCCAGCCTGACAGCATTGGCCAGCTGGTCCTTCCTGTAAGGTATGAAGTTCAGGGCTGCCAGTCCGCTTCTCCTTATATTTACGGCAGTATTGCTGTCACAGCGGGAAATAAGCATCATGGAATGCCTTCCGGCTATACCGAAGGGAAAACAGAGGGAGTATGAACCGATATTTGTATCTCCCCTTTCTGAAACAGTGGTCACCATGACTACCGGCATGGGATAATAGAAGCTTGTCTGGTAAAAGTTATCGAGCACAGACACACTGGTAAAACCGTCTTTCATGATCCTCCTGTCCTTTTTAGCCATATCCATTCTAAGTGAAAAGTGCAGCGTTATCAAACCTTATTAATAACTGCATTAATGCTTTAACTGTAATAAAATAGGCATATAAATAATTTACACCCTGATAATCAATAAATAGTGCCAATATTTAGAAAAATATGTATATAATATAATAATACAATATTAAAAGAAAAGGAGAGCGGTCATGTCAAACGGAGGGCACAGCAGTTCCGGTATATTCGGGGGCTTCTATTTCATGGGTTTTGTCGCCTCCGCGGTATATTTTATCCAGAATGCGGAAGGGGCGGGAGCCGGCTTTATCGGTTTCCTGAAAGCCATAGTCTGGCCCGGTTTTCTGGTATACGAACTTTTCAGTTTTATAGGCATGTAGATAAGATCATAAAAGTCTTTTGGATATGCATGTCCTGCAGCAGTGCCGGACCGGGGAAACCGCTGCCGGGAAGGCTTATCAAACTGTAAAAGCAGTCTAAAAGGCATTTGTCTTTATTAAAATGGCTTCACAGGAAGGCAGCGGCACCATGTACAGGATGCTGGCCTGGTTTTTATTCCACGGTCTTTCCCGGCAGCTGATCTTAAGGCTGCTGAAAAGACTGGCGGATTCCCGCCTTGCCTCTAATAGAAATAATAAGTTTTCCCATAAAAACCCCAGGATCCGGCAGGAAAAAAGCCTGATGATAGCTTCAATACTAAACTCCATCGATGCTTCCATCGCAAAAGGCAATTTAAAAAAACAGGTAGTCGGCCAGGTACTGAGCCTGTGGGGCGCCTCGCTTGCCAAGCCGGCAAAAGACAGTCCCCGGATAAAGGAGTTTCATGATAAAAACGGATGCGGTCCCCCCTGGCTCCTGGTTATAAGCCCGGGGCATTTCTGCAATCTTAGATGCAAAGACTGTTATGCCAGTTCCGGCAAAAACAGTTCCAGTATAGAGTGGAAGATCCTGGACCGTTTCATAAAGGATGCCAGGGAGAAATGGGGCATCAGGCTGGTAGTCTTTTCAGGCGGTGAGCCGTTTGCCTACCGGTCCCGGGGTAAAGGGATCATGGATATAGCCAGGAAAAACCCTGATATATTGTTCCTGGCATTTACCAACGGTACCTTGATCGATAGCCGGACTGTGGAGGAACTGTATGAATGCAAGAACCTCACTCCCGCCTTTTCGGTTGAGGGATTCAGGGAGATCACTGACAGCAGAAGGGGAAAGGGAGTTTTCGACAGGGTGCTGGAGTCCATGAAACTGGTAAGGGATGCCGGACTGCCATTCGGGATATCTGTGACCGTGAATAGGGATAATTGCACCCGGGTCCTGGAACATGAATTCCTTGAATTCTTTTTTAAGCAGCAGGGCGCCTTCTATGGCTTTTATTTCCAGTATCTCCCCATAGGAAGGAATGCCGATTTCAGCCTTATGCCCACTGCTTTTCAGAGGAAAGATTTCTATAAAAAGATATGGGGGCAGATAGAAAAGGAAAAGTATTTTCTTATTGATTTCTGGAATCACGGGACCCTGGTAAACGGCTGTATCGCAGCCGGCAGGGAGGGAGGCTACTTCTATGTGGACTGGAACGGCAAGGTGATGCCCTGCGTATTTGCCCCTTATTCTGCCGGGAATATCCATGACATATATAGGGATGATAAGCTGACCCTGGACGACCTCTGGGGCAATCCTTTTTTCAAAGCCATACGAAGCTGGCAAAAGGATCTTGGATATGGACAGAAGGAGGCAACCAGCGGCGGGAACCTGCTCATGCCCTGCCCCTACAGGGACCATCATAAAAAATTCATGGAATGGGTAAGAAAGTATGATATAGAACCGGAAGACGCTTCTGCCCGAAAGCTTCTTGCCCATCCGGGAATATCAAAAAAGATGATAGAATATGACAGAGAGCTTGC
>CAYZJW010000180.1:0-2047 GCA_964478985.1 uncultured Actinomycetota bacterium
TCCAGTTTGACCCTGATATCTCATCTATTTTCCTTGAGATCGCCGGTTATGACAAAACAAACAGGAAAAAGTACTATTCCAGGGCATAGATAAAGCCTCCGTCCGGGGTATAGCGGGCAATGATCCTGTGGCGGTCATCCACAAGTCCGGAGTCATCACCTGATAGGACTATAAGGCGGGAATATCTCCTATCATGGGCGCCGGCCAGCCCGTCCAGGTCTTTTTCGATTTCTTCCCTGTCCTTTCCGCTGATATCTAGAAACTTCAGGTCCCTGGGATACATGTTAAATGCCATCTCAGACATGATATATACCGGCTGCCCCTTTACAAAGACTATGGCTCCCCGGTCTTCGGGAAGTACATCGTCCGCCCAGGCAATGAATCTTTCAAAATCATAGATGCCGGTATAGGTATCCTCTATACTGCCGGATAAAAGGTCGTCCCCGTATGACCTCCAGTAGCTCTTAAGGACAAAGAACTCATTTCTGATAGATAAGGCAGCAAAAAAAAGCATAATCGATAAAAGGACAATAAAAACTGTCTTTCTAAAGCATCTATTTTTTGCCGGCCTGATGAAAAATATACAATAGGCGGCGGCAAGGATCATTGACAGCAGAAGCAGGGCATATGCAGGTATAAGGAAATGGTCTATACTCCTGAAGATATGATAATCACCGGCAAGCTTTTCTTCCAGGAAGATATCAAGGGGGAAAAACATCCTTTTCTTAAGTGCCAGGCTTTCTATGGTGATATCTATGCCTTCCAGGTCCGGCACTTCAAGGATTATATCTCCATCCGCGCCTTCCCGGGACAGGGGGACATAATAAAGGTGATCGCGGCCGTCTATGTTTATCCTAATGCGGTATTGCCCCGCTTTATTATCCCGGGTGGAAAACTTTACCAGCATGCTGCTGGAGGGGTAGCCGGAAGAATCAGGGTTCCGGGCTTTAACCTGGACCAGGAGGAAATTTACTCCCTTATTCCCATCCTGAAATGGCTGGATGCGGCAGTATCCGGGCCCGCATTCTGTGTCCGCCGGTATGGCAATGCTGGCTAACGGCGTAAAGAAGAAAAGGAAGAAAAGCAAAGACAGCAGGGAGATAACTGCGAATATTATTTTCTTTAAAACTGGAGTACTGCTTTTTTTCACAAAAGACCCGTATAGCTTTTGGGCTAATAATACTAAAAAACCTCATAAACAGCCAGATGGCTGGCGGGAAAAAGGAGCAGTTCTGCATAAACCCTTTCGGGGCCAAAGCATGAAAATGTAAAATGTCTCAATTGGATATCCCGGCAGCAGGGTCCTGTTGAATTATTATACCAATAGTTATACTATGTATATAAATATTGATATAAAGATTAAGGTAATAAGATGGGAAATATTAAGACAGCTATTTCAATGGACGAAGGTCTTTTTCATAAAGCAGAGGAGTTATCCAAAAAAATGGATATCCCCAGAAGCAGACTTTTCCAATTTGCTCTTTCAAGTTATATAGAACAGTATGAAAATATCAGGCTCTTAAAGATGATAAATGATTCATATTCTAATGAAGCTACTGCAGAGGAGAAAAAACTGCGTAAAGCAATGAAGGATTACCACAGAAAGATCATTAAGGATAAATGGCAATAAATCAGGGAGACATATATCGGGTAGATCCAGGCGAACCTTCCGGTTCAGCACCTGGCTACAGGCATCCATTTGTGGTTGTGCAAAATAATATATTTAACAGAAGCAGCATCGACACTGTTATTGTCTGCTCGATTACTTCAAATTTACAAAGGGCAAAGTCGCCTGGAAACATAATGCTGATTCCAGGGGAGGCGGGGCTTTCGAAACAAAGCGTAATAAATATCTCTCAGATCTATACGGTAGATAAGAAAGACCTTGGCAATAAGATAGGAAACCTTAGCCCGGAAAGAGTATCAGAAGTGCTGGATGGCATAAAACTGATACTGGAGCCCAGGGATATCAATACAAGAGGGTTTTTTAAAGGGCTGGATACCAGCGTTGAAGAAGAAGATGACAGGTATTGAGGCCTAACTCCGG
>CAYZJW010000181.1:0-2034 GCA_964478985.1 uncultured Actinomycetota bacterium
TTATAACTAGGTTGGTAAACCAACGCACGGCATGCAGCCGACTTTCATATATAAAAGACTTACTTCTTTAGTAATGGGTTCAGATCAATAGTCTAGAACCATTACCAAAACCCATCGATGTGATTCTAATTAAAATCTAGCAATTATCTTATTGGTTGTCAACATAAAGGATTATTGACATTATAATAGTAATTAAAATGTATATTGTAATGCACGGAGCCAGACTGGTCATGGATTGTCGATTCTCAGCCTCTCCAGCCTATCCCTCTTCCCCTTTAGCTCCTCTTCCAGCTCCTCTATTTCCTGCATCATAACCGGTTTGGCAGAATGGGCCGGCATTGCAGCCGTCCTCTCCCTTATTTCCTTCTCCAGCCCCCTTATATCATCTTCCAGGTCTTTTATCTCCATACAAATCACCACTGGCTGTGGACATGCTCCCTTATATAGGTATCATAGACTTCCTTTGTCCTCTGCATCTGGTCCTGGGTAAGGCCGCACATCCCGGATACCTCAGCATTTTCCTCTACCTGTTTGGTATTGCTGGCGCCGGGTATCACGCAGCTCACAAATTCATTTTCCAGGACCCATTTGAGGGCAAACCTGGCAATATTTTCACTGGCAAATATCTTCTTTAATTCCTTTGCCGCTTCCAGCCCCACATCATAAGGCACGCCAGAGAAAGTCTCCCCCTTATCAAAGGCCTGGCCTTCGCGGTTGAAATTGCGGTGGTCACCCTCTGAGAATTTGGAATCCGGGCCCAGCTTTCCAGTAAGAAGGCCGCTGGCCAGGGGCACCCTTACTATTATCCCCACATTTTCACGGTCAGCAATCTCAAAGAATTCCTGTGCCGGCCTCTGCCTGAAAATATTATAGATTATCTGCACCGAAGCCACACCGGGCTGCTTTACTGCCTGCAGCGCCTCCTCTATCTTTTCCACGCTGACTCCATAGTGAAGTATCTTTCCCTTCATCTTCAGGTCCTCAAGAGCCTGGAAAGCCTCCTGCCTGTAATATACTTCTGTGGGCGGGCAGTGGAGCTGGATGAGATCCAGCGCCTCCACATCAAGTCTTTTTATGCTGTCTTCCACAAAGCCCGTTATATTCTTCTTATTGTATCCCTCTGCCGTATGGGGGCTCAGTTTCCTCCCGCATTTTGTGGCCACATATACGCGTGATGATACCTTTTTAAGGAACTTTCCTATGGAGAGCTCGCTTTTTCCGCCATTATATACATCAGCGGTATCAATAAAATTAATTCCCTTTTCCAGTGCCTTATCCAGGATCTCTTCTGCAGTCTTTTCACTATAATCCTGGCCCCATTTTCCTCCCAGCTGCCAGGTGCCCAGGGACACCTCCGATACCTTAAAATCAGTCTTTCCCAGGATACGGTATTTCATGATAACCTCCGTGCTTTTTTAAACATCAGCTCTTCTTTCTCCTGATAGTTATAAACAGGTATATTATGAGATATATTATAGCAAATCCGAAATACCCGTACAGCGCTGCATTCCCATATTCGGCATAGAAAGTCTTATTATCATTTAGATATATCCTGTCATATGCCACCAGCTTCTCCCCCAGCGGGGTTTTCACCCTGAGTTCCCCTATGGGGTCTATTACCGCCGATACCCCCATATTGCTGCTGTGGACCACATAGCATCCGTTCTCTATGGCCCTTGCCCGGGAAAAGATCACATGATGCCAGGATGCCTGGCTCTCCCTGAATCCGGCATCATCCGTAAATACGAATATGGCTCCGGCCCCCATATCCCTGAAAGTCCTGGATATAAGGGGAAGGGTGGACTCGAAGCATATATTGGTCCCCAGGTTGCCCTTTCCCGGATACCCTATCATCTCAAAATCGGTGACCGGGGTGATATTGGTCCTGGCGATATTTAAGAACCTGAACATAAAAAGTACATCCGGATAGGGCATATACTCGGCGCAGGGTAATGGATGGATCTTATTATACCTGCCTATTATCTCTGCATCAGGGGAATAAAGGTTGACCGTATTATAGTAATTGCCATCATC
>CAYZJW010000182.1:0-2030 GCA_964478985.1 uncultured Actinomycetota bacterium
GTGGGGACCATAGAACCCAGGAAGGACTTTGTGACCCTTATAAAAGCCTATAGCCTGGCCCGGGACAGGGATCCGGACCTGGGACACCAGCTGGTGATAGCCGGAAGGACGGGCTGGAAAAGCGAAGCCTCCTATGAGGCCAGGGAAAGATCTGCATACACCGATGATATAATCTTTACGGGAAGGCTTACCGATGATGATCTGGTACAGCTCTACTGCCAGGCCCGGCTTTTCGTCTATACATCAGTCTTTGAGGGATTCGGCCTGCCTCCGCTGGAAGCTATGAGCTGCGGGCTTCCCGTTATCGCCTCTGACAGCTCCTCCATATCTGAAGTGGCGGGTGATGCCGGCATCATGGTCAAGCCCGGCAATGCCCAAGGCTTTGCCGGCAGGATCATAGATACCCTTCATGACAATGATCTATTGAGAAGGCTTTCGGAAAGGTCCCTTATCAGGGCTAAGGCTTTCTCCTGGCAGAAGACTGCGGAAAAGACCCTTGCCGCCTACAGGAAAGCCGCTTCAGCCAGCTGATCACCTGGGGTCCAAAAGAAGCCTGATGGTCTTTTTGGAAAGGCCCACCCAATCCCCGCTCCTGGGCCGCAAAAGCCCCTGCATAAGCATGCCGATAGTCATGGTAAACAGTATCTCTGCTCCCTCGCGGGGATCCATTTCCCTGATGCTCTTATTCTCGATACCCCGCCTGAGTATCTCTGTAAAGAATGTTATGAATTTCTTGTAGGACCTGAGTACTGTCTTCTTTAATCCCGGGTCAGAAAGCGACTTCACATATATCTCCAGAAATAATGGCAGCTGGTTTCCCACTTCCTGGAAAAGTGGGCTGAAGCTGTCAGGTATGCCGGTTATGGCTTCCAGGATGCCTTCAGTTCCCATGCGTGAAAAATCTATCTTCCCGGCTACCCTGTTTATCCACTGGTCCAGTATTTCCAGGAAAAGGTCCTGTTTGGAGGAAAAATGATAATAGAATGCTCCCTTGGTAAGACTGGCCCGCCTGCATATCTGGTCTACATCAGTCTGGTCATATCCTATTTTTGCAAAACACTCCGATGCTGCCTTTATTATATTTTCCCTGCTGGTCCTGCTGCGCATCTCCTGCTTCATCTATGGCTCCGTTCCTTATGGTACCGTCCTTACTATATATTTACTGATGGCATCCCTGCCTTCATGGTCCCGGTCCGCCATATGGAAAAGCTCTTCCCTGCTGTCAGAGATACGGTAGACAGCCGGCCCGCTCCCGGCAAGGCTTAGTCCCTGTATCCCCAGGCTTCCAATATGCTCTTTCCAGGATCCAAACTCCTTATATCCATTATGATACACTTCCTCAAATACATTAAAAAGGCTGTCTTCTACCATCATGGCCCTGTTTTCATCATCCCGGCAGCCGCCTAGCACCCGGCACAGTGATTGAGTGTTTTCCCCTGCGGTATAATGTGAGCTGCCAATATATGAATACAGCATTTTTGTCTTCTGCTCCAGGACCAGGGGTATAAGCAGTACCAGTATCCATTTCCGCGGAAGCGGGTTTATGGGTTTTACTATCTCCCCCCTGCCCTCTATAAGGCAGGTGCCTCCATGGATAAAAAATGCTATATCGGAACCGATACTCGAGCCTATTTCAATAAGTTCGCTCCGGGAAAGCCCCAGCTTCCACAGGCGGTTCAGCCCCTTCAGGGCTGCTGCCGCATCACTTGACCCCCCTCCCAGGCCGGCGGAGGAAGGAATATATTTCTTTAGCTGTATCAGGGCTCCTCCCCTGTATCCGGCAGCCTGTTTCAGGGCCATGGCTGCCCTGTATACCAGGTTCTTCCCCATATAATTATGCCGGTCAGTATTGGAAAGGGTATCATTGCCCGGCAGGCTGCCGTATTCCGGGACAATATGTATCCACTGGTTATCCCAGAAGGTAAGCACGTCGCACAGGTCTATAGTCTGCATTACCGACCTTATTTCATGGTATCCGTCTTTCCTCTTTCCCAGTATTTCCAGGGTCAGGTTTATCTTTGCCGGCGCCA
>CAYZJW010000183.1:0-1941 GCA_964478985.1 uncultured Actinomycetota bacterium
TTTCCCAGTATATTTATGCATAATAATGGCCCTTCCATATCTTTCAGGCTGACAAATGCCTTATGTCTCTTTATTATTTTTTCCAGGTCTCTTTTTATTTTTATCAATATAATATCCTTTTGGCACTATACCAGAAGTCCATGCGCGGACAAAAGGTGATCCCGGGCCCGTTTCTAATAATTCCCCATTCAGCCGGCAATCTCTGCAAAAGCATTGCCTTTTCTTAAGGGGTGCCACATATGATCGCCCCGGATTCGCGCAAGCGATACCTCTGCGCCTTTACCTGTAAACTTAAAGGACACAGTAATAGAATACCCGGTCTCTACCCACCGTGCGCTTAGATCAAAGGTATCTTTACCGGTCCATATACCGTCCAGGAAAACCTTGTCACAGAAAGTCTCCTCAAGATTGTAACTGTTAAGCCTTCTTAAGCCATCCAATCCTATGTCCAGGACGAACTCCCTATCACCCTCCTGAAACCTCAATCTGCAGACATCAGACCGGTTAAAGTCAAATAAAAACCAGTCAATACCGGTGTCTTCCGGAAGCGGCTGCGGTTTTTCAAAATTGCGGACCTGCATAAGCGCCCTGGACTGCCTGCGTATCATAAAAGTGCCCTTTTTAATCTGATATCTTTTGCCGCTTATTCTTGAAGCCATTTTCGGCAGCGGACGCGATACTGGATTGGGAAGAGACAGGGTAGACATCCTCCATGAAAGCCGGCTGCTGGCCCTGGCGTCTTCAGGAATTTTATCCCTTTTAACCGCAGGAAATAGTATATTGATGATATCGCCAACAGCTTCATAATAATGCTGGGCTGATTTTATCTTAAATCTGGTGCTGTCCGGACTGACATCTTCGGAGCTGATATGTATGCCGGCCTGGTAAAATGCTACGGCCATATCCAGGTCTGGTACGGCTATAGCAGCCTGGCCAAGCAGTCCGGAACCGTGATAAGCCCCCTTCCAGGAATCCATATGGATCTGGAAACCGTAACCATACCCCTGATTATCGATCTGCTTCGTGGTTGCCTGCTCTACATAGTCCCGGGCAAGTATCCGCTCGCTCTCCCAGGCGCCCCCGTCAAGGTAAAGCTTGATAAGCCTTAAGGAGTCTTCGGTGGTGGCAAAAAGCCCCCCTTCTGCCAGGACATTGCCGTCAGGCAATAGACACCATTTTAAATTATCCGTATTTATGCCTATCTTATCAAACAATCTGGACTTCAAGTAATCCGACATGTCCTCTCCGGCCGCCTTCTGCACCACTCCCATCAGTATCCTGGTATCCTCGCAGCTGTATTCGAATTTTGTTCCCGGTTCTGCGTTAAAGGGTATCTCGAAGAAGTGTTTTCTCCATTCCTTATTGTAGCATCTATACTCCGGTTTCCCCGAAGCCATGGCAAGCACATGCCTTATGGTGATCTTTCTATTCCTTTCATCGCCTACAGACCGGTATTCGGGAAAGTAATCTATGATCCTGTCATCCAGTCCCAAAAGGCCTTCGGTATAGGCAATGCCCACTGCAGTACCAGTATATGTCTTGGTAAGAGAAAAAAGTGTATGGGGAAGTCCCTGGGCATATGGCGCCCACCATCCTTCAGCGCATATCTTCCCATGACGCATTATCATAATGCCGTGCGGTTCGCAGTAGTCGGCAGATTCCAGTTTATCAAGAAGTCTCTCAATAGCAGCGCTGGGTATACCGACAGATTCAGGGGTTACTCTTTCAAATTCTTTCCGTCTCATAGAGGTCTCCTTGTGCTTGTAATAGTGTATTATTCAAAATATATTATATTAATTGTATAATCTTATTGTAATTAGAGTATAATTTTCTACAGTATCAAAATCAAGGATTTATTTAATATCAGATGATAAAAACAGAGTTAGTTTTGGATTCTAAATCGCTACTGGGTGAAGGCCCATGGTGGGACCATGATAAAAA
>CAYZJW010000184.1:0-1940 GCA_964478985.1 uncultured Actinomycetota bacterium
TTATACTCCCTTGCCAGTATGGAACTGTGGGAAAGTATGCCTCCTGATTCGGATATAACTGCTCCTGCCCTGCCAAAAAGCGGAGTCCAGCCTATATCAGAATAAGGGATGACCAGTATATCTCCTTCCGTCATCTTATTCATTTCCTGCAGTCCTTTGAGTACCTTTACCGGGCCGGTATATATGCCGTGGGAGGTTGGTATTCCCTGCAGGTTATGGGACATATCCCTGTCTGCTGGTAAAGGATTATCTCCGTAGATGATATCGGGTATATCAATATCCCGGACTCTCTCCATATCATCTTTCCTTTTTTGTATAAGTGAACCGAGATCCTTATTTATACCGCTGCCGGCAGCCTCATATACCTCATCCATATAAAGATAGAAGATATCTTCTCTTTCAAGGATCTTTTTTCTTTTTGCCAGCAGTTTTCCCAGAGCCAGGAAATAATCCCTGAACTGGCCATAACCAAATGTATACAGGGAGCTTATCCTCTCCCGGTCAATGGCAAATCTTCCGGTCATATTGAATACCTTCCTGGTAAATGACCTTCTTATTCCCTTAAGATCCAGGTCGTCAAATTTTTTTAGACCCCTGCCGGGATCTATATCTCTTTTAAAATCAATTATCATCTTTTTTACCATGTCCGGGTCTTCCCTCCAGGGAACCGAGGAAAAATCATTGCCGCTATCGCTGAAATGACCAAAATTCCTTATGAACTCATCGAATTCTTTTTTAAAGCTTCTTCCCTCCTTATCTTCTTTATAGATGCGGCGCAGCCTGTCTAGGTGCATATGGGGGCTGTATTTTTTTAGCTGTTCTTTATCTTCATAAAGTTCCAGGCCGTTTAGACCAATATCCATGCTCCTGAGAATCCTCTGAAGTATCCTTCCTGATACCATTGCCAGTAATGGTATTATTATATTGTAATATGCGGTCTGGCTGGAGATGCTTGATATCTCCTTAATACTGTCTAGTATTTCATGCTCTTTCATTCCTTCTATATCCCTATCAGCGACTTGCCTGAACTTTTTATCCATTTTACTGACAAACCTGTCAAACCTTCTCTCAATTCCGGTCAGGCTTATTAAAAACCATGCTATCCTGGGCATCGCCAGTAGCGACCTGGGTCCGGGCCTGAAACCAGGCTTCTCCGGTCCTTCTATTTCCATACCCATCAGGAGCTCCAGTGTCTCCCTGGGAAAACCAAACAGGTCGAATATCTCTCCGAATACCTTCATATCAAAATATGCCCGGTAGTAGAATTGCCGGCTCAGGCTCCCCGGCTCTATATCCTTGATACCGGTCAGCTTTTTCAATATCCTTACCCAGGCACTGTTTACCACCGGAATATTGATGGACCACACCAGGGGTTTGATAATGCCGGGAAGCACTTCCCTGGAGATCTTGTTTGAATATACATTTACATCCTGTAAAATAATCTCCCTTACCTGGACCAGGTGGATATCTTTACCATCAAAAACCCATTCAAGGTCCACAGGTCTTTTATATTTTTTCTCTATTTCCCTGGTTAGGTCTACCACGCTGCCTATAAGGTCCAGCTTCTCTTTATCTTCCTTTGATCCCTGTATCCAGACGCCCCACTTATTTGCCCAGCGTTCTGGAGTGATGCCTGTCTTCAGCAGCTTCTCCCCGCTTCCCCTTACTGCTTCCACTATCACTTCACTCTGGCCTGTCACAGGATTTTTGCTGAATGAGACTCCTGAAATAACAGGATGGACCATCTCCTGGATGATCACGGCCATCTTTACATCATTGGAAGCGATCTCCTTTTTCTCCATATAGCTCCCGCTGCCGGGAGTCGACTCCCATACAGATCTTATGGCTTCCAGGATATTGTCAAGGCCTCTCACCTTGAGAACTGTCAGGAATTGTCCGGCAAAGGAATGGCTTGCATCATCCTCTATATTTGCAGAGGA
>CAYZJW010000185.1:0-1939 GCA_964478985.1 uncultured Actinomycetota bacterium
AATCCCTTTTAAGTCAAACTTTTTAAAGACAATCTTGCCTATTCAGGATACATTTCTTAAGTTTTTGCCGGGCCGCTTTAGAAGAATAGGATGATATCGGGAATTCCTGTTGAAACCATGTTCCAGCATTTAAAGGCTCTGTTGTTTTGCGAAATACTTTATCAGTCAACCATAAAATAGTCGATGCCCAGAAACCTGCACATATCTTTTAGGTGTCCGGTATAGTCGCCATAGCAGAGCGCGTAATGCTGGCTGTGAAGCGACCTTATAAATCTTTCCTGGTCGCCGTTGATCCTGAACTTAAGGGCAGGAAATCTTCCCTGCCTCAGTTCGGTATCCAGTCCTTCGCCCGTACCGAATCCCATCACATAGCCGCAATCAGTCTCGTTTATCCTCATATAGGTAACTGTACCCTTCTTCATCACCAGTGACACCACAGGCCCGTTGAATCCCGAATGTCCTATGTCCCTTAGCTCGACTTTTGAAGGGTCCAGGGCGGTACTGTATGGGGCAAAGCCGCAGGCGGAAAAAAGGGCTTCCCCGTCCTGGACATTCAATATATCGCCATATGGTATGCTCTGTCCCGAAAGGTAGTTAAGCACCAGCTGGCTGGTAGTGGTCAGGGCATCGCCTTCACATCCCGAGACCAGTCCCTCATCCGCCGTAAGCGAGAGTGCGGGACAGGCTATGCAGCCCCAATCCTGTGAAAGCTCATACTGGCATTTTACATTTATGGCATCAAGGCCATGGATCTTTGCCAGCTCCCTGATCCCATGATAAAGCCGGCCCTCTTTTTCCAGGTGCCCGGGCCTGATATCGCTTCCTATAGAGGCCCGCTCCTTCACCCTGGTCTCAAATAAGCTGTATTCCTCCATGCTGGCCGCTTCTGCGATTTTTACCAGGCTGTAGGTATCTATCTGCAGCACTTCCGGCCCTATTATGCCTCTCAGCTTTAAGTGGTCAAATGTGCCTGAGTATATGCTCATGGCAGCATAGCCGACCAGGCCTATCCTGGCAGCCCTGAGCGCCTTCAAAGTGCCGGCTACAGTATTAAACCTTTTAACTTTTTCTATGGCATTATTGTCATCAACTGCACCATGTATATATTCATGGGATATCTTAAGCCTTTTAAGGGATCCCGAGAAGACCGATATCCCCACAAAGGAGCCGGTGGATTCGAACTTACCCCTGTATTCAAACATGGGTGTCCCCCATATAGCCAGGGGGAGGTGTTTCAGTTCAAGCACGGCTGCCATTGCAACAGAAGGTTCTGCCCAGGTATCAAAAAACAGCACTGCGCCGTCTGCATTTTCTGCCAGGACCTTATAGGCGAATTTCCTTGCAGTGACCGGGTCCACCAGCGGTTCCTCATTGGTAAAATAATCGGTGCCCTCCTGTTTTATGTTTTCAAGGGCTTCCGCACCCTTTTCAAGGCTCATATCCGTCTGATAGTCTTTATGAGCAATCCTTATAAATGCGATCCTGGACATTTTTCCACCTTTAATAGCATATAATTTTATTGATACTTCCCATATTCCCACAATGTCTCATACATGGCCATTATGTTTTCCGCAGGCACTTTTGCCTGTATATTATGGACCTGGTTGAACACGAATCCTCCCCCGGAAGCCAGGTCCCCGATCCTCTTCTTGACTTCTTCCCTAACCTCTGCCGGGGTACCGAATGGAAGGACTTTCTGGGTATCGCACCCGCCTCCCCAGAAGACAATATCTTTTCCGAATTCTTTTTTAAGCCTTTTTGTATCCATATCCCTGGCTGATACCTGCACCGGATTTAATACATCTACCCCGATGTCTATAAGATGGGGTATAAAACTATATACGCTTCCGCATGAATGAAAACTTACCCTGGCCTGGCTGCTCCCCTTTATGGTGTCTATTATCTTCTTATACCTGGGTTTAAGCATTTCTTCAAACAT
>CAYZJW010000186.1:0-1937 GCA_964478985.1 uncultured Actinomycetota bacterium
CAGGGGGATAGATCCTTTCAAGAGAGAAAATACTGCAGTCCTGGGCATGGCCTTTATCCTTGTATTCCTGTCAGTTCTCCTTATCCTGGCTTCATTTTATTTCTCCCTGAATATGGCTATGGATATGATCGTATTTATAATATCCTTTATTATCCTGGCTGTGATTGCAGTACTGGTATACATGTTTAAGGCTGGGGGTGCTGAATAGATAATGACAGATATCGAAAAAAGCAATCTTAATATAATAATCCCGGGCATCGGGTGCTGTAGCAGTGAATTGCTGGCAGCCAGGGGTCCCGTATATGATATACAGAGATTCGGTATCAATATCGTCAATATACCGGAAGAGGCAGATGTAATGATTGTTTCCGGGTTTACAAGCGAAGCGGTAATAGAAAGGTTCCTGGACACCTATGACCGCATGCATAAGCCGGGATGGGTTTTTGCTGCCGGGAGCTGCGCTATAAGCGGAGGAAGATTGTGCGGTTTACCCGCATTGCTAAAAAAGTTTAAAAGCCAGGTACCCATTGATATGTATATACCCGGGTGCCCTCCCAGGCCGGAAGCATTTATTTTTGCGCTTATAAGATTTATCTCAAATAATTTTGAAGTCCATTCCACCAGGAAAAAAGATGTTTGAAAGCATAGAAAGTAATATATATTCAAGTCCGGGCGGCATTTATATAGAGCGGCTGGATAAGAGCCTGAGACAGTTTCTGGATCCAGAAAAAGGAAAGATCTCCAGGGCTGGAAAGGATATCCTGGTAGAGATAGACCGGGACCAGGTGGAGGCGGTCTTAAAGGAATTAAGCCAAAATCCCGAGCTTTCCCTGAACATCCTTAAAAACGCCCGTATAATTTGGGAGCACGGCAAAAGCTATCTTGTCTGTGAGATAACTGCAGGAGAATATGACAATGCCGTGATCTTAAAGACCGGCTTTTCAGGCAATACATCTCTTGATGCCATTACCGGAAGTATAAGCAAATATTATAGGACGCCTGCACCAAATGCTATCCAGGAAGATATACAGGAAAGAAAATATGACCTGGAGCTTCCCGGTTATATGCTGGCAGGCTTAGCCGGATTTGACCTGGGACTTAGCCTGGATGAGGGAATAATCGAGTCTGCTTTTATCAGCACCGCTCCCTTGAAGACCCTGGGAAGGGATTTCTTTAAAGGCATGGAAATAGACCAGCTTATAAGCTATATGGGAAGGTTTGACCATAATGCCGGCATATTTCCCGAACTTGCATTCTGCCGGGGCATAGAAAGCCTTCTGCATATGGAAGTCCCCAGGCGGGCTGAATACCTGAGGATCATCATGTCTGAGCTTTTCCGGATAACCAGCCACCTGGGACTGCTTTCCAGGCTTTCAGAGATGGTGGGGCATGATATGGCGGCAAATATCTTGATGATACAGAGGGAGAACCTCCTGGGGCTGATAGAGCTGGTGACAGGAGCAAGGGTGATCCCCAATTTCATAAGGATAGGCGGCGTGAGCTCCAGGGTAGGTTCAGATGTCCTTAAAAAGATAAAAAGGGCAGCGGCACCTTTCATAAAAGAATTTGGCAGGGTAGAGAAGATGCTGATGGCTGATTTTGCCCTGATAGAGAAATTAAAAGGCCTGGGCATTATTGGGAGGGAACAGGCAGCTGCCTGGGGACTTACCGGACCAAACCTCAGGGCTTCAGGACCCAGGTATGACCTGAGGAAAGAACCAGGCCACGGGGTCTACAGCGATATACACTTTACAATACCATATGCCAGGGGCGGAAGCTGCCTGGAAAGGATAGATATAAGGATCAAGGAGATATACCAATCTGCAAGGATCATAGGACAGGCAATAAATAAGATCCCGGCAGGACCGGCAATTAAAAGGATCAATTTGGCCCACCTGGATTTTGAACCCTGCTATTTTACTTCTTCAGTAGAATGT
>CAYZJW010000187.1:0-1876 GCA_964478985.1 uncultured Actinomycetota bacterium
ATATGTGTTCCGCTCCTGTATCTCCGTCAACATCTTCGTTTACAGCCCAGCCTATTATTTCCAGGCTATTATCTACTAATTCATTTTCGGAGGGGTTATCTATGTAAACTGTAATATCACCGGTATTGATGCTTCTATCTATTAATTCTTTGTAATCATCATAATCATGATATCTATTTTTCTGGATCAGGTATTTACCCAGATCTGAGGAACTTACCGGTATCCTTTCAAGAAAGATCTCCGTATCATCCTCAAACTCCCAGCTGATCTCCTGTACCGTATCGGAACCGGCGGGCAGGGCGCAGAAGATGGTTTTGCTCTCTTCGTCTATTCTGGCATACTGGCCGCCTATCTTTATCAATGGGGGATTATTTATATAATTATCCAGATGATCTAGCCTTTCTTCGATGAACCTTTTTATCTGGTCTGTCTGATGGCCCAGACTATTTCTGCCATTTTCGGTATCCCGGTCAAAAGGCCATTTTGCAATATCCCTTTTATGGGCATCGGATAAATATCCGGTGCTTTCATCTATAAGAACCTGGATATTCTCAGGATAAAGAACCTTTTTTCTCAGGCTGTTCCATCTTTGTTTTAATCTCTCCCTGTACTCCCCGTCCTCATAGAGGCGGTTAAACAGCCTGGAACCATAAAAGACCGCTTCTGCGTCCGCTTTGCCTGAAGGATCATCATTTCCAAAACTTGAAAGATAATGGCTTCCCGGGCTGAAGCTAAACCTGGCTCCATTTTCATTTCCCCGGTATATATAATTATTTGAAGCCTGTTCTTCTGTGCAGCCGGCAAGAAGGAAGAGGATATGGTTGTCCAGCACGCTTTCCATATCCACCATATCTTCTATATCTTTAAGAAACTCTTTTCTTTCAGCATTTACTATAAGGTCTGCAAGTTTAAGGAGGGGTCCGGGGTATGGCCCGTCAGTATCCATATCAGGCTCTACCTGTGAAAAGCCTTCTTCCCCGTTGGTAAAATCAGCTTTGCTGTTTACAGCTTCGTATATGACACTGTGGGTATCCTGGCTTTTTTTATAGTTTGAAAGGGAGAACATATTCCTGTCTACCCTTTCAGAGATAAGATACAGCCCCTTATATGAATTGTTTACATATAATTCAGCATAACGGCTTTCCGGGGCAAGGTCTTTGTCTGAAAACTGCCTGAATATATCATAGGCCAGTTTCTGCCTTAAAAATGACCTGTCTGTATATGACGAGGAAAGCCTGAACCTGTTTGAGGTCTTAAAATCCAGTATTTCCGGCGCGTCTCCGGTGATGCTGTTTTCCTTTATGTTCAGGCTGTAGGATTCCTTGGGGATATCTTCCCATACATCTATGAGCTCGATCTCCGATGCTATATTATATTTCCTGTGGCCGCTGTCAGCAGACAGTATGGA
Source organism: uncultured Actinomycetota bacterium (assembly GCA_964478985.1). Lineage (GTDB taxonomy): Bacteria > Actinomycetota > Humimicrobiia > Humimicrobiales > Humimicrobiaceae > M55B120. The sequence continues at coordinate 1,409 of CAYZJW010000187.1, forward strand.
GATGGTGCTGTCTACTTTGGGCTCATCCACTATTTTATAATCACTTTCTATGGTTATTATGGGTACATCTCCTGTAGTAACCCATAAGTCATATTCGATATCTGAAAAAGCTGACCTTACAATGAGTTTTGAATGCGAGATATACCCGCCAAGATCGATAAAGGTGCCGCTTTCTATTTTCTCTTCAGACGGATCCTCTATCTCTTTAGGCCCGTATGATAATTTTTTTATAAAGACATTATTGTTCTTAAAAAGAAAATTAAACTGTATCTTTTGATCCGGTAAAGAGCCTTCAGGCAGTGAAACATATATTGTTCTGTTCTTATCATCTATATCGGCTCTCACCCCGCCGATAGAGATGTAGTCACGGGTAAATATTATGAACAGGAGGGATAAGACCAGGACGGCACAGAGTACCAGTATCATTAAAAGGTCTTTTTTTTTAAACATCTATCCTTCGTCCAGATC
>CAYZJW010000188.1:0-1873 GCA_964478985.1 uncultured Actinomycetota bacterium
CACATGCTCTATCCCGTGTGATGCCCAGTCCTCGGTCCTGCCCATTCCCATGATCCCGTTGTGGGCAAGCGTACCGGACAGCATGATCTCGGCACGGGCATTATAATCTGACGGTTCCTCCATTACTATATATGAATTTTTTATTACTGTCTTATACAAAGATTCGATCAATTTGTCAGTCAGGTCTACATCCGGCTCCCGGGTGAAATAGCGTTCCATCATATGTGATAGTATATCAGATATCCCGCATGAGGTCTGGTATGGCGGAAGGGAAAATGTGTTTTCCGGATTCAGTATGGCAAATTTTGGCAGCAGGACATCGCTTGGGTAGCCTCTTTTATGCCATCCGTCTTCATTGGTTATGACTGCCCCCGGATGCGATTCGCTCCCGGATGCCGGGAGTGTAAGCACCACTCCTACCGGCAGGATGCTGGCGACTTCTTCCTTTGCTTTTCCCGAGAAAAAATCCCATACATCACCTTTATATGATAGTCCCAGGGATATGGCTTTAGCCGAATCTATGACGCTGCCTCCGCCCACAGCCAGTATAAGATCTACATTTTCTTTTCTGCATAGTCCAATACCTTCCCTTACCAGGCTCAATCTGGGATTGGGTTTTACCCCGGCAAGCTCTACTATATCTATCCCTTCACTTTTAAGTGAATTTATAATCCTGTCATACAGGCCGATTTCCTTTATGATATTATCACCGTAATGATGCAGCAATACTTTGCTTCCACCCAGAGTCTTTACCTCTTTCCCCACCTTATTATCTGCACCCCTTCCAAAAATGATCTTGGTGGTGTTCTGAAACTCAAAATCTTTCATATTTCCTCCATTAACCTTGCAATAGCATTTCCTTCCCTTAGCGGATGGGACTCATAATCTCCCCAGAGGCGTAAAGGTGAAATGGTCACGCTGTCTTCCTTAAACTTAAAAGCAGCCGTGAAGGAATAACAGCTCTCGATCCAGCGCGCATTCATGTGAAAAGTATCACTTTTGACCCATGCCCCGTCCAGGACTACCATATCTATGGGAGTATTTTCCAGGTTATACCTATTTAGCCTTCTTACGCCGTCCAGCCCAACCTGCAGGTTAAATTCCTTACCATGCTCCAGAAATTTGAAGATGCAGGAGCCATCTTTACCGGATTCCAGTGAAAACCATTCCAGTCCTTTTACTTTTTGGAATGGCTCATTATAGGTGGTATGATCATATATATTGCTCCGCAATGTAAAAGACCCTTTTACTATCCTGTAAACTTTTCCGTCTATTTTCCTGGCCGTTTCCGGTATATGGCGGCATTCCGGATTTCCCAGCGATAGCCTTTGCATCCTTTCTGACAGTCTGCTGCTGGCTTTGCTGTTTTCCGGCAGTTTTTCTTTTTCTGCTTCAGGCAGCAGTTTCTTGAATATATGCCCATGTGATTCAAAATAATACTCCGATGACCTGAAAGAGTCTTTAAAATCAATACCGGCAGGGTTTAGATATTTGCCAGTTTGGTAAAACACTACTATCATATCCAGGTCAGGCGCAACAATGGCAGCCTGCCCCAGGGCGCCGGAACCGTAATATGATCCTTTCCAGGATCCCATATGGATCTGGAAGCCGTATCCATGGCCCCGGTTTTCAATCTGCTTCGTGACCGCCTGCTCTACATAATCGGGTGCCAGTATCTTTTCGCCCTCCCATATGCCCCCGTCAAGATAAAGCTTCATAAGCCTCAGGGAGTCTTCGGTGGCAGCATAAAGGCCGCCGGCGCCGATCTCGCTGCCATCCGGAAGACGCAGCCATTTTAATCTTCCTGCATCGATGCCGATCCGGTCAAAGAGCCTGGATTTTAGATACTCATGCAGGCCCAAACCCGATACGT
>CAYZJW010000189.1:0-1785 GCA_964478985.1 uncultured Actinomycetota bacterium
TTTCTTATATATATGATACTTATATAATTTTATTTTAATACTTACGGTATAAAAGTCAACTTATGAACAAATGCCAATAACTATATGATCTGCCCGGAAAAAATGAATATGACTTGATATAATAACAGAAACTGGAATAATATTTGGAACCAGGTTAATAAGTTTTTTTAAGTTTGAATAAATAATAGATCACATAATGAAATTTATCCTTAAAACAAAGTATTTTGGCGGTATTATTGAGAAGAAGTAATATCCATAGGATCATCCTCATAATCCTTATAATCCTATGCATAGCCTTTATTTTCTTCAATTCATCCAGGGAAGCAGAATTGTCAAAGCAGGGCAGCGCCAGGATCGTAGAAGTTGTAGAAAACCCTTAAAACATGGTCAATATGCCCCAAAAAGTATGGATATTATAACAAATATATCATTTTGGAAAAATCGGATATTGCAATCAGCTGTCCTGGATAATATCTGCTCCCAGCTTACCTAGCTTTCCCATGAAGTCTGCATACCCTCTCTGGATGTGGAATATATCGGTGACTTCGGTGGAGCCTTCTGCCGCAAGGCCGGCCAGCACAACTGCCGCTCCCGCCCTCAGGTCAAATGCCCGAACCGGGGCTCCCGAGAGTTTTTCTACTCCATCTATGACGGCATGATGTCCGTCTATCTTTATATTTGCTCCCATCCGGTTCAGCTCACCCACATACATAAACCGGTTCTCAAAGACATTCTCAGTGACTATGGAAGTGCCCTTTGCCGTTGAGAGGAGTACGGTTATTATAGGCTGGAGGTCGGTGGGAAATCCGGGATAAGGGAGCGTGCTTATATTTAAAGCTTCAGGTCTTTCTTTGGGCTTACTTATCTTGACTGTCCTGTCATCTAGAATACTTAACCCTACACCGATCTCCTTTAATTTATGGAAAAAAATCTCAAGGTTTTCCTTTATGGCATTTTTAATCACCACATCTTTTCCGCACAATGCGGCAGCTGTCATATATGTACCCGCTTCTATGCTATCAGGAATAACTTCATGGTCTGCTCCTTTAAGCCTGTCTACGCCCCTTATGGTTATCTTTGAGGTGCCTGTGCCAGAAACCTCTGCACCCATATTGTTGAGAAAATCTATAAGATCCCCTATCTCCGGCTCCATGGCAGCATTATTTATTATGGTCTCACCCCTGGCCAGAACTGCAGCCATCATTATATTTTCAGTAGCTCCCCTTGATGGGAATGCCAGGTCTATATGGGTACCTTTTAGGCGGCTATTATCTATATGACAGTTGACATAGCCATGTTCCACCGAATAGGAAGCTCCCAGGCTTTCAAATCCTTTCAGATGAAGGTCTATCTGTCTGGCTCCAATATTGCACCCGCCGGGAATAGCCAGTTTAACCTGACCGAATTTTGCCAGGAGCGGTCCAGCTACCAGCACTGATGCCCTCATCTTCCTTACCAGTTCATATGGTGCCTCGGGATTGTCTATTTCCCGGGGATCTATTTCCAGGCTTTTCCCCTTTTTATCTACGGCTACATCTGCCCCCAGCATACGAAGCATCTCAACCATGGTACTTACATCTTCTATCATGGGTACATTGGAAATCCTGGTCTTTCCCTCTGCCAGTATTGAAGCAGCCATGAGTTTCAGGGCGGAGTTCTTAGCTCCGTCTATAGTTACTTTTCCGTAAGGGTCTTACCGCCATTTATAATGAATTTTGCCATTTTTCCTGCAATCTAGGTGAAATAATCAGTTTGAATCATTATGAATAGAAATCGGGGTAATTA
>CAYZJW010000190.1:0-1644 GCA_964478985.1 uncultured Actinomycetota bacterium
TAACGGAAAAGGGTATAAGGCTTATCTCCGGCTACTCCAGGCAGGAGATACTGGAAAAGATAGATCCAGGGAAAAAGCATTATATTACTGCCAGCAGGCTGGAGCCCGGAGGGGTAAAGATTGACATGGACCGTTTTTCAGTATACCTGTATGAGACGGAAAAGCTCCCCCTGCATGCAGCCGACGAGCCGCGGCCGCTACAATGAAGCTATCTTTTGATCCTATAATATGCAGTCAGGCCGACTGGCGGGGGATTATAAGCTGGTGATCCGGAATGGATCCTGTGATCGGTTTAAAAACTCCATAAAGCTATATCTTAAAAATAAAGAAAATATTTTGATCTTAGCATGCGGTCAGGGCAGAGCAGAAAGCCATTTGTGGGAAGTGATAACCAGGATATTGTTTTTCTTATTCTTATAGATCTTCTTAATATTATCTTTTTTTACCAGCTGTATGGCAGGAATATTTAAAGTATCCTGGAATTTAATAATACCAGGCGAGGGCCTGTCCCCTGATAGCTTTGCTTCCAGCATAAGAACAGGCTTGTTGTTTTTTGTTATAAGAAAATCTACTTCCTGTAGATTATATCCTTAAAATCCTTTGCTGCGATATCCCGGGCAAAAGTAGTCTTGCCGGATTGGCGCGGCCCTGCAAGCAATATTAATGACTTGTCGGGAAAAAGATCATCCCAGATCCTTTTATATATCTTCCTCTTTTTCATAAAAATAGTTTAAACCATACTGGGAAATAGTCAAGTATATTTCCCAGTATGGTTGAATATATAGAAATCCAGTATTTGTTACCTGGCTGACTAATATATAAAAAGATCAAAAGTAATATGATAGTTACTGAAGTCTGTGGCCATGTGTGTTAATCTTTCAGCTCCAGGGAGAAGTCCAAAGCCGGGGCCGAATGAGTAATAGCTCCTACTGATACAATATCTATTCCTGACCTGCAAATGTCTTGCAGCGTATCCAGATCTACATTCCCCGAAGCCTCGATGATGATGTCTTTATCTGCCTTCCTTATGATGCTGACTGCTTTTTTCATGGTATCGGGATCCATATTGTCAAGCATTATTATGTCAGCTGCGCCTTCCAGAGCCTGGTCCAGTTCATCGAAGTCCTTTACCTCTACTTCGATCCGCAGGGTATGGGGCACATCCTTCCTTACGGCTTTGACAGCATCAAGCACCCCTCCGGCGGCTGCTATATGGTTGTCCTTTATAAGGATGCCGTCAAAGAGGCCGAAGCGGTGATTATGGCCGCCCCCGCACCTGACTGCATATTTCTCTATTTTCCTTAACAGGGGCCTGGTCTTCCGTGTATCTACGATCTTTACCCCGAAAGGCTCTGCAATTTTTACAAACTTTGATGTAAGGGTGGCAATTCCTGACATATGCTGGATGAAGTTAAGGGCAGTCCGCTCTGCCTTCAGTATAGATGCTGCCGGGCCTTCGATATCGCATATCTTTTCCCTGTCATCCAGTATTTCTCCATCCTGCTTCAGGGGAGCTATCCTTATTTCCGGGTCTATCTCTTCAAATATATACACTGCCATATCCATGCCGGAGAGGATCCCCCCGCCCCGCTGCTTGCAGATGATATACCCGGAAGAAATGCTCTTTTCCGGCATAAGGTATTT
>CAYZJW010000191.1:0-1613 GCA_964478985.1 uncultured Actinomycetota bacterium
CAGGCAGAAGAAGTATCCATATGCAAGGACTACCTTTTCAGCCAGATCCGGATAATAGATCCCAGGATGATATGCACCCTGGGCAAACATTCCACCCAGCTTATCCTGGATACAAAACAGGGAATAACCGGGCTGAGGGGGAAGGTCTTTACCAGGGACGGGCGCCTGGTAATCCCTATAAACCATCCTGCTGCAGTCCTCTATACTCCCTCCAGGATGGAAACACTCAGGCAGGATTTTTCCAGGATAAAGAAACTTGCGGATTGCGGATATGTGATAGATCCCGGTACCGGCGAAAAGCCGGCTCCCAAAGAAGTCCCGGACAGTGAAGATGTCTCTGAACAGTTAGGATTATTTTAGTATGGAAATAGTATTTACCTCAAACTCCCCGGAGGAAACGACCGGTGCCGGTAAAAAGCTGGCGCATTTCCTGGCGCCGGGGGACCTGCTGCTGTTTTCGGGGGAACTCGGGGGCGGAAAGACCACTTTTATATCGGGACTGGCAGAAGGTCTAAGGATATCCGGAGAGCTTTCCAGTCCCAGCTTTACAATACTTAACCAGTATAGTAAGGGAAAAATAAGGTTTATACATGCAGATCTTTACCGGCTGGACGGCCTGGTGGAGTTTGACAATATCGGCCTGGATGAATATATTTACCATCCACGCTGCATAACCTGTATAGAATGGGGAGAGAAGGCGATAGGATCTATAAAAAAAGATTATTTATTGCTGGATTTCCAGTATGTCCTGGATGAAGATTCCATTGAGAAGAGAAAGATAATATTTAAAGGCAGCAGTCCGGAGTGGGAAAAAAGATTAAAAAAAATAGAAGCGGTCCTAAATAGACAATGAATATACTTAATATAGACAGCACTTCCGGGAAAATGCTCATCACCCTGAGCCGGGACGGAGAACTGGCGTCTTTTATCTCAAGGAGATCTGAAAGAAAATATATGGAGATGATAATCAATGACATAGACCTGGCGCTCAAAAAAGCCGGCATCGGTATAGGAGATGTCGATGCTTTAGGGGTCAATAAAGGGCCCGGAGACTTTACAGGGACCAGGATAGGCATAAGCGTGGCCAAGACCCTGGGATGGGTGCTGGATGTCCCTGTATATGGAATAAATGCCCTGGATGCTGCAGCCTGCGGCATCGCATACAGGAATATGGCCGGCATCCGCAGAGGCTTTAGTTCGGGAAAGGATGTCTTCATACTTCCATGCCTGGATGTGAAAAAAGATGAACTTTATTTTTCCTGGTATAAGATAACCGGCACAGGAAGCGGGCATAACCAATCCGGACTTATAGCCAGTATCAGTCATGGGGGCAGGGCTTATGGCATAAAACGTATCTCGGAGATGACCCTTATAAGTTCCGGCGGATTTCCCGGTTCCTTTGAGAAGATGATTTCCGGGGCCGGCAGCAGTAAGGGCAGCTCTGTTTTCCTGGGAGGAAACTGCGCCGCCGGACATGAAAAGATGCTGCTCCAGCTGGCCGGTGTCGTCCCGGGACTTTGGCTTGACAGGAAAAATATATTCCCCCATCCCGGGTCACTGGATGCATGTGTCAAAAAGTGCATAGAATACGGCATACCGGGACAGAGGGTAGA
>CAYZJW010000192.1:0-1602 GCA_964478985.1 uncultured Actinomycetota bacterium
TACCAGGGAAAACTTTTAAAATATTCTTAAAAAATATATGAGATATAAAAGGAAATAAATAATAATCATGGTCGATTAGAAAAAACATACAGAAGATGTAGAGGACATAGCAAAAAGAATCGTATCTGCCGAAGAAGAGATAGATGACTGGAAAGAAATTGAAGAACTCATTGCCCGGGGGCATGCCGGATAACGATTTTTAACTAAGATATTTGTGTCTTTATAAATCCATGCCTGATATCATACTAAGCAGTATTTATTGAAAAAAGATTGTGAAACTGATTGGAGATTGGATCATATGAAAGTCTGTGTAATAGGGACCGGATATGTAGGCCTGGTGACCGGGGTGTGCCTGGCCGAGATAGGTCATGATGTCATATGTGTGGATAAGGCTGACGGAAAGATCGCATCCCTGAAAGAAGGGAAATGCCCTATTTATGAAGAAGGCCTGGAAGAGCTGGTAAAAAGCAATGTAGAGCAAAAGAGGCTGATATTTGATTTGGATACGTCTTCAGGTGTAGCCAATAGCGATATAATATTTATCTGCGTGGGCACTCCACCGCTTCCCTCGGGGAAACCTGACCTTACCGCCATAGATGATGTGGCCAGGATGATAGGCAAATCGCTTAACGGCTACAAGATAATACTTAATAAGAGCACTGTGCCCATAGGCACGGCAAAAAGGATAGCCAAGATAATAAAGGAGAACCAGGAAGGCGATCATGGATTCGATATAGTATCTAATCCGGAGTTTTTAAAGGAAGGCGAAGCGGTAAAGGATGCCTTCTTCCCGGAAAGGATCGTCATAGGCTCCGGGAGCAAAAAGGCCATAAATATGATGAAGGAGCTTTACGGACCCATAATCAGGCAGGATTTTGATTATGCTTCCGGCAACAGCCACAGGAAAAAGGAAGTCCCCATACTCATAACCGACTCCACCAGTTCCGAGCTTATAAAATATGCTTCCAATGCCTTCCTGGCGACCAAGATATCATTCGTAAACGAAGTAGCCAATATATGCGAGAGGATAGGCGCCAATATACTGGATGTCACATACGGGATGGGCCTGGATGAAAGGATAGGGTCCAGGTTCATGAAAGCTGGCATAGGCTGGGGAGGTTCATGCTTTCCCAAGGATGTGAGAGCTCTGTCCTATACTGCCGAGGAATACGGTTCACCTGCCAGCATACTTAATGCAGTGATACAGGTCAACAACCAGCAGAGGTTCAAGATAGTGCAGAAAGCCGTGGACCTGCTGGGCATAATCGAAGACAAGGTTATCGGTGTACTGGGCATATCTTTCAAACCCTATACTGACGATACCAGGGAAGCGCCGTCCATAACCGTCATAAACAAATTCCTAGAGCTGGGGGCGGAAGTCAGGGCATATGATCCCATAGTCAGGGATTACCCCGGGACCCTTGACAAGGGTGCCATATTCGCAGCTGATGCCTACAAAGCAGTGGAAGGAGCGGACCTTATGGTGCTGGTAACGGAATGGGATGAATTCTCCAGCCTGGATTTTAAGAGGATAAAGGAAAATATGTCTCAGGCAAATATAATAGACGGCAGAAACTTCCTGGACAAGAAGATGCTCCAGGG
>CAYZJW010000193.1:0-1587 GCA_964478985.1 uncultured Actinomycetota bacterium
TTTAAAGGATAATTTATTATATTAGAAAACCTGCAATAATAAAATCGCGGAATAAAGAAACAAGCATACTGCTATAGATGGCCGGCAGCCCAGAAAAATGCAGTTATAAATATTAGCAGGAAGAAGAGTTCAATTATGTATTACTGTTTTTCTTTAGCAGATAACCGCATATATCAATCAGCTGAATATGGCATTAAATATGTTAAAATAACTGCTATAAGCAGTTTTATCATAAGACAGGGCAGGGCTGGAATAGATATGAAGATCAAATATATTCTTGGAGTAGACGGGGGCGGCACCAGGACAACAGCTGATATAGCCGATTTGGAGGGCCGGGTGCTTGCCGAGGCCGTCACCGGTGCCAGCAATTATAAAAGCGCGGGAAAGAAAGCCTCCATAGAAAATATCAATAAAGCAGTCTTTGGGGCCTTGCAAAAATTGGGAACCGCGGACAATATAATATTTGATAGTTCATGCTTTGGAATGGCAGGCAATGATACAGTCAAAGACCAGAAAGTATATAGAAGCATTATTTTCAATGAAAGGCTTAAGACTGTTTTGAATACTTCCAGGACTATGATATGCAATGATTCAAGGATAGGACTGGAGGCAGGAAGCTCAAGAGACAACAGGATAATGGTCATCTGCGGCACAGGTTCCAACTGCTTCGGCATCAACCAGGACGGGATGGAAGCAAAAGCCGGCGGCTGGGACTATATACTGGGAGATGAAGGAAGCGGATACAGCATAGCCCTAAAGGCATTAAAAACCGTCATGAAGGCATATGACGGAAGGATAGAGAATACTATTCTCAGCAGCCAGATACTGGGTTATCTGGGATTCAGGTCAGAGGTCGAGATAGTGGAATGGATATATAAAAAAAATATCACAAAGGAAAAAATATCAGAGATCGCAGCCGTTGTCTGCAGGGCAGCCCACCTGGGGGATATAGCCAGCAGGAATATTTTAGAGGAAGAAGCAGGGGAAATAGAATCCATTATAACTGTTGTAGCCGAAAGACTTGGAATAAGCGATAGTGTCTTTGACCTGGTCCTGGTGGGCAGTGTTTTTAAATGCAGAAAATATTTCAAAAAAACCCTGTTTGATCTTCTGGAGAAAAAATTTAAAGGTATAAATTTTAAGGACCTTACTAAAAAGCCGGTACTGGGGGCAATAAAAATGGCAAGGGACAATAATGGCCTCTCATCTGTAAGATTGAAAAACCACAAACCCTGACCTGACTGATAATGGAACCAGACTCATCACTGCAAACCTTTCTTAAAAGCAGCTTCCTGAAACAGGAAGATATAACAGCCATCCACAGAAAAGAAAAGCTCTTCAGCAGGAAAAATGATGTATACAGGATAGAAGTCCAGTCCATGACAGGCGTTAAGAATTATGTACTCAAGCAGTACAAAGGAAGGGACAGGTTCTCCAGGGCAAAAAACGAACTCTTCTTCTACGATCTTCTAGGCGGCGATAAGCTGAAAGTCCCCGGTATATATTATAGTGACAGGGGAGTAATGGTAATGGAGTATATGGGCAGCCGGACCCTTTTGAACTATATCATCCAGGAAGAAGACTTTG